>JAQBHL010000345.1:0-36760 GCA_032127745.1 Acidobacteriota bacterium
GCCTCGCCCACCGGCGACAGACGCGCCCGCAGGTCCTCGGCCTCCTGCGATGACGCCTCGGACCGCGCGATCGCATCCTTGGACTGGTCGCGACAGTACGCGGAGTGGGTTTCGTGGCGGTTCGCCTTCAGGGTCAGGTCGGAGTGCTCGACGCGGATGGCCTCGAGTGCCTTCTCCTGCTCCGTCACCCGCAGCCGCCCCGCTTCAAGCCCCGCCTCCGCCGTGGTGATGGTGGCGTCGATCCTCTCCGCACGATCGACCTCGACCCCGGACCGTGCCGCCAGCCCTTCGGCGTCGGTGCGGAGTCCGATGAAGGTACGTCCGTAGACGATGCGGTCGAGACCCAGCTGCTCTTCCTGGAGGACCATGCGACGGCGGGCTTTCGAAGCCTGCCGCTTCAGGGAATCGAGCTGCTTCTCGACTTCGGTGACGATGTCGTTCACCCGAAGCAGGTTCGCCTGGGTGGCGTCGAGCTTCAGCTGGGTCTGACGGCGTCGAGCCCGGTATTTCGTAACCCCCGCGGCCTCCTCGATGAGGGCTCGCCGATCGGTGGGTTTGTTGGAAAGGATCTGGCCAATCTTGCCCTGCTCGATGAACGAATACGCCTTCGACCCGAGCCCGGTGTCCATGAACAACTCATGGATGTCACGCAGACGACAGGTGGAGCCGTTCATCAGGTACTCGCTCTCGCCGTTGCGGTAGAGCCTTCGGGAAATCGTGCATTCCTCACGACCGTCGGGGCTGCGGCCGTTGAGACCGGTGAGCTTCAGGTTGACCTCGGCCATGCCCACGGGCTGCCGGGAAGTGGTTCCGGCAAAAATGACGTCGGACATGGACCCGCCGCGGAGACTCTTGGCACTCTGTTCGCCCAGCACCCAGGAGATCGCGTCCGAGATGTTGCTCTTGCCGCAGCCGTTGGGTCCCACGATCCCGGTGACCCCTCCTTGAAAGGTCAGTTCCTGACGGTCGCAAAACGACTTAAAGCCAACGATTTCAACCTGATCCAGACGCATCATGAAAGCGGAATTACCCCAATATGTTGTGTTCGGCGGGAACTCTAGCACAAGGAAAATGGTGCATTATCCATTACCCCACGGACACAGTATGGGCCTCATGGCGCGCTTCACCAAGGGGCAACCGATCCCAACCCCCTTTACTCCAGGGGCGGTCCCGGAGGATGCGGGGCGCCGGACCCGCCCGCCCATCCGCCCCGGAAGCACCCTTTGCGGTCAGACCTTATAGGTCCGGCCCTGGACGAACATCTTGAGGTGCTTCCGTTTGAGGGCTCCAAGTTCCCTCTTGATCCGGCTGACGAAGCGCGGTTTGGCCCCGTAGATGTAGACCGGGACGTCGCGCTTCAGCTTCGCCAGTTCCGTCCCCAGCATGGCTGGGGTCAGATGGCCGGAAATCCGGGCCAGACCTTCTTCCCCGTTCGGGAACGAGGACTCGGTGATGACCGCCTTGAGATTCTTCGTGGCGTTCGCGACATCCCAGAAACGCTGGGTGGGCCCGGTGTCGCTCGAAAAAGCCAGGGAAACCTCCCCGTCGTCCACGATGAAACCGGTGGTGGGCACCGAGTGGGAGACCGGCACCGCCCGAATCTTGAGGTTTCCGACCTTCACCACCTTTTCGGGCTCGAGCGTGATGAGTTTGAGGACGGGGGTGAGGTCGTCCGGAATCGAGGTGAAATCAGGCCAGAGCGACCCGTTGAACAGATGCCTGGAGAGCGCGGTCACGACTTCGTGAATCCCGTAAATCCGCAGGGAGAATCCGGGCGAGGCGAAACTGTTATCGATCAGAAAAGGGAGGCAGCAGGTGTGGTCGAGATGGGCATGAGAGATGAAGACATCCTTCACCTTCGCCTGCTGTTCCACGGGCAGGGCGAAGGACAGGCCGCCCGCATCGAGGGCCACGGTGTCGTTGACCAGGAACGAGGTCATGCCCTGGCCGGGGGCGATTCCGCCGTAACACCCGAGGACCTTGACCTTCATGCCGTCCCGGCGGAGCTGGGACCGAACCATCCGAAAGCAATCATCAGTCAGAAACTCCAAAGGTTACGGGAGAGACCTGGAGCAGTCTAGTGTTCGATTTCCTGATCGTCAAACCTTGGTGAAACAGCAGGATCAGGGCTTTTGCGGGTCCCTGGAGGGCCCCCGATTGAGGTCCACGTCCCCGTGACTGCCGAACTTGATCTTGCGCAGCCCCGTGCCCTCACGCACATAGAAGGTCCCCTTCACCTCGGCCTTTACCCGGTCCCGGTCCAGGGCGTCCTTCACCACCAGGGGGACCTTCAGGAAGTTGATGTCCAGCCTGGACATGACCCGATCTTCCTCGAAGCCTCGCAGCATCAACGGTTCAGACTGAAAACCGTGGCCCAGAACCTTGCCGTTCAGTTTGATCTCGTAGTCGAACCGTTCGATGAAAAGGTCCTCGGGGTTCACGTTTCTGATCTCCAGACCCACGTCCACCCGGGCGCCGGTGAGCGACACACCGTCCAGGTGGACGCCGGCCACTCTGACCGAAGGTGGCTTGACCGAGGCGCAGGCCGTCCATAGCACGGCGGAACCGAGGAGAAGCAACAGGCGGCGGGACGTGCTCATGAGGGCCTCCAAGCAGAAGAAACCTCAATTGTACTAGGCGCCGCCTTTCAGATCCGGTGGAGCGCCTCCCGGGGCTCGAGACAGCTTGCCGCGTAGGCAGGATAGACCGCGGCCAGAGTGGACAGGGTGATGATGGCGAGAGCGGCCCGCACGACGCTCAGGAGCTCCAGCCGGGGGTAGAGGAAATCGCCGCCGGCGAGCCAGACCAGGGTGACCGTGTTCATCTTGATGCCCACGCCGGCCCAGTAGAGGACCATCGCCCCCCCGGCCACGACGCCCAGAACCGCGGCGACCACGCCCAGGGCCAGACCCTCGAGCAGGAAGAGCCGGACCACGCCCCGCCGGCGCATCCCCATGGCTCGAATGGTCCCGATCTCGCGGGTGCGTTCGTGAACGCTCATCAGCATGGCGTTCACGATTCCGACCGCCGCCGCCGCGAAAAGGAACACGGACAAGACGGTGAGGCTGACCTGGTTCGCCTGAATGATCGAGAAGGAGAACCGGCCGGCCTCCTCGGCGCTTTCGACCGAAGTCAGGGGGGATAGCCGCTCCACCGCCTCGAGGACCGCGACTCGGGTCCGCTCGAGTCCCCGGCCGGAACCCCTGACCCGGAGTTTGATGTTGGTCACTCCGTCCGGCGAGTCTTGAAGCCGCCGGGCCGCCTCGAGAGGGACGAAGAAAGTGTTGTCGTACCAGGGCGCTCCTTTTCTGAATATGCCGCACACCACCGCATCCAGGGAGTTCATGGCCCCTTCGGGAGTCTGCACCAGCAGAGAAACCGCGTCGCCCACCCCGAGTTTCAGAATGCGGGCCACGGGTTCGCCCACGTAAACCTCCTCCGGCTGTCCGCCCAGCACCGAGCCCTTCACGGGGGGAAGCGCCTTGAACAGCTCCGGCTCGCGGTCGGGCACGATCCCCAGAACCACGGCAGGGGTCGACCGGTTCGAGGCGATGGCGGTTCCCCGGGCGTGGAGGTAGGGCGCCACCTGCTCAAGACCCAGTTCGCCCGATCGGGCCTCGAGTTCCCGGATCACAGCTCCGCTTTGCGGGATGCGCTCGTTCGAGTAGGCGTCGAAGGGAGAGTTTTGTCGGAGGAAGCCTTCCTCCCGCTTTACCACCATGATCTCTCCGGTCTGGACCGCCACCAGGTTGTCGGTGAGCTGGCGCGCGATTCCATCCGACAGACCACTCCCCAGGATCAGCGCGGCGGTGCCGAGCGCCATCGTTCCTCCGGCCAGAGCGTTGCGCCGCCGCGCCCGCAGGAGGTTCCGGAACGCGATTCCGAGTAGTCTCATCGCCCCAAGTCTAGTGACGATAAGACGATGGGGACGGAACCGACCATCCGATCCCAAGGGTTGGCCGCGTGCTCTCCCCGGGAAGTAAACTGACCGTCGTTTGATTTCCGAAAGAGCAACCGAGATCCCATGAAATACCTCCTTGCCGCCTCCGCCCTCGCTCTCGCCACTCTGGCCCCGGCCCAGACGGTTGACGAGATCCTCGCCAGGAACTTCGAAGCCAAGGGAGGACTGGCCACGATCCGGGCCGTACAGTCCATGAGGATCACGGGCAGCATCACCATCGGCCCCGGTATGGAGGCGCCGGCGGTGATCGAGCAAAAACGTGGCGACAAGGTTCGCCTGGACATCACCTTCCAGGGCATGACCCTCACCCCCATGGTGCTGAACGGCAGCACCGGCTGGAAGCTCATGCCCATCCAGGGCAATCCCAACCCCGAAGCGCTCTCGCCCGAGGAAATGAAGGATGCGGTGGAGCAGGCGGACATGGACGGGTTCCTCGTCGACTACAAGACCAAGGGGCACACCATCGAGTACCTGGGCAAGGAAAAGGTCGAGGGGACGGACGCCTACAAGCTGAAGGTCACGCTCAAGAACGGCGACGTCCGGACCGTCTATATCGATACCGACAGCGACCTCGAAATCAAGATCGAATCCAAGAGCACGCGCCGCGGGTCGGAGGTGGAGGGCGACACCATCCTGGGCGACTACAAGGAAGTGGACGGCCTCATCATGGCCCATTCCATCGACAGCGGGCAGAAAGGCTCGCACGGCCGCCAGATCATCACCATCTCGAAGATCGAAATCAATCCCACCCTCGACGACACCCGATTCGTGATGCCCGCCAAAAAAGAGGCTCCGGCCGCCCCGGTGGTGAAGTAGCCACGGCCGTTGCGAAGCACGGCATCCGTACCCGCGGCCCTTCCCGGAGGGCCGTTCCTATTTTGCGGCGCGGCGAGAACCTCGCCGACGCGCGCCATCCACGGTTATTTGATTAGAGGAGATCAAGGGTCATGAAACCACGCTTTTCAAGGCTGGCCCCGGCTCTGGCCGCTGTCGCCATCGCCGGTTTCGCCTCCGCCCAGGACGTCAAGGTCGATTCCGATACCTTCGGGGGTCTGGAGGCTCGGAGCATCGGGCCGGCGGTGATGAGCGGCCGGGTCTCGGCCATGGCCGCGGTTGCTGGAGATCGCCTGACCGTTTACGTGGGCGGGGCCACGGGGGGGTTGTGGAAGTCTGACGACGGCGGGGTCAAGTTCAAGCCCGTCTTCGACAAGTACAACCCCTCGATCGGCGACATCAAGGTGGATCCGAAGAACCCGAAAACGATCTGGGTGGGCACGGGCGAGTCCTGGGTTCGGAACTCCGTCTCCGTGGGCGACGGCATCTACCGCTCCACCGACGGTGGAGACAACTGGCAGAAACTGGGCCTCGAGAAGACGGAGCGCATCGCCCGAGTCGCCATCGACCCCACGGATTCATCCAAGGTCTTTGCCTGCGCGCTCGGTCCCCTGTTCGCCGACAGCGACGAGCGCGGCGTCTACGTCACCCCAGATGCCGGAAAGACCTGGGAGAAGGCGCTCGCAGGAGCCCCGGACACCGGCTGCGCCGACCTCTCCGTGGATCCAAAGGACGGGCAGGTCGTGTACGCGAGCCTCTGGCAGCATCGGCGCTCTCCGGACTTCTTCAACTCGGGCGGGCCGAAGAGCGGCCTGTACAAGTCCACCGACGGCGGCGCCACCTGGCACAGGCTCACCAAGGGCCTCCCGGAGGGCGACCTCGGACGCATCGCGGTGGAGGTCTCGCCCGCGAAGTCGACGGTGGTGTACGCGACCGTCGAGGCGAAGAAGACCGGGCTCTATCGGTCGGACGATGCGGGCGAGACCTGGTCGCTCATCAGCACCGCCGCGGTGGTGGCCGGCCGGCCCTTCTACTTCTCCCGTCTCGTCGCGGATCCGATCAACCCGAACCGCGTCTACAAGACGAGCTACGGAGCGGGAACCTCCGACGACGGGGGCAGGACCTGGAGCGCCCTGTCCGGTAATTTCCACGGTGACGTCCACGCCATCTGGGTCAATCCGAAGAACACCGACGAGCTTCTCCTGGGCAGCGACGGCGGCGCCTATCACTCCTGGGACCGGGGCAACCGGTGGCTGTTCATCGAGAACCTGCCCCTGTCGCAGTTCTACCACGTGGCCCTGGACATGGAGTTTCCCTTCAACGTCTACGGCGGCCTGCAGGACAACAGCTCCTGGTGGGGGCCGTCACGCAAGAGCGGTCCCATCGGCAATCGCGACTGGAGCGCGCTCACCGGAGGAGACGGCTTCTGGGCCTTCCCCGATCCCAATGACGAAGACCTCGTCTACAGCGAGTACCAGGGCGGCAACGTCTTCCGCACCAGCCGGAAGACCGGCGAACAGAAGGACATCAAGCCCTCGCCCGTGGTGGGAGACCCGAAGTACCGCTTCAACTGGAACACCCCCATTCACCTCTCGCCCACCCGCAAAGGGGTGATGTACATCGGGGCCCAGTTCCTCTTCCGCTCCGCCGATCGGGGCGAGAGCTGGGAGAAGATTTCTCCCGACCTCACCACCAACGATCCGGCCAAACAGCGCCAGCAGGAGTCCGGTGGTCTGACCCGCGACAACTCCACCGCCGAGAATCACACCACCATCTTCGCCATCAGCGAATCGCCGAAGAATCCCGACCTCATCTGGGTGGGAACCGACGACGGGAATCTGCAGGTCACCCGCGATGGCGGCAAGACCTGGACCAACGTGGCCGCAAGCACGGGCGTGCCCAAGGGAACCTGGGTGTCGCGGGTCGAGGCCTCTTCCCACGATGAAGGCACCGCGTTCGCCACCTTCGACGGCCATATGACCGGAGACATGGCCACCTACGTGGTGAAGACCACCGACTTCGGCCGGACCTGGACCTCGCTCGCCACCGCGGACACGAAGGGCTACGCCCACGTGGTGAAGCAGGACGTGGTGAATCCGGATCTCCTCTTCCTCGGCACCGAGACCGGCCTGTTCATCTCCCTCGACGGCGGCAAGCAGTGGGCCCAGTTCACCAGCGGCCTTCCCATGGTTCCGGTTCGCGATCTGGTCGTCCACCCCCGCGATCACGACCTGGTCCTCGCCACTCACGGCCGCGGCATCTACGTCCTCGACGACATCACCCCTCTCCGGGGCCTGACTCAGGCCGTGCTCAACACCGACTTCGCCTTCCTGCCCACCCGGCCGGGCCAGCTTCTGGTCGACGGCGGCGGATTCGGCGGCGGTTCCTGGTTCGGCGACCATGAGTTCGCGGGGGTGAGCCCCGAAGGCGGCGCGTCGATCGTCTATTACTCGAGGAAACGCCATGTGATCGGCGACTTCAGGTTCGAGGTACGGGATGGAAGCGGCCGGTTGCTCGCCACCATTCCCGCGAGCAAGCGCCGCGGCCTCAATCGCATTCAATGGTCCACCCGCGAGCAGGCACCCCGATTCGCCGCCGGAGCGGGATTGATCCCCTCTCTGGGCGCGTTCTTCGGAGCCCGGGCCGCGGCCGGGACCTACTCGGTCACCGCGATCAAGAACAAGGACACCTTCAAGGGAGAGGTCGCTCTGGTCGCTGACCCTCGGGTGGCCTACAGCGCAGCCGACCAGACCCTGCAGCGTGAAACCACGGCCAAATTGTTCGCTCTGGTGGAGCGCCTCACCTTTCTGGTCGAGTCGATCGCCGATCTGCGCGATCAGGCCCATGACCGTCTGGGCAAGCTCGCCGCGAAAGACACGGCGTTCTCCAAGCGAGTGACCGCCTTCGCCGAAGGCCTCGAATCCCAGCGCGTGGCCCTGGTGGCTCAGCAGGAGGGCGAGGGAATCTCCGGCGAGGAAAAGCTGCGCGAGGAACTGGGGATGCTCTACGGCAACGTCAACGGCTACAACGGCCGGCCCACGAAGTCGCAGCTCGATCGCATGACCGCACTCTCGCGCGACCTGGATACGGCCTGGGCCAGGTTCGATGCCGTCTCGAAGGAGCGCGCCGCCCTCAATGCACAGTTCGCGAGGCGGAAGCTGGAAGCCATCCAGCCCATGACCGAACAGGCCTGGCGCGCGCGGAAATAGTACCGGCGTTCCGGGTCCCCTTTCGTACCGGGGTCCAGGCGCCCGCTTGACTTGCCGGAGGAAGTGCCGGTAACCTCCCCCTTCTGTCATGACTTGCCAGATTTCAGCTCGGCTCACCTCCCGGTCCGCCGGCGTGTCCTCGCTCGAAATTTCGATTCTCCTCCTTGCGGTCCTCCTTATTGGGCCCGGGGGGTCGGTGATCTAGGCAGGACAAGCCCGAGATCATCGAAACCCCCGAGGGAGACCTCGGGGGTTTTGGTTTTTGAGGGCTCACCTTCAGGAAAGAGCAAAATCAACATGAGCGACCGGACAAGCGTCGGAAGAAAACTCACGGGGGCGCAGATCCTCTGGGAGAGCCTGCTCCTCGAGGGGGTGGACGTGGTCTTCGGGTACCCAGGCGGCTGCGTCCTTCCCGCCTACGACGCCATGGGCGAGTATCCCGGCATCCACCACGTGCTGGTCCGCCACGAACAGGGCGCCGCCCACATGGCGGACGGGTACGCCCGGGCCTCGGGAAAGGTGGGCGTGGCCATCGCGACCTCCGGACCGGGGGCCACCAACCTGGTCACGGGAATCGCGAACGCGATGCTCGACTCCGTTCCCACCGTCTTCATCACCGGTCAGGTCGCCTCTCATCTGATCGGCACCGACGCCTTCCAGGAAACCGACGTCACCGGCATCACTCTTCCCATCACCAAGCACAACGCCCTGGTGACCCGCGCGGAGGACATCGCACCCGCCCTGAGAGAGGCCTTTGCCATTGCCCGCCACGGCCGGCCGGGACCGGTTCTGGTCGACATCTGCAAGGACGCCCAGCAGCACGCCACCGAATTCGTCTGGCCGGAAACCGTCCACTACCCAACGTTGCATAAGCGCCCGGAACCGAAACAGGAAGACCTCCAACGGGCCACGGAGTTGATCCGACAGGCCGAGCGACCGGTGATCCTGGCCGGGTACGGGGTGATCAAGTCCGGAGCCACCCGCACCCTCATCGAATTCGCCGAACGCACCGGCACCCCGGTGGCCTCGACCCTTCTCGGCCTGGGCGGTTTCCCGGCCTCCCATCCCCTCTCGCTCGGAATGATGGGTATGCATGGCGAGGCCTTCGTCAACCAGGCCATTCAGAACGCCGATCTCCTCCTCGCCTTCGGGATGCGTTTCGACGATCGGGTCACCGGCAGCCTCAAGACCTACGCGCCCAACGCCCGCAAGATCCATGTCGAGATCGACGCCAGCGAGGTGGGGAAGAACGTGGCCGTCGACGTGGCCCTGGTGGGGGATCTTCGCGACACCCTCGAGCGTCTCACCCCCCTGGCCCCGGAGAAGCGACACGACCGGTGGGTCAAGGACATCGCGGCCGGCCGTTCCGACACCAAGGCGAGGGACATCCTGCACCAGGAGGCGGATGGCCGGCTGTACGCGGCCCACGTCATTCACGACCTGTGGGAGGCCACGAAGGGCAACGCCATCATCGTGACCGATGTCGGCCAGCACCAGATGTTCGAGACCCAGTACTACGCGCACGAAAGCCCGCGCAGCCTGATCACCTCCGGGGGCCTGGGCACCATGGGCTTCGCCCTGCCCGCGGCCATCGGGGCCAAGTGCGCCCGGCCCGAGGCCGAGGTGTGGGTGGTGGCGGGAGACGGCGGTTTCCAGATGACCCAGGCCGAGCTCGCCACCATTCAGCAGGAAAAGCTCGACATCAACATCGCCATCATCAACAACGGCTTCCTGGGCATGGTCCGCCAGTGGCAGGAGTTCTTCTACGAGAAGCGCTACGCCTCCACCCCCATGCTCTCGCCCGACTTCGTGAAGCTGGCCGACGCCTACGGCATCTCCGGCCACCGGGTGACCCGGCGGGAGGAGGTCATCCCGACCATTCAAACCGCGCGGGCCTCCGGAGAGGCCGCCCTCATCGACTTCCGGGTGGTCCAGGAGGAGTCGGTCTTCCCTATGGTCCCGGCGGGAGCGGCGCTCGACGCCATGATCCGGCGACCCGCCCTTCAGGAAGTGCTGGCATGAGGCACACCCTGGTGGCCCGGGTTCAGGATGCCCCGGGCGTGCTCAATCGAGTGGCGAGCCTCTTCCGCCGGCGTGCCTTCAACATCGAAAGCCTCACCGTGGGTCAGAGTGAGGTGAAGGACTTCTCTCGCATGACCATCGTGGTCGATACCGCGCGCGTGCCCGCCCGCCTGGTCGAGGAGAGTCTGCGAAAACTCATTCCGGTCGCGGAAGTCACCGATGTGACGGACCTGCCCACCGTGGACCGAGACCTGGCGTTGATCCGGGTTCGCTGCGCGGCCGACGAACGCGCGGAACTGGCCCAACTGGCCGAGATCTTCCGTGGTCGCATCGTGGACGTGGCCCGGGACTCGGCCATCATCGAGGTGACCGGAGACGGGGCCAAGGTCGACGGGCTGGTCGAGCTCCTGCGCCCGCACGGCATTCTGGAGATGGTCCGGACCGGAAAGGTGGCCATGCTGCGTGGCACCAACCCGGAAATCAAACCCTGATCTTGAATTCCATCGAGAACCCCCCAAGAAGCAAGGAACGGAGAACCCCATGACAAAGATCTACTACGACAAAGATGCGAACCTGGACGATCTGCGCGGACGGCGCATCGCCATCATCGGATACGGCAGCCAGGGCCACGCCCATGCCCTCAACCTGCGCGACAGCGGCTGCGACGTTGTGGTTGGCCTTCCCCCGACCAGCCGCTCCCGGGCGCGAGCCGAGGAGCACGGTCTCACCGTGCTCACTCCCGCGGCGGCGGCGGCCCAGGCTGACATCGTGATGGTCCTGACCCCGGACACCGGCCAGGCCGCTCTGTACCGGGACGAACTGGCCCCTAACCTGAAGCCCGGCAACACCCTGATGTTCGCGCACGGCTTCAACATTCGCTTTGGCACCATCGACCCTCCGCCCGGAATCGATGTTTCGATGATCGCTCCCAAATCACCGGGGCACCGGGTCCGTGAAGTCTTCAAGGAGGGTCAAGGAACGCCGGCCCTCCTCGCCGTCCATCGCGACGCGACCGGCAAGGCGAAACAAACCGCCCTTGCCTATGCCCGCGCCCTCGGCTGCACGAGGGCGGGCGTGATCGAGACCACCTTCGCAGAAGAGACGGAGACCGACCTCTTCGGAGAACAGGCCGTTCTTTGCGGCGGCGTCTCCGCCCTGGTCAAGGCCGGTTTCGAGACCCTGGTCAAGGCCGGCTATCAGCCGGAGATCGCCTATTTCGAATGCATGCACGAGCTGAAGCTCATCGTTGATCTCATGTACCGCGGCGGTCTCTCCTACATGCGCTACTCGGTCTCCGACACCGCCGAGCACGGCGACTACACCGGCGGCCCCCGTCTGGTGACCGCCGAAACGAAGCGGGAGATGGAGAAGATGCTGGCGGAGATCCAGAGCGGCGCCTATGCGCGCCGGTGGATCGCGGAAAGCGAGGCGGGGCGGCCCTGGTTCAACGATCAGCGGCGACGCGAACGCACCCATCCGATCGAGGAGGTCGGGGCCCGGCTTCGGTCCATGATGCCCTTTCTCGACCCCGTCACCGTGACCCCAGAGGAGGGGGCCCCCAAGGAGGGGGCGACGGAGTCGAAGAAGGTCGAGTCGGCGGGGGTGGGCGCCTGATGATTCGGATCCGGGCGGGTTTCCGCGCCGGCCCTTGACCGCCCCGCGGCTCATCGTTTCCCATTCTGCTCGAATTGACCAGCGCCCGCGCGGCCGGCGGGGACAAAGAGACGTGATTCCCGAGACGCCGGCTGGTCAAAGATGGCCCCCAGCGGTGACCGATCTCGGCTGATCCTCGGGCTGATTCCCAGGTTCAGCCCGTCTCCCGGGATTAGACTCCACGACCCGGCATGAAATCCTCTCGGAACACCAAGCCCGAGCCCACCGAAGTGGCGATCGGAAACATCGTGGTCGGCGCCGCCCCCACCGTGGTGATCGCCGGCCCTTGCGCGGTGGAGAGTCATGACGGGCTGTTGCGCATCGCCCGATCAGTCCAGGCCTCGGGCGCGCATCTGCTGCGCGGCGGCGCCTTCAAACCCCGGACGTCGCCCTACTCCTTTCAAGGTCACGGAGACGAAGCCCTGAAATGGCTCGGCGAAGCCCGGGCCATCACCGGACTCAAGGTGGTGAGCGAGGTCATGGATGTTCGCAGGGTTGAAGCGATGGCGCGGGTGGTTGACTGTCTGCAGGTGGGCACGCGCCACATGCAGAATTTCGACCTCCTGCGCGAGCTTGGCCGGGTTCGAAACCCGGTGCTTCTGAAGCGCGGCATGTCCGCGACCATCGAGGAATGGCTTCTGGCCGCCGAATACATCCTGGCCGAGGGCAATCCCAACGTGATCTTGTGCGAGCGCGGAATCCGGACCTTCGAAAGCGCGACCCGGAACACCCTGGATCTGTCCGCCATTCCTGTGGTGCGAGCCTTGTCCCACCTTCCCATCGCCGTCGATCCCTCGCACGGGACCGGGCGTCGCGACGGGGTCGCTCCCATGACCAGGGCGGCCATCGCCGCGGGCGCCGACGCGGTGATGATCGAGGTGCACGACGATCCCGAACGGGCTCTTTCGGACGGCGCCCAGAGCCTCTCCCTCTCCGCCTTCGACGACCTCATGAAAGACGCGGCCCGAATCGCGGACGCCTGCGGCCGGCCCTTTCAGGACCCGCGTCTGGTGCCCTTCCCGGGCCGGAAGACCGGCGGTTTGATTTGACACCATCGACCCGCGGCACATACTCTAGGCTCCGCATGACCCGCCGGACTCTCAGACTGGAAGCCGTGCCGAGCGCGACGTCGCTGGCCTTGGCCATTGGTCTCATTCGGATCGCCCTTACGGGCGGGGGTCCTGTCTAGCGAGGCCAGAAAGAGCCGAGCGAGACGAAAGACCCCGGGGGAAACCTCGGGGATTTGTGTTTTTTGGAGCTATGAAGGACAAGATGAACGCCGACAAAGACGACGAGAAACCCTCGGAAACGCGCGAGGCCCGAACGCGGGTGAAAAAAGCCGAGCCGCTCGAGCCGGAAGCACCGTCCGCTCCGGAGCCTTCGGACTATCGGGAGACTCCTGAAGGAGGCTACGGCTGGGGCGTTTAGGCTGACCCCTGCTCTTCACGAATCCAAGGAGGCGGAGCCGAAGTGAAACTCGAGTCGAAGTTTGTCTGGATGAACGGCGAGCTGGTTCCTTATGAGAAAGCGGTGGTGCCCTTCCTCACCCCGGCCCTTCACTACGGGACGGCGGTCTTTGAAGGCATGCGCGCCTACGAGACGCCGGAGGGCCCGGCCATCTTTCGCCTGAAGGACCACATCGCGCGCCTCTTTTCGAGCGCCCGGATCTTTGGCTTTTTGGACCTGCCGTGGACCGAGCACGAAGTCATCGCGGGGTCCAAGGCGGTGGTGCGGGAGAACGGCTTCACCGAGTGCTACGTGAGGCCACTGATCTTCGCCGCTTCCGGCCACATGAGTTTGAACCTGCTTGGCATCAATCCCGGACTGGGCATCGCGGCGTGGGAGTGGAAGAGCTTCGTGTCGCCCGAGGCCGAAGTCCAGGGCCTGCGCGCCAATGTGTCGTCCTTCACCCGCCATCATCCGAACGTGATGATGACCAAGTCCAAGCTGGCCGGGAACTATGGCAATTCGGTGCTGGCCCGCACCGAGTCCGCGCGGCTCGGTTTCGACGAGGCCATCATGCTCGATCCCACCGGCCTGGTGGCCGAAGGGACGGGGGAGAACCTCTTCATCGTCCGCAAAGGGGTGGTCTACACCCCTCACCGGACCACCGTGCTCGAGGGACTGACTCGCGACAGCGTCATCACCATCGCCGAGGATATGGGCCTCGAAGTGCGCGAGGAGCCGCTCACCCGTGATCAGTTGTACGTGGCCGACGAACTCTTCGTCTGCGGCACCGCGGCGGAGGTTCTGGCCATCCGGGAGCTCGATTTTCGACCCATTGGGACGGGGTCGCGAGGCCCCATCACCGCAAAGATCGCCGATGCCTTCCGGCGGGCGGTGAGAGGCGAGGAGAAGAAGTATCTCGACTGGATCGATCTCTGCCGGACGTGAACGCTCCCCCGAGATCCGGTCGCCCTTTTCGACCAACCCAAGCCTCGGCCCGAGGCGCCTCTATCATTTCGCGGCTCGACCCGCCCATCGGTCGATGAAGGCCGGGACGATCGCGTTCAGGGCCACCAGGACCCGGGCCATCGGATAGGGATGGACCTCCGGCCGCGGATTTCGGACCGCGCGCACCATCGCCTCCGCCACCTGCTCGGCGGTTTGAACCGGACCCACCGGAGCCCCTGTGCGACCGCTCGATTCCTTGAGGGCGACGGCGCTGAATTCGGTGCGGGTCGCGATGGGATGCACCGACATCACGCGAATGCCCGTCGCCCGAAGCTCCACCCGGAGTGCTTCGGTGAGGCTGATCTGGGCCGCTTTCGAGGCCCCGTAGGCCGAGCCCCCCGGCATGGCCCGATGGCCGACGATGGAGGACACGTTGAGAATGACTCCCTCGTTCCGCGCGCGCATGTGCTTGAGCGCGGCCTGACAGCCGTAGACCGTGCCCAGGAAGTTCGTCTTCATCAGGCGCTCGAAGTCCGAGGACGAAGTCTCTTCAACCCGGCCGCGGATCCCGAAGCCGGCGTTGTTGATCATGACGTCGATCTGGCCGAACGTCTTTACCGTCTGGTCCACGAAGCGATGAACGTCCGCTTCGATGGAAACATCGGCCTCTACCGCGATCGCCTTGCCTCCTCTGGCCTCGATTTCCCTGACCAGGACCTCAAGCCGGTCCCTTCGCCTGGCCGCCAGCGAAAGATGGGCGCCTTCCCGGGAGAAGGCCAAAGCGGCGGCGAGGCCAATTCCGGCCGAGGCGCCGGTGATGGCAACGACCCTTCCCGATGAATTCATTCGGGCGGCCCCGAACTCAGTCTGAGTCCACGTAGGCGTCGACCTCGATCTCGATCAGCATCTCCGGGTCGACCAGAGCCTTCACTTCAACCATGGTGGAGGCGGGCCGGATGTCCCGGAAGACTTCACCGTGGGCCCGCCCGATCTCGTCGAACCGGGAGATGTCGGTGACGAACATCCGGGTCCTGACCACCCGGCCCATCGACGCGCCGGCCTCGCCAAGCGCGTCCTCGATTTTCCGCAGGATGAACTTCGTCTGGGCGAAGGCGTCCCCGGGCCCGACCACGGCGCCCGAGGCGTTGACCGCGGTGGTTCCCGCGACGTAGATATGGGGTCCGACTCTGACCGCCCGGGAGTACCCCACCGTCTTCTCCCACTTGGTTCCCGACGAGATGTTGGTTCGAGCCATTACAGCGCCTCCACGAGCGCCTTGGTCATATCTTCGGTTCTGGCGGAACCGCCGAGGTCGGGTGTCCGCACCTTGCCCTCCGCGGTGACCTTCTCGATGGCCCGGACCACTCTGCTCGCCGCCTGCTCTTCGCCCAGGTGCTCCAGCATCATGGCCCCTGCCCAGACCGCCCCGATCGGATTGGCGATTCCGCGCCCCGCGATGTCCGGGGCCGAGCCATGGATGGGCTCGAACATCGAGGGGTTCTTCCGGGTGGGATCGATATTCCCGGAGGGGGCGACCCCGAGGGAGCCGGAGATGGCGGCGCCCAGATCGGTCAGGATGTCCCCGAAGAGGTTGCTGGCCACAATGACGTCGATGGTGTCGGGCTGGGTGACCATCCTCGCGGCCAAAGCGTCGACGTGATACCGGCGCAGGGTGACGTCGGTGAATTGGCCCGCGACCTCTTCAACCACCTCGTCCCAGAGGACCATGGAGTGCATCAGCGCATTCGATTTCGTGGCCGAGGCGACTAGTTTCCTTGGCCGCGTGCGCGCCAACTCGAAGCCGAATCGAACCAGCCGTTCGATTCCCGACCGGGTGAACGTGGCCACTTCGTTCGCGAGCTCGGTTTTGCGCCCACGATGGACGAAGCCGCCCACCCCGGAGTACTCACCCTCGGTGTTCTCCCGCACGCAGACCATGTCGATGTCCTTCGGTCCGCGTCCAGCCAGAGGCGAGGTGAGGCCGGGAAGGAGACGCATGGGGCGGAGGTTGACGTACTGATCGAACTTCTGCCGGATGGGAAGGATCAGATCCCACACCGCGATATGGTCGGGCACCTCCTTCGAACCCACCGCCCCGAAGTAGATGGCGTCGAAGCTCCGCAGCCCTTCGAGGCCCCCTTCCTTCATCATGCGGCCGTGCTGAAGGTAGAACTGCGACCCCCATGGGAACTGGATGGTGTTGAGGGCGAAGCCCTCGCTCTTCTCAAGAGCTTCGAGGACGGTGAGCCCGGCGGCGAGAACTTCGGGGCCGATGCCGTCGCCCGGGAGGGCCGCGATCTGGTGGGTCCTCATGCTTCCACCGCGGGCAGAGAAATGCTCCACAGTTTCTTTCCCGAAAGATCGTGAAGGCTCACGGTCAGTTCGCGGGTTCCTCCGTCGATCGCGCCCTTGCCGAAGTACTGATACCCGGCCGAGGGCGGCTGATTGGGTTTCATGCCTTTGGGTATGGCCAGGTACCGGACCGAGGGCCCGAACGTCTTATCGAGGGCGTTGGGACCGAACGTCCCGGCGTGAAGCGGGCCGGCCACGAACTCCCAGAAGGGATTGAAATCGGTGAAGGACGCGTCTTCGGGCGAATAGCGATGCGCGGCCGCGTAGTGCACATCGCCGGTTATCCATACGACATTGGAGATGCGCTCCCGCTTGATGTACGAAAGGAGGTCCGCGATCTCCAGCTCCCGGCCGCTCGGAGCGTCGGGGTCGTCGTTGGCGACCGCCTCGTAGCGGCCCGGCCCGTCCCCCACCACCAGGCCGAGCGGCATGTCGGAGGCGATCACCTTCCAGACCGCGCGGGAAGACCGCAGGGACTTCTTCAAGGTGGCGAGCTGGCTCGGACCGAGCAGGGCGGACTGCGCATTGAGTTTGGGTTCGCGGTTCGATCCGTTCGGTCCGCGGTAGGTGCGCATGTCGAGGCCGAAGACATCGAGCAGGGGGCCATAGGGAAGCACGCGGTCGATCTTCGAGGTGGTGGACTCGATTCCGCGGATGGGAGTGAATTCAAAGAAAGCCCGCCGCGCTCTGGAGGCGAGCACATCCACCCGGGATTCGATCCGGTATCGGGGGTCTTCGAGAATCTGACCGGGGTACCAGTTGTTTCGGACTTCATGATCGTCCCAGAGAACGAACTGCGCCATCTGGGAATTGAATCTTCGAACATTGTCATCAATGAGGTTGTATTCCCACTGACCGCGGAACTCGTCCAGGGTTTCTGCAACCTTGGACTTCGCTTCGGTGACGAGGTTCTGGAAAAGGGTGCCGTCCCCGGCCTGCATCTCCCTCTCCAGGGGCTGGTCGGAATAGACGTTATCGCCCACGTGGATGAACAGATCGGACTCGGCCCGGGCCATGGAGTCGTAGATCTTGAGCCCGCCCATGCTGGAGTTGATTCCGTAGCCCTGGCCCACGGTGTCGGCCCCCCAGATGAAGCTCACGTCGCGCCCGTCCGCCGCCGGGGTCTTGAAACGGCCCCCGGATGGTTCACCGTAGAGCCGAGAGTCCGCGAGGTCGCGGAAGCGAACCCGATAGAAAACGGTCTCGCCCGCGGGCAGCCCCTGTAGTTCGGCTTTGGCGCACAGGCCGGTGCTCTTGAGGGAGAACGCGTTCCCGACGATGGTGGAGTTCTCGAACCGCTCGTTGGTGGCCCACTCGACTTCCATCTCCCCGGGTTGCGAACATCTTGACCAGATGACCGCACGACCGCCGGAGACATCGCCCGCCTGCACGCCGGAAACCACTTGCGGTGCGGCATTTTGAGATCTCACGATGGCGGGGAATCCAAGAACCGTGGCCCCGACGGACGCCCGGCCTAGAAAATCTCTACGTTTCATGTCGGAATCTTACTCAGCCGCGTGGGCCGAAACATCAATTGTGGCCACATCCTCGGTTTCTTTCTTCCCGGCCGGTGTCTCTTCCCGGCACGGATAGAGCCCGGATTCACACCATCCGGCCCAAACGAGGGGTGAGGCCAGAGGCCTCACCCCGTCAGTCGGCGGGTCGTTCAGTCTAGAAGGTGAACTTGGCCCCGAGCTGGATGATGCGACCGTCGTCGGAGCTGGTCAGCGCCCCGAAGTTTCCGGCAGCGATGTTGTTGACGGGGTTGCCGAAGCGCTCCTGATCGAAGATGTTGAAACCTTCGATCCGAAGCTGGATCTGCTTGCTACCCCCGACGGTGAAGCTCTTGAAGATCGACAGGTCCGTACGGTTGAAGCCGGGACCTCTCACCGCGTTGCGTGGCTGCGAGGGCAGGCCACCGGTCTCGGGCCTCGGTCTGCGCTCGAAGCAGTTGGTGTTGAACCACTGCGTTACCGTGTGCGGAGCCCCGTCGTTCGGATCGCAGACCATGTTCGGACGGTTGGTGAGACCCGCCAGCGACGAAACGGGATCGGTGACGGTGAAGGGGAAACCGGTCTGAGCCTGGAAGATTCCGTTCAACTGCCATCCGCCCAGAATCGCCCGCATGGCCGAGGACTTGTCAGCGAGCTTGGGCAGTTCGGCGCCGAAGCTGAGGACGAATCGGTGGCGCGCGTCGAAGAGCGCCGGACCCTTTTCCTGCGCCAGCACCGCGTCGAAGCTTGCCTGGTCACCGATGGTCGCGGGAAGGCCGGGCCGGCTCTCGCCGCCGATGTTCAGACCGGACACGTGATCCTTGGTATCGGAGAGGGTGTACGAGGCGAGGAAGTTGACTCCACGGGTGGGCCGCATCCGGAGGGAGGCCTGGAGAGAGTTGTACCAGGACTCGGCCACCGAGAACGTCGGGCGCAGGAGGGAGAAAGCAG
The DNA here is from genome assembly GCA_032127745.1 of Acidobacteriota bacterium. Classification (GTDB taxonomy): domain Bacteria; phylum Acidobacteriota; class Vicinamibacteria; order Fen-336; family JAGNNV01; genus JAGNNV01. The sequence goes on from JAQBHL010000345.1 coordinate 18,870, forward strand.
GATACTTGCGTGCGCCGTTGATGAGCGGGTTGACCTCGATGAACATCGGGAGATTCTTGCCTCGCGACCCAACGTAACCGATTTCCAACCCCAGGTTGTCACCGATCTGCTGCTGGACGGTCAGGTTGTAATGCTGAGCGGATGGGGTGTTGAACTCCGGACTCCAGCCGATGATGACGAGGTTGGCGGGGAAGAGACTGGGCCCGCCGGTTTGCGACGAAAGTGGGTCAGCAAAGCTGAGATTCGCCTCGGGGAAGTTCAGCTCGAGCAGGGGTGTGAACGGGGGAGCGAGAACGCCGGCCTGGAAGAGGTCGCCCTGCCCGGCCACGGTGTCGTAGAAGATGCCCCAGGCGCCACGCACGCTGGTCTTGCCGTTTCCGGTTGGATCCCAGGCGAAAGCCAGGCGCGGCGCGATGTTGTTCTTGTCGGTCTTGTAGCCGCCGCGGGGAATGCCCGGGTCTCCCGGATACAGAAGGCCGGCGGGAGCGGCTGGGAACTTGACCGACTGGACGCCTGGATTGATTACGACCAGAGCGTCGTTCTTTTCTTCCATGGGTAGGCCGAGCTCGTAACGAACGCCGAGGTTCAGGGTCAGTCGATCGGAGACCCGGAATTCATCCTGGGCGAACACAGAGTAGCTCTGGCCGGTTCCGTCCTGGACGGCCTGCTGGGTGGTGGTCCGGAACTGGGACGGCACGCCGAGGAGGAAGTCGCCGAAGGCGCTGCCGGAGACGGCGCCCGAGAAGGTGAAGTCTCCGTTCGGCCTGTTGATGAACGCGATCAGCATGTGCTCCTGCCGGAAATCGACGCCGAACTTGAACGAGTGCTGCCCGCGCAGCCAGGAGAACTCGTCCGAGAACTGGAACACATCGTTGTTGCGCTGCACGAAGGGCTGGTTGGCATCGCCCAGGGTCGGGAAGCCCGAGACGCTGATCTGGGCGAGACCGGTGCCCAGCGGATTCGTGTTGGCGACGTTGATCCCATAGGACGAGTTGGTGAGGCCGGAGGTGACCGCGGGCTGAGCGTCGATCTTGTTGATCGAGAAGCGCGCCTGGTTGATGGCGTTCGCGCTGAACATGTACGTGTCGGAAACCATCACGTCCCAGAGCTTGGCCAGGGACAGATCGTCCGAAGGTCGGACCGTGCGCGGGGTGGCTCTCCGGGTCTGGCTCCAGAGGAAGCGGGCCAGGGCCGAGTGCTTGTCACTCATGCGGTAGTCGAGACGGCCCCCGGCCTGATTCCGGGTGTCCTGCAGGTCGGGCGACACAATGTAGCGGTTGGTTCCGGAATTGGGGAGGGGCATGAAATCGCTGAGAATCTTGGCGGAGATCGGACTGATGCGGCTCGCCGGAATGACTCCGCCGGGGAAGGGCGTCCCGGTGAGGGGATCCTTGACCGTGCCGCCGAGAACGCCGGAGCGCTGCGCGGCCGTAGGCACCAGGAGGTTGGTGGTGGTGCCGCTGGTGTTGCGATACCCCTCGTAGTAGCCGAAGAAGAACAGCTTGTCCTTCTTGAGCGGGCCGCCCAGGGTCGCGCCGAACTGGTTCTGCTTCAACGCCGGCTTGGGCTGATCTTCAGGAGCGAAGAAATTCCGCGCCGTGAGCTTGTCGCTGCGATTGAACTCCCAGGCCGCGCCGTGCCAGGCGTTGGAGCCCGACTTCGTGACCACGTTCACGACCGAGCCCGAGTTCCGGCCGTACTCCGCGCCGTACGAGTGGGTGAGGATCTTGAACTCCTGGATCGCGTCGGGGGGCGGACGAAGGACGAAGCCGGTGTTGAAGCTGTCGTTGTTGGTGGCCCCGTCGAGGAGGAAGTTGTTCGACTGGTTGCGCTGGCCGTTCACGTTGAAACCGCCGGTGACGTTTCCGAACCCGCCGGGGGTGGCGTCGCCGCTCTGTCCGCCCAGGTTCGAAGGAGGAGCGATCACGCCGGGAATGAGGGTCCCGAGCTGGGTGAAGTTCCGTCCGCTCAGGGGAAGGTCGACGACCTTCTGTTCATCGATGAGGACACCGAGGGTCGCATTCGAGGTTTCGATGAGGGGGGCGTCGCCCGTAACCTCGATGGTCTCGGTCTGGCCGCCCACTTTCAACGAAACGTTGACGCTGGAGGTTTCGGACACGCCGACCCTGACCCCGCTGCGGGAGAAGGTGGAGAAGCCGGAGAGGCTGGCGGTGACCACGTACGAACCCGGCTTGACCAACTGGATGGTGTAGTAGCCATCGGGGCCGGTGGTGGCGCTCCGCACGTCGTTCGTGGCCGTGTTCCTGGCCTCGATGGTGACGCCGGGGAGAACCGCGCCCGATTCGTCCTTGGCCGTGCCGGAAACGGACCCGGTGGCCTGGGCGTGGGCCAGGCTGGGGGCAAGACCCAGTAGACAACCGAGGGCGAGGTTGAGCCCTGCCCGGATAGAGGACTGTCGCATTTTTCAAAGACTCCTGTTGGTGGGAACTGTTGGGCCGCTTCGTCAAGGTTTCAAAAAGTCGAATGAACCCGCCCTGATGTCTGTCTGGTGATGGTACATCTAACGCTTCGCGGTTGATCTTGTCAAACGATGGAGGATGGCCGGAGGGATGATCTTCAGGCGATTGAACACCCGATCCCTCAGTGCTTTTCCGTCCGCGCCCCGATCCAGGCCAGGGTGGGCTCGAAGACCTGGGTCCGGGCGTGCTCACCCACCACCACGTCCAGGTGGCCGTAGCCTTCGAGAACGTTGATGGTGACGTCTGGAGAGCCGCTCTTCTGGGCCGAATAGATTCCGTTCAGAAGCCAGTCTCCGGGCATGCGCGCGTTACCGAAGTAGAGAATCGGGGTCTTCATTTCGCCCCATAGGTCGTCAACCGTCGTGCTCGGATCGTCGCTGCGGTCGCCCATGCGCTTGCCCTCGGGGTCCTGCACCGCCGGATAGTAGCGGTCATAACCGGCCAGCAGTTTCGCCAGCACTTCGGGCCGCGATTGTCCGCCCTGGGGGTTGGCCAGGGCCCCGGGTCCCCAGGCGAACTGGAGCAGGCTGGAAAGCTGTTCACCGATCGTCTTGTACTTGGGATCGGTTCCGGGTGCGGAGGGGGTTTGGGCCACCGCCAGCATCAGTTGTTGACGCCCCTCCCAGCCCAGGCGTCCCGCCACATCGGTGGCCCAGGCCCCGGCGCTTTCGATCTTGGCCAGATCGGTCGCAGGATCGTATGCGCCGGCGGGAGCATGCGACTTGAACTGCCCGTCCAGGGCAATGAGGCCGAGGACCGCGGAAGGTTCGGCGCAGGCATAGGCGTAGGCCAGGAAGACTCCGCGGGAGAAGCCGGCCACGAACAGTTGCGAGCGGCCGCTCTCCGTCCGGGCCAGCGCGCTCGCCGCCTTGATGTCATCCACGAAGGCCTCGGTGGTCCAGGCCTTCATCGACGCGAGGGCTTCTGGATCCACGCTCGATGAGGCGAAACGCGTCCGGTAGTCCAGAGTGAACACCTCGACACCGCGGCGAGCGAGGAAGATCCACAGGTTGTGGTCTTCGTCCGTGAGCGCGACCTCGCCGTTCATGTTCGTCCCGGGCAGATACAGCAGGGTGGCGAGCGGCGCCTCGCGGGTGCGATAGCGATGGACTTCGATCCGGTCGAACGGGCCCAGGGGCGGCCGGCTCGTGCTCCAGACGGTCTGCTCGACGTCGAGCGCCCCGGCGATGGCCGGACCCTTGGTGGCTGTCCATTCGGGTCCGGCGGCACTCGCCCCGCTCGCCAGCGCGAGCAGGGTGACCACGGCAAGGAACGATCGGGTCATGGGCAGGATGGTTCGATTCTGAGGGCCGGGCGTGGCATTTCCGCTACATCCCGGGAGGGGTGAACCGGCCGTCATGAGCGGTCCATCCGCCGTCCACGAAGAGAATCGTTCCGGTGATGTAGCTCGCCCCGGGCGCGCACAGGAACAGAGTCGCCGCGGCGATTTCCGAGGGCTGGCCCCAGCGATTCATTATGGTCTTGGCCGCGTAGGCCTCGTACCAGGCCTTGTTGCTCTTGATCGGGGCGGTGAGGGGGGTGTCGGTGACGCCCGGTCCGATGGCGTTGACCCGAACCCCGAAAGGACCGAACTCGGACGCCGCGGTCTTCACCATTTGCAGGATTCCCGCCTTGGTGGCGGCGTAGGCCGATTGTCCCGGCTCCACCGTCTGCGAGCGGATCGAGGAACAAAGAACGATGCTTCCCTTCTTCTGAGCGGTCATGATCCGGCCGGCCGACTGAAGCACGTTGAAATTCCCGCGCATGTTCACCGCCATCACCCGGTCGAATTCCTCCTCGGTGTAGTCGAGGATCTTCTTGCGCACATTGATGGCGGGAGTGCAGATCGCGATGTGGAGCCCGCCCTTGCGGGCGGCGATGTCGTCGAAGCACTTTCTGACCGTGGCGCCGTCCCGGATGTCGACCACCCCGCTCTCCGCTTTGCCCCCTCCGTCGTTGATCGAACTGGCCACCGCTTCGACCGCGGCGGCGTTGACATCGAGGCAGACCACATAGGCGCCGAGGTCCGCGGCCATGCGGGCCGTGGCTTCGCCAATGCCGGAACCGGCGCCGACCACGGCGGCAACCTGGGAGTCGAGTCGGAAGAGAGATGCGGTGTTCATGGGGGTCCTCTTTGAATCTACGGGGTCGATGGTTGGGAAGGGGAGCGGTCGAGCACGAGAAGCGACGCCGTGCCGGCCGCCACCGAGACCAGGAGACCGAGAAGAGCCGGGGTCCAGATACCGCCGTATCCGGCCCCGCCCGTGCTGAGGTGGACGAGAAGGAGAGTCCCCACCCCGAGCACCATGGCGGCGTAGGCGTGGCGCCGATCGGACGCGGGGACGTAGAGCCCGAGTATGACGGGTACAAACAAACTCACCGAGAGCAGGGAATAGAAGATTCCGAGAGCGCCGATCACGGTGGAGGCCTTCAGGGCCACGAGTACGCCCAGGATGCCGCCCCCGAGGGCGGCGGCCCGGGCCACCCTCAACACCTGACCATCGCTGGCGTTCCGGTTGATGAATCCTTTGTAGAGGTCCTGCGAGAGTGATGTCGACAGCATGAAGAGAACCGCGTCGGCGGTCGACAGCTCGGCCGAGACCACGGCGGCGAGGCCCAGGGCCCCAAACCACACGGGTAGATCGTTCATGAAGATCGTGGGCATGGCGAGTTCGGGCGCCGAAAGATCCGGGTGCAGGGCGCGCGCCAGCAGACCGATCATGGGCGGAACGCAGGCGAAGATGAACAGAGCCCCGGCATTCCAGGCCACGGCCTTGCGAACCGTCCCCGCATCCCGCGCGCCGTAGCACTTCTGGATCAGGCCCGGAGAAATGATGAAGGCGGGGGCCAGAAGAGCCAGGTACTGGATCCCCGAGGAACCGCTCGAGAAGAACTCCCACAGCCTTGCCGGATCGCTGGTGGCCGCCTGCAGCGCCGGGACCCCTCCGACCTTGGACAGGGCGATGGGAATCGCGGCGAAGAATCCGACCACCATGACGCTGAGTTGCATGAAATTGATCCAGACCGAACTCAAGAGCCCGCCCGCGCTGAAGTAGATGGTGGCGACCACGCCGCCGATGATGATCCCGGTGGTCTTGTCGAGTCCGGCCACCACGTTCAGGACCCAGGCGAGGGCTATCAACTGCCCCGACAGGATGGAGATCGTTCCCACCCACAGAAGCGAGGAGATCACCCCGCGCAGGTCGCGCGAAAAGCGCCACTCGAGAAAATCCCCCACCGTCTTGAGGCCGTGGTCGCTCGCCACCTTCCAGATGCGCGGTCCGACGGTGAAAGCCATGATCATCGAGCCCACCCCGGCCGATCCCACCCACCACCAGGCGGCGATGCCGTTGGCGTAGCCCAGCCCGGCCGCTCCCACCGTGGAGCCGGCTCCGACGTTGGCGGCGACGAGGGTCGCGAACAGGAGGCCGGGGGAGAGAGAACGCCCGGCCACGAAGAAGTCGCCGGAACTCCGCACCTTCCTTCCCAGCCACAGGCCCAGGGCGACCTGGAGCAAGCAGTAGACGAGGATCAGATAGATCATTTCGAGGGTCTTCGTTGAGGGGACGGTGAGGTTATCAGGGCATGAGTTTCCCTGGCCCGCAGGTTTCGTTTCCGAATTGGCATTCCCGACCACGCCGGGAGTTCTCGGATTCTCAGAGAAACAGGACAAACTGCGCTCTGATCCATGCGCTACGGAACCATTCCCACCGGCCTGAAGGAGCGCCTCGCCACCGCCCTGGGCGTCGTGCCCTATCCGATGCTCGACGTCCTGGTGGCGCCGCTTCAGGCCCGCGCCCTGATCGCCGCCGAGCGCGCCTTGGTCTTCGAGGCCCTCGGCGAGGATGAGAGCGCGGCGACCACGAAAGATCTGGCCGCGAAACTGGCGCTGGACGAATCCTGCCTGGATCTGGTCCTGCGCCTGCTGGCTTCCATGGGCTACGTGAAGCGCCGGAGGGAGCGCTGGTCGCTGACCCGGCTGGGCGGAAAACATTTCGGGTCCGGGGCGTCCGAGTCGTTCCGGGACTTTGTCGCCTTCGGCGCTCCCCAATGGGAATGGATCAGCCAGCTCGACCGGGTTCTGAAGACCGGTCAGGGGGTCGAGATTCACCGGAGTCTCAGCGGACCGGACTGGCCTCGCTATCAACGCGCCATGGCCGAAGGGGCTCGCGACTTCGCCGCCTTCGTCGCGCGTGAGCTTCCGGTGGCGAAGGGCGCGCGCCGGTGTCTGGATGTCGCGGGCTCGCATGGACTGGTCGGAGCCGCGCTTTGCCGGGCCCATCCGGGGCTGCGATCAGTGGTGCTCGAGCGGGGGGAGGCGATGACGGAGGCCCGCCGTCTCGCCACCGAAGCTCGGATCACCGATGTGGTTTCGTTCCGCGAATGCGATCTTCTGACCGACGAGTATGGGGAAGGTGCCGACGTTGTCGTGCTGGCCAACATCCTTCACCACTTCGACCCCGACACCAACCGGGCCATTCTCGGTCGGGCCCGACGGGCGCTCCGTCCCGGGGGCTCGATCGGGATCTTCGACATTGAAGCGCCCGGAACCGAAAAGCCTCCCGAGGCGGCCGGAGACGCCGCCGCCTTGTTCTTCAGAATCACATCGAACGGCGCGTGTTTCACCGGCGACGATTACATCGCCTGGCTCCGACAGACCGGCTTCACCGCGTCCCGGGTCGTGCGCAGCCTCCGCCTGCCGTCGAGACTCCTGGTGGTGGCGCGGGCGCCTTTGGCTTGAGGCCTTTCTGGCGCGGGCCTGCGGGCGCTACTTCGTCGTCGCCGCGGCCAGTTTCTTCCGTTCTTCCTCCACCGCGCTCGCGAACTGATTGGTGGCGGTGAGCTTTCTGCCGTTCACCACGAGGGTGGGTGTGACCTGAACCATGGTCTCAAAGCCCTCCTTGACCTGGATGGCGAGCTTCGACTTCGCGTCGGGCGAGGCCATACAGGCCTCGAGTTTCGCCTTGTTCATCCCCACGGCCACGCCATTGTCGATCACATCACGGCGGGTCGCCACCTCCCAGGCTCTGGAGAAGATCTGATCGTGATACTCCCAGAACATTCCAAGCTCGGAGGCGCAGATTGAACCGAGCGCCAGTTCACACGATCCGTTGTGGGCGGTCTGGCCGATCCCGGGGTTGCAGGTCTTTTCCAGCGGAAAGTTCTTGAAAGTGAGGTTGATGTCGGGGCCCTGCTGCGCGAAATAGGTCCGGAGCGCTCCGGAGGCGGCCTGACACCCCGGGCACATGAAGTCGGCGAATTCCACCACCTTGATCGGCGCGTCCGCCGGGCCCTTCACGTTGGTCTTGTACTTCGGCGAGGCGGCGTCGGCCGCGGGCTTCGCCTCTTCCTGGGCGCAGACGGAAACCGAGAGAACGGCCAAGCTGGCCCCGAGGACCAGGGTGATCCGCCTTCGCAGACGGCTTAGGATGGGAGTGGAGAGTGAGTTCATGTTTCCTGATCGGGTTAGAGGTGATGGAGTTCGATTCGGACCCCGCGAGTCTAGCCTTTACACCACCCTCGGGACTTCCTCGATCCAGCCGTAGGGATCGGTGGTCTCCCCATACTGAATCGAGGTGAGAGTGGCGTAGAGCCGCTGGGCCAGAGGACCAATGGAACCATCCGAAGTCTGGAGCACGCCCTCGCTGTGGCCGAATTCGCCCACCGGCGAGACCACCGCCGCGGTGCCGGTACCGAACACCTCGCCCAGAGTCCCCTTGCTGCGGGCCGCCACCATTTCGTCGAAGGCGTACCGACGCTCGTTGACGGTGTAGCCCCATTCGCGCAAAAGGGTGATCACGCTGTCCCGGGTCACGCCGTCGAGGATGGTGCCGCCCAAAGGAGCGGTGACGATCTCGTCCTTGAACTGAACGAAAAGGTTCATGACCCCCACCTCCTCGCAGTACCGATGCTCCATCGCATCGAGCCAGAGGACCTGAGCGAAACCGCGTTTTTGCGCCTCGGTCGCGGCGTAAAGGCTGGCCGCGTAGTTGCCTCCCGCCTTCACCGCGCCCAGGCCGCCCTTGGCCGCGCGGATGAGTTCTTTTTCCACCCAGATCCGAACCGGCTTCAAACCGTCGGGGTAGTAAGCACCCACCGGCGAGAGGATGATGAAGAACAGATACTTCTTCGACGGTCGAACTCCCAGGAATCCCTCGGTGCCAATGAGGGTCGGCCGCAGGTAGAGCGCGGTGCCCGGTTCTGCGGGCACCCAGTCCCGTTCGAAATCCACGAGGGCCATCATGGCCTGGTGGATGGTGTCCGGGTCGGGAGCCACCATGCCCAGGCGGGGCGCCCCCGAGGCCATCCGCGCGGCATGCCTTCGGCCTCGGAAGAGCTGGACCCGGCCGTCTTTCGACCGAAAGGCCTTGCAGCCCTCGAACATGGCCTGGCCGTAATGAAGGGCCGAGGCGCCCGGATCGATGGACAGAGGCCCGTGAGGAATGATTCTTGCGTCGAACCAGCCGCGGCCCTCCTCGTAATCCATGGCGAACATGTGATCGGCGAAGATCCGGCCGAAACCCAGTTCGGAAGCGCTGGGCATGGCCCGGGTGCGCGGAGTCCGGATGATCTTAAGGTCGAGTCTCGAGGACGTTTTCGGCTCGGGGGACGTCAGGGTTGCGCTCATGCGTGTTTCTCCTCGCGAAGCCCGGTTTCGGTTTGAGAACGTCCTCCGATGGCTCCGGTTCGTCTTAGGGATTGGGCCTTCCGCCGGGGGAAGGCAGATTGAGCCGCTTTCGTTCCTCCTCGATGGCGAGGAGGAACACGGTGCTTGACTGCAGCTTCCGACCGTTCACGAAGATGGTGGGCGTGGATTCGACTCCCAACCGCGCCGCTTCGTCGATATCCTTGAGCAGCCGACCTTTCGTGGTCGCGGCCTCCATGCAGGCGCCGAGTGCTGAGGGGTCGAGCCCCACCGAGCCGCCGATGCGCAACACGTCGTCGCGAGTGGCTCGATCCCATGGCTGCGCGAAGACCTCTTCATGGTATTCCCAGAACCGGCCGCTCTCCAGTGCGCAGATTCCTCCCTTCGCCAGTTCGCAGGCCCCGGGATGAACGGTCCGGCTGACGTGCGCGTTGCACGCGGCATCGAGAGGGAAGTGCTTGTAGTAGGCGGTGACCTGGTTCGAAGTGGAGGGGAGGTAGTTGTGGAGGGCGGAAGCGAGCTCCCGGCAGAAGGGGCACATGAAGTCTGAGTAAGTCACCACCCCGATGGGGCCGCGCTTGGCCCCCTGGGCGGGCGCTCGCGACAAGTCCAGGGTCTGCACCTTCGCCCGGTTGAAATTGTCCCTGGCTTTCTGGTTGAGGTAGTCCTGGAGTCTCGGTTCGTCGTCGAGGGTCTCCTTCCACTTCCGGGCCTCCGCCCTCGCCTCGGCGAGCTGTTCCTCGATCGAGCCCTTCTCGATCCTTTCGGGAGCCTGAAGCGCGGTCGGGACTCCGAGGATGGAGTCGGCGGCCAGGGACTGGCGAGCGCGCAGCGCGCTGTTCCCCGCGACCGCCGCGCTGGCCACGCTCAGGGCGGCGAGGATCCAGGAGACGAGGGCGCGTCGGGCCAGCGGACTCAGTACGAAGCCCAGGCCCAGGCCGATTTGCCGGAATGGCCAGAGGGCGACTATGGACAGGAGGTTTAAGAAATAGGTGGCGATGCAGAACGTGCAGAAGGCCTTGATGACAAAAATCTGCAGGCCCAGCAGGACCAGATCCACGCCGACGGCGAGGGCCAGCAGGAAGAAGGCCAGAGCGGGCGCCGAGTCGGGCCGGCCATCGGCGCGGTCGAAGGCCGAGGGGGCGAGAAGGGCGACCAGCGAACCGTAAAAAATCAGGCCCCAGGCGGCAAGGGGCAGGCCCCAGAAACTCGAGTACCGGCTCTGGGCCACGAGGTCACATCCCCCGCCATCGCCGCAGGCGGCCAGCACCGCCTCTCCCAGAAGCGGAACCCCATAGTGCTTGGAGAGGAGAATGAGGGAGAGAAAGACGCCGGCGAGGCAGAACAGGGCGGCGACGGCGATTCGGGTTCGAGCCATGGTCCAGCGCAATCTAACCGAGCGTTTCGCCGCGGGACAAGCGGCCTCTCGGCCGTCCGGACCTCGTCCGGACTCTCATTCAATAGACTGGCGGTCCGATGTTCCCTTCTTCCCCCCTTCTCGCCGCGGCTTTTCTGTTTCTGATCCTGGTGGCGGCGGGCGCGTTCCTCCTCGGCCGGACCCTCGGGCAGTCCTCCCAGCGCGCCGTCGCCTCCGCCGAGAACTCCCGGCTGGCCGCGGAGCGCGCGCGTTTTGAGGCCACGGCCCAGAGGGTGCCGGTGCTCGAGCGCGATCTGGCCGCGGCCCGCGCTCTCGCCGATGAGACGGAAGGGCGGCTGGGCGAGGCGAAGGTCAGGATGGCGGAGGCTCTGACCCGGCTTTCCGAATCCGAGAAGGCGGCGGCCGAGAAGCTCGAACTGATGGCCCGAGCCGAAACCTCCATGAAGAACGCCTTCCAGGCTCTGTCCGCCGACGCCCTGGACAAGAGCCGCGCCGCCTTTCTCGACCAGGCCCAGGCCACCTTCGGGCAGTTCCGCGAAAGCGCTTTGAAGGATTTCGCGGCGAAGGAAACAACCTTCGCCCAACTGGTGTCGCCGATTCGGGAGTCCTTGTCGAAATTCGAATCGCACGTCCATGAACTGGAGAGGAAGAGAGGCGAGGCGTACTCCGGCCTCTCCGAGCAGTTCGCCTCCTTCAAGGAGGGCCAGACCCTGCTGCGGGGCGAAACGGAAAAACTGGTCACCGCCCTGCGCGCCCCCAGCGTTCGCGGTCGCTGGGGCGAATTTCAACTCCGCCGGGTGGTCGAGATGGCGGGCATGGTCCAGCACTGCGATTTCGTGGAACAGTCGACCATCCACGGCGAAGAATCCCGCTTGCGTCCCGATCTCATCGTCAAACTGCCCGGGGGCAAGACCGTGGTGGTGGACGCCAAGGTGCCGCTGTCCGCGTACCTCGATGCCAAGGACGCCCGAGACGAGAATTCCCGCCGCGAGCTCATTCAGCTCCATGCGAAGCATCTCCGCAAGCACGTGGGTGAACTCTCCGACAAGTCCTACGCCGACCAGCTTCCGAGCAGTCCCGACTTCGTGGTCATGTACGTCCCGATCGAGAGCGCGTTTGCCGATGCAGTCCAGGCCGATCCCTCGCTCCTCGACGATGCCGTCGAGGGCAACGTGATTCCTGCCGGGCCCATGACCCTGCTCTCCCTGCTCAAGGGCGCCGCCTACGGGTGGCGGCAGGAGCGCATCGCTCAGAGTGCCGAGCAGATCAGCGAACTGGGCAAGGATCTCTACAATCGGATCAGCGTCATGGCCAGCCACTTCGCCACCGTGGGCGAGGCGCTCGGCAAGGCCACGCTCGCCTACAACAAGGCGGTGGGCTCCCTGGAGAGTCGGGTGCTGGTTCAGGCCCGACGGTTCAAGGATCTCGGCGCTTCGGTGGGAGAGGACATTCCCGAGATCGACACCATCTCGCATGCTCCCCGCCAGCTGGAAATTCCCGGACTCGAATCCGAGGACGGGACGGAGCTCTAGACGATCAGGACGATCTTGCCGATCGCGTTTCCTTCTTCGAGCTGGGTATGGGCCTTGCCCGCCGCTTCGAGCGGGAAGGTCATATGGATGACCGGGCGCACCCTGCCCTCTTCCATGTGGGGCACGACCCGTTCCTGGATGGCTCGGGCGATGCGGGTCTTCTCGAAGTCGGGCCGGGCGCGAAGGGTCGACCCCGTGATGGTCAGCCGCTTGAGCATGACCGTGGACATGTTGACTTCCGTCTTCGCCCCCAAAAGGGTCGCGATCTGGACCAGACGGCCTTCGAAGGCCAGGATCTGAAGATTCCGATTCGTGTAGTCCCCGCCGAGCATGTCCAGAATGACGTCCACCCCGCGCCCTTCGGTCAGATCCTTCATTTCGTTCACGAAATCGTGAGTGGAAGAGTCGATGCAGCGGATCGCCCCCAGAGCCTCGACGGCCGCGCACTTGTTGGGTCCACGAGCGGTCGCATAGGGTCGTCCTCCCAGGGCTTTCACCATCTGAACCGCGGCGGTTCCGATGCCGCTTCCGCCGCCATGGACCAGGAAGGTCTCATCCGGCGCCAGACGGGCGCTCTCGAAGACATTGGCCCACACGGTGAAGAACGTCTCGGGCACGGCCGCGGCGTCGATGGTGGAGAAGCCCTGGGGGATCTTGAGGCACGAGCCGGACGGCGCGGCGCAATACTCCGCGTAGCCGCCGCCCGCGACCAGGGCCATGACATTGTCCCCGACCCGCAGGGAGGCCACTTCCTCTCCCAGCGAGATCACCTGCCCCGCCACCTCGAGGCCAGGGATGTCGGTCACTCCCGTCGGCGGGGGATACTTTCCCTCGCGTTGAAAGATGTCCGGCCGATTGACTCCGGCGGCGGCGACCCGGATCAGGACATCCGTGGGCCCCAGTCGGGGGATGTCGCGCTCGACCAGGCGCAGAACGTCCGGACCGCCGGGCTCCGCGATTTCGATCGCTTTCATCTTCCCCGTCTCCGCCTCAGCCACGCGACACCTCTTTCTCGATCGACCGTATTGATTTCTGATTGGGACCGCGCCTTGGCCGGTGCCTCCCCGCCGCCCTATTGGCCGCGGTTCAATTCCTGCAGCACGACCTTGGCCACCGCGCGCAGGGTTTCGAAGACCCCGGTTCCCTTGGACGCGCAGGCTTCCACCACGGGCTCGTTCCGCCGGCACAGAATCTTCTTCATATCTTCGACCGCCATGGCGGTGGGGAGATCGCGCTTGTTCAACTGGAGGACGTAGGGAATGGCGTTGAACTCATAGCCCTGGCCCTTGAGGTTCGTGACCAGATTTTCGAGGGCCTCCATGTTTGCGTCCATCCGCTCTTCCTGAGAGTCGGCCACGAAGATGACCCCATCGACCCCCTTCAGGATCAGCTTCCTCGAGGCGTCGTAGAAGACCTGGCCGGGAACGGTATAGAGATGAAACCGGGTTTTGAATCCCCGCACCGTGCCCAGTTCGAGGGGAAGGAAGTCGAAGAACAGCGTTCGATCCGTTTCCGTGGCCAGGGAGATCAGCTTGCCCTTGGTTCCGATATTGCTCTTGTCGTAGATGTGCTGAAGATTCGTGGTCTTCCCGCACAGGCCGGGGCCGTAGTACACGATCTTGCAGTTGATCTCACGGGAGGCGTAGTTAATGAAGGTCATCGCGGGTTTTGGCTGTGTCTCTATGCGGTCGCGCGACCGTGCCTATCCGAACAAGGCGTCGATATCGTCATCCGTGATCTCGGAGAACGGGGTGGCGTGTTCCGACGCGGCGCCCTTTGCTTTCTCCTCTTCCATCTTCGTGAGCAGGCCGGCGAACACCTCGGCGAGTTCGGCCGAAGCCCGCTTCACCCGGAGCCGCACCAGCCCCAGGGAGGACCGTTCATCGAAGATGACCACGAGGATGACCCTCGAGGCAACGATCGAAATGTGGATGTTGTCCTTTTCGCCCTCATGGAACAGGATCGAGAACTCTCGCTCGCCGATGAGTTTGGCGAGGCCATCGGTCGCGGCCACGTTGCCGGCGGTCAGGGATGCGAGGGAGGTGGCGTCGATGTTCTCGACGTCGCCGGCGGTGGCGATCTGCTGGCCGTTCTTGTCCACCAGGAAGACGACCTGTGCGTTGCTGTCGGTGCGGAGCTTGTTCAGGATCGCTTTGATCTGGTTGAACTCCACCTCGTACATGACAATATCGGGCCCAGCCATCCAATACTCCTTAAAGACTTTGCTCCTGGCACGATTCGGACAGAAAAAGGACCTCCTCGCCTTCGATAAGGCGGAAGACCGGACCAGAAGATCGACCCAGAGGATACACCTGCCCCTTAGACTTGCCGGCCACAGACCCAAATGGACTATCCCGAACCCATCGCCCGGCTCATAGAGGAGTTACGCCGACTCCCAGGACTTGGTCCCAAGTCCGCCCAGCGGGTGGCCTTCTTCCTTCTCAAGGGTCGTTCCGAGGACAACCTGCGCCTGGCCGCGGCCATCGAATCGCTGTGTGCCCAAATCGGCCTTTGCCAGCGCTGCAATGCCTTCACCGATCTGCCGGTCTGCTCGATCTGCAGCGACCCCTCCAGGCTGGACACGATGGTGTGCGTGGTCGAGGAACCGGGCAACATCATGGTCGTGGACCGCAGCGGGGGCTATCGCGGCCGGTATCATGTCTTACATGGAGCGCTGTCGCCGATTCAGGGGATCGGGCCCGACGAACTCCGGATCCAGGGCCTCCTCGACCGGGTCCGGGAGGGCCTCACCACCGAAGTGATCCTCGCCACTTCCCCCACCGTGGAAGGAGAGGCGACGGCCATCTATCTGGCCCGCCTGCTGAGGAGCCTCGGGGTCAAAGTCACGAGGATCGCCACCGGCATCCCGGCTGGCTCCGATCTCGAGTGGGCGGACGAAGCCACCATGACCCGCGCGCTCGAGGGACGCCGAGAGTTCTGAGAGCCTCCGGTCGGCGCCTGGAGGTCTACCGGGCCTGTATGGCCAGCAGGGCGGCTTGGGCGGCGTTCTTCACCGCCGGATCGGGATCGGTGAGAGCGGCGGAAAGGGGAGCCAGAGCCGCGGCCGCCCCCGGTCCGATTCGACCGAGGGCCTGGGCGGCGGCCACCCGCACCGCCGCCTTCGCGTCGGCCAGAGCGGCCATCAGGGCCCGGGTGGCCGGCTGCGCGTCTGGTCCCAGCGAGGCCAGGGCGAAGGCCGCCCTTTCCCGCTGCTCCGCGTCCGGGTTCTTCAGATCGAGGGCCACCCGCAACGGATCGGGGGCCGCCGGCACCGGAGCATTCTTGGCTGCCTCCTCCTCCAGAAGATCGGCCTTGGTGACGAACCGGCTCTTCTTGGGCTGCGGATCCTCCGCCGGGGGTTCAGGGGGTGGCGGTACATCCTCGACGTCGAGGCCGGTGGTGAGGGCTTCGTACCCGCGCTGCGCCTCGTTCGCGGTGGCGCGCGCGGCGGCGGCGATTCGCTCCGCTTCCTCCGCTTTCTGATTCAGCTTGTCCCGCTCATCACGGGCCCTCTCGATTTGCTTGACCTGCTCCTTCCGTTTCTTCTCCTCGTCCTTGGTGAAGAGGGGGGGCGCGTCCGGGGAAGGGGCGGTCTCTGGCGGCGGGGACGCCGACGGAGCCTCGTCCTGGGGGCGTCCGTCGAGGGCGCTTTCGAGCGCCTTGGTGCGCTCCTTTTCTTCCTTGTCCCTGGCCTTCGCCGCTTCGCGCTCGGCGCGCTCTTCGTCCTTTCGCCGCCGTTCGGCGTCCTTCGCCTCCTGGGCGCGGACCCGGTCTTCTTCTTTCTTGCGAGCCTTTTCGGCCTCCGCGCTGGCCTTTTCTTCCGCCTTGCGAATCCGTTCCTCTTCCTTGGTCAGGGCCTCGGATGACGGAACCTGGGTCGGTGGTGCGGCGGCCTGGTTCTGGGCCTCCCCCTCCATGATTCGCGCGGTGGCCCTCTCCCTGTCCTTCGCCGCTTTCTGTGCTTCCTTGCGCTCCTGGTCCGCGGCCCCTTTGAGAGCCTTCTCCTCTTGTTCGGCCGCCTTCCTGGCGTCGCGCACCGCGCGCGCACGGGCTTTCTCGTCCATCGGGGTCGGAGAGGCCTGCGGATCCTGGGCCCCGACCATTCCCGGGGTCAGGAGGGCCAGGGCCAGAGCCAGGCGGACGGCGGAATTGAGAAAGGCGGGTTTCATCGAATCGGTCCTTGCGGGTGCCCGGAGTTCTCAGCGCTTGAGTAAGCTCGCAGGTAGGGAATGGAAATTCTAGCGTCGAACCCCTCTCCTCTCTCTACCGTGTCCGATTCGCCGACTCCAGAAACCCTCGCCGGTCTCGTCAAGCGACGGGCTCTCGAGGCCGGCTTTGACGAGGCTCGGATCGCGAGCTCCGCGGCCCCCCGGGTGCTGGCTCATTTCAAAGGCTGGATCGAGGCGGGCCGGGCGGGGGTCATGGACTATCTGGTGAGTCAGGCGGACCGCCGGTCGGATCTGCGGGCGGCCTTCCCCTGGGCGCGCTCGATCATTGTGGGCGCCCTCCAATACGACACCGCTCATCCCTACTCCACCCACGCGCGTGAAGGCTCCGGGTGGATCGCCCGCTACGCCTGGGGCGACGACTACCACCACGTGGTCCGCGCCCGGCTCGAGGCTCTGCGCCAGGCCCTGGGGCAGGACTGCGGCCGGTTCGAGTCGCGCGCGTACGTGGACACGGGGCCGGTAGCCGAGAAGGCGTACGCGGTGGCCGCCGGACTCGGGAGCTACGGGAAGAACACGTGCGTGCTCAACCAACGGCTCGGATCCTGGTTCTTCATCGGGGTGCTGATCACCGAACTCGATCTCGCTCCGGACGCTCCCGTGACCGACATCTGCGGGTCGTGCCGCGCCTGCCTCGACGCCTGTCCCACCCAGGCCTTCCCCGCGCCCTATGTTCTGGACGCCCGGCGGTGCATCAGCTATCTCACCATCGAGGTGAAGGACTCTATCGATCCCGACCTGCGCGCTTCGATGGGACGCCAGGTGTTCGGGTGCGACATCTGTCAGGACGTCTGCCCCTGGAATCGCAAGCGCGAGGTCTCGGGCGGAAAGGAGTTTGAGCCGCGCGCCCACAACCTGGCCCCGTCTTTCCACGATCTTGCCAGGCTTACCGAGGAGGAATTCCAGGCCAGGTTCCGCCGGAATCCCATCAAGCGGACCAAGCGTCGCGGCCTTCTCCGAAACGTGGCCGTGGCCATCGGCAATGCAGGGGTCAGATCCCATCTCAGTCTGCTCGACCGCCTTCTGGGGGATGACGACCCGATCGTTCGCGAGCACGCGGCGTGGGGGCGCGACCGGCTGCTGGCCCGACTGGCCGATGAAGACCCTCCTCGACCCGGTCGAGTATAAAGAACCCTTGAACCTTCGCCCCGTGAAGAATCTATTCGGCCTTTCCCTGGCCGGGATCGAGGAGTTGGTGACCTCGTTGGGCGAGCCGAAATTCCGGGCCGGGCAGATCTACTCCTGGCTCTACGCGAAGCGCGCGTCCGCCATCAGCGAGATGACGAACCTCTCCGCGGCCCTGCGCGCCGCGCTCGCTGAACAGAACGATCTGCGGAGAATCGAGATCGCCGAAAGGCAGTTCTCGGCGGATGGGACCATCAAGTCGCTCTATCGTCTCGACGACGGCGCCACCATCGAGAGCG
This sequence comes from Acidobacteriota bacterium, assembly GCA_032127745.1. Classification (GTDB taxonomy): domain Bacteria; phylum Acidobacteriota; class Vicinamibacteria; order Fen-336; family JAGNNV01; genus JAGNNV01. The sequence continues at coordinate 36,556 of JAQBHL010000345.1, forward strand.
TCTACATTCCCGAGACCCGACGACAGACCATCTGCATTTCGACCCAGGCCGGGTGTCCTCTGAAATGCGCCTTCTGTCTCACCGGGATCAGCGGATACAAGCGGAATCTGAAGACCTGGGAGATCCTGTCCCAGGTCGCGCTCGTCATGGATCAGGCGGCCCAGGCCTCGCCGCGAGACGAACGCCCCTTTAATGTGGTGGTGAT
>JAQBHL010000346.1:0-18112 GCA_032127745.1 Acidobacteriota bacterium
GCGAGCTACTACTACTACTACTACTACTACTACGACTCCGCTCGCTCGCCTTGTCGAGCTTCTTGATGTTCTTGTCCGTCTTGCCCGAGAGTTCGTCGTTCGCGGTGCCAAGGAAGACGAGGGCCTCGGTCTTGGCGTCGAGGATGTCCACGACCAGCTCCAACTGGTGCCGAGCTTGGCAGAGAAGGTCTTCAGGGCGCTGAAGTCAGCGGCCGTGAGGCTGGCGGGGCTCATCACGGCGGCTCGGCTACGGCGAATTGTGGATCTGTTCTTCTTGCCTCAAAAACGTCTCGGTACTCCTGGAACGGGCGTTGGATCTCCGCGAGGTTCGTCTCGGCGCGATCACTTCTTCTTCGGGCTGAACGCGTCTTTGACCTGCTGGCTGATGGCCTTGTAGTTCTTGGACAGGAGCTTCTCTTCGTCCTCAGTCAAAATTCGGAACGGCACGCGAATGAGACTGTCCTTGAACTGCACGTTCAGCCAATGCTGTCCATACTTGATGCCGCCCGGCACATTGAAGAAGAGCCGGCCGAGGCAGGCGCGGTCGCTGCTCAACTCGACCTGATCCCACGGCATCGCGCGGTCATCGAGATCGCTGAAGAAGCCGAGGCGGCAGGCCCTGCTGGCGCCGGGGGGGAAGTAGTTGATGGAGTCGCGCTGGACCTTCGCCCGAGTCTGGAGGGCCTGGGTACTCGCCTTGCGGAACTCAGGGGTGGACGGCAGGGGAATCGTCTTGCCGTCGGGCGTTTCGACCGACAGCGCGGCGCGGGTGAACTCGTAGTTCTTCGCGCCGTCGCGGAGAGTGATACCAACCTCGAGCAGCATCCATTCTTCGCCGATCGATCGGTTGGCCGGCTGGTAGCCGAGGATGACGTAGCCTTCGTTGTTGTAGGCGGCGCGGACGAACTTCCCCTCGATCGTCATGATCTGGGGCACCCCTGACTGGGGTATCTCCACCTGCGGCGGGGGCGGAGTCTGAGCCGCGGCAGGAACCGCCGTGGACCCGAGGGTTACCAGGCCGGCGAGGGCCAGGGACAATGTCTTCATATCTGTCATATCTTTCATGGGATTCTCCTGCTTGACGCTGTACTTGCGGCCCTCGAGGCGAGGGCCCCAGGTCTTCTTGACTGTGTCCGTCGTGGTGGCGGCCTGGGTCACCGGAGGGCAGCCTCCAGAGCGACCATAGCGACGCCCGATCGATCGAGTCAACCGCTCGGACCAGGCTTGAGACCAGACTGCCAACCGGACCTGACGGTGGGCGTCGACAAGCCCTAACAGGAAGGCCCGCGGGCAGGCATCATTTCGTCTTTTCGACTCCCGGGTGAGATTCAGAAATAGCCCTTCATCACGACCCCGAACGCGTTCACCCTCGACGCGCTCGGGAGATGTTCCGTCTGCCGAGCCAGGAAGAGCTCGAACCGGAATTTCTTGCTCCGTCCGGTCGGCGCCGGTTGGCTCAGCCACTGATCCGCCCGCCTCTCGCTTTCTTCATCACCATGGCCGTTTCGAGACGCGACAGCACGGCGACGGGTACGCGAAACAGACCGCCGTTGCCGGGTTTCGCGATCACTTCACCTCCTCGAAGACCGCCTTCACCTTGCCCTTCCGAACCGCCCGGTCGAGAGCGGCGTGATCCTTCTCGTTCTGGTCGGCGTAGGCCATCGAGAAGCTCGCCATGGCCTTGTCCAGGACGTCGCTCTTGCCCATGTACCCGGCAAGCGTGGGGGCGGACCCGGATCTGGGGTGGGAGAGTGCGAGGGCCTTTCCGCACCATTCGGCGTAGATCGCCATCTCGGCCCGGCCGAAGGATTCCACCACGAGGCTGAGCTTCATGTCCCTTGACTGGCGAACGAAGTAGTGGCGCCCCCTGGCCCCCTGGCACCATCCGAGGAACATGTCGCTGGCCGGCTGCATGAGCCGGTAGCCGTTCACAACACGCTGGCCGTGGTTCGGAAAGACGCTCGCGCCCGCCTACGGCTCCAGTACCGACGCTCGCGCCTCCTTGACCTGGAGGAAGAGCGGGTCGCCTTCACCGGCCATGAAGAGGAGGACTATGCAGGCGGTCCCGACGCTGCCGACTCCGACCACCTTGACCGCGGCGTCCCGAAGCTCGTAGCGGTCCAGCAGGGAGTGGTAGGCGGTGGGAAGGGTCGCGCGGTGCGCGGTGAGGGCGTCGAGGACGATCTTCTGGACCTCGCCCGGGGGAGTGTCCTTCGTGTGGAAGATGGTCGGAAGCTGGTCCTTGATGACGGGCCTGTCCCCCTGGTGTTCCGCGAGCTTTGGGAACATCTCTTCGCTGGTAGCCGGCAATCATGCAAACACCTCATGCCGACGACCACGGCTTTCTGACGCTATTTCGGGTGACGCCGTCGCCCTGGGTACGGGTTGCGGTGACTCGCCCCCGTGAGCCTGTCCGGGAAGTTACCCGGCAGAGGCTTGCGATACCTGCCAGCCAGGAAAGACCAATACGGCAGGGTGGCAACGCAGGGCCAAAGCAAGGGCCTTCGCACGTTCCACACCAAGATTGACGCGACCGTTTTCGATGCTGGAAATGGTTGTTTGAGGGATGCCACACAATCCGGCCAGTTGGACCTGGCTGAGACCCTGGAGCTCACGGATAATGCGGACGGACTCGCCGGGCGAAACATCGACGCGTTTTTTGGCAGGGCTGAAATTGCGCATTCAGGTTCTCCGGTAGTCGTGAGGGGTTACGCGAACGACCTGCACAAGCAGGGCGTCAGCAACGATCCTGTAAATCACTCGCCATTGCTCGTTGAGCCGGGAAGAGCGATGGCCTTTCCACCTGCCCGCAAGCGCCTCGTCGTGAAAGCCTCTGATGGCGCGAAGTCCGGGTGGGCCCGACAAAGAGGCGATGTCCTTCCACTTTTCGTAGCGCTTGAGGATATCCAGTGGGACACGGCCAGAAAGCTCCTTGTCGACGTTCCGATGCTCCTGGATTGTCCACATCACTAATTATGGCTAGGACATTTATGGTATGTCAAGCATTCTTTCCGAGGGAGTTCACCCGAACAATGAAATGCTCGGAATGTGACGGGAAGATGGTCGCGAAGAAGGGCAACTACCTGGCGGCGCTCCACGCGAACGACCAGAATTATTGGCTTCCGGAACCCGAACCCGCGCGCCATCCAGCCGGTGCGACTTCCGATGCGACCTAGAACCGGAAGTTGATTCCGCCCGAGAGCTGGAACTGCTTCGCGTACTGGGCATCCGAAACGACGTAGCAGCCCCAGTAGGGGTCGCACCAATAGCCTGCCGCGTCCGACTTGATGTAGGTCGGCGTCCAGCCGGCCTCCAGGCGAATGCCGAAACTCGGGCTCGGGAACAGCTTCACGCCAGCCGCCCAGGTGCTCGAGAACTTGGTGTTGCCACCAATCTCGCGCGTCACGCCGCCATATGTGGCGGTCACCGGGCCGTACCGGGTCGCCCCCAGACCGCCGAGGAGGTACGGACGCATCAAGCCGCCCTCGTTGCCGAAGTTGTAGGCGACGTACCCGTGGTAGTTGCTGATGTTGATATCTGCGAAGTCAACAATCGTCGTACCCCCGAGCTGGAGGGTGGACGGCTGCCGGTCAAACCGCGCGCCCACCTCAAAGTTCGACGACACCAGGTAGCCGAGGCGCGCGCCCCAGTTGTTCGAGTTCTTGGGGTCGATGGAGTTGAACGTCCCTACGCCTGGCACCTTGACGCTATCTCCGGTCACGCCGTCGCTGTACGTCCAGCCGAAGATGCCGCTGATCTCGACTTTTTTGTCCTGGGCCCCGGCGGTTGATGCCACCATGGCCAGTGCGCACGCCACCAACGTCGTCATTGTCCGATTCACGGTCCAGATCTCCTTTGCTTGAACGACCATTCAGTTGAACGTCACGATCAGACAGCCACACCCTCTTATGTTAGTTCACAGCACAGACGATGCCAGCGGAAGGCTCCGGGGCCGCTTCGGACAACTGAACATCGGGGCCGCCACGGCTTAGACCAGCGTTAGTACCAGAATGTCGACATGAACAGACTCACCATAAGGCCCCCAAATCTTGACCCGGACCACGTAGGAAGAGACCCGCCCGGTCACGGCCAGCGCGAGGGGCAGCACGAAAGCCTGGCGCCGCCAAAGAGCATGCGGTTGCCTCTTGGGGGCGGCGCGTTGATACTACTTCGGCTTGTCGATCCACGAATACTGCCAGCTCGCGGAGAAGATCCGGTAGTCGCCCCCGAACCGGATGTAGGCTCCTTGCGCGTAGCTGACCTTCATGGACTGGTGTCGGGTCAGAGGGATGGAGGAGGAGACTCCGACCCGGGCGTTTCTCTGCAGGGTCGCCGGATTCTCCACTCCGTTCACGCTGGTCTTGCCGCCATTCCAGAAGTTCGCGTCGATGGACACCCACAGCCGCGGGCGGAGGTCGTGGCTGAGGTGGGCCTCGATGGCGCCGATCGGGGCCTGGGTCTGTGACTGCTCGCCCGGGACGAACTCGTTGCGCTCGAAGAAATCCGGGTTGGTGCTGAAGAACCAGACCGAGGCGTAGGCATCGAGCACCCAATGGCCCCAGGCGCGGGAGAGGCCCAGTTCGGGCTTGAACGCCCATCGGTTGGCGCCCAGGTTGATGAGCTTGGTGGGGTCGTACTGGCCGGTGGGTGCAATGACCTTGAGACTCGCGCCCAGGAGGAGCTTCTGCCGCCACTGCCTCATCTCGGGGAGGGACATCGCGGGGCCGCCGGCCAGGTTCACGGAGACGCGGACGGCGGAGTCGAAGAGGCCGGAGCGGTGGATCGATCGCTGCTCTCCGACTATCTCACCCTCGAAGTTCCCGACTCCGTAGCCCAGCGCGGCCAGCACGTTGGCCGAGCGGCCGAACAGGCCGAACGCCCGGTAGTACGCCATCGAGGGAGCGTGGAGGCGACCGGTGGCGCCGACGATCGGAACCGACCCTTGGAAGTGGAGCTCTCCGTAGTTGTAGGCCTCGGTCAGGTTGATGGCGTTCGAGCCCAGCGGCGTCACGACATAGGCGCGCGGCGCCAGATCCTGGGCGCGCAGGGTCCCGGCCCCCAGGGCGACCACGAACGCCGCTTCCATCAAGGCGCCGATGGCGGCGCGGGTGCGCGTCGGCAGGTCAGAGACTGCGGCGTTCATCGCGAGGTGTCGACGCTCCCGGCGATACTGCGGGCCCGCTTCTCCTGATACGACATATCCGCCCACTCGTAACCCAGCTCCGGGGGCAGGACCTCCTTCTGGGTCACGTCGGCGACGTAGACCTCCGGCGGGGCCGCGACGGGCGCCTCCTTCTTTTCGCCACCGGTCGTCGCGGTTGCCACGAGGCCGCTGAGAGCCACGATCAGCGCGGGTTTCATGGGGCAGGTCTCCTCGAAGAATGGAACCGGCTGGCAGCATACCAACCCCAGATCGCCGTCGAAGTTTCGGACGGTGCCACCCGAGGGCGGCTGAGCCCTACGCCTTTGGGGCGAGGGGGATCACCCGTGAGCGCCGCAAGACGCGGTCCCGAGTCAGCAGAGGCACCTTGTGCACGACACTGGTAGCCCCGATCAATTCGTCGGCTGGGTCGCTCCGGATGTCGAGCCGGGTGCTGGCCCTTACGACCTCGACCGTGAGGGGCCAGACCTGAATGGATCCGAGCGCCCGGATGACGGAAGGATCGTCGAGGGCCAGCTCAATCCGCCCGAGTTGGGCGAGCTTCGCGATTTCCCAAAGGACGATGGCAGAGATGCTCCAGCGGTGGCTTCCCAGGATTCTGCTCTCCGCGGCGGTCAGGTCTCCCGCGAGAGCGTTGATCAGAATGTGGGTATCAAGATTGAGCACGCCAGTTGATCCCAGTGGAAAGAATGTCGCCCTTGACCCGCAGCTTTCCCTTTAGCGAACCGATGAGGTGCGCTGACTCCGCGCGAATCGGAATCAACTTGGCCACCGGCTTGCCGTGCTTGGTGATCACGATGCCCTCCGGGGCCACTTCGTCAAGTATCGATAGGCATTGCTCTTTGAATTTGGCGGCGGCGATCTGCTTCATAGTCGTAAGATAGCACTAGTCATATATTGTGACCATGGACGGCCATCCTGGCCGCCCCTTGGCCGCCCCCTTGACACGAAACGGATTCTGGTCTTAGTCTCACCGGCCTCAATGAGTCCCGCGTCCCTCCATCTCCCCGCCCGCATGTCGATGCGCATGTGCATGTGTCCCATGACACGCGGGGAGGAGGTGCGCTCGAGACCGTAACCGAACCAAAACCAGGTTCCCCCCTCCGACCCGCAACGGTGCAGCCGCGCGGGTCGTTTTGTTTTAGCCCTCCCGGACTGCATCGGTTGCCGGTCGTTTCGGCGGAACCATTTCCCGAGGAGAACGATGATGACCAAGACCTACCGCTACGAAACCCTCCAACTGCACGCGGGCCAGGAGCCCGCTCCCGGAACCCGGGCGCGCGCGGTTCCCATCGACCAGGCCCGTTGTTGCATCGATGACATCGAGGACGACTTCGAGCAGGCGTTGATCACCGCGGCCGGGCTCGAGGCAAGAGTGGCGTGAGCCCGCCGCGTCCGGTTGGGCCAAGTCTGAGCGTGGACCGGCTCGAACTCGAGTCGGGCGAGATCCTGACCGATGTGCGCGTGGCCTATCGCACCTGGGGGCGTCTCGCCCCCGGGGGCGACAACGCCGTTCTGGTGGAGCACGCGCTCACCGGGTCAGCCGATGTCGACGACTGGTGGCCGAGCTTGATCGGCGAGGGTCGCGCCCTCGATCCGGGGCGCGATTTCATCGTCGCCATCAACGCCCTTGGCTCCTGTTACGGGACCACCGGCCCGACCTCCCTCCGTCCCGGGTCGGGCGAGCCTTGGGGTCCCGAGTTTCCGAAGATCACGGTGAGAGACATGGTGAATCTCGAAACCCGCGTCGCCGACGCGCTCGGGGTCGAACGCTTCGCGGTGGCCCTCGGCGGATCGCTCGGGGGAATGCGGGCTCTGGAGTGGGCGGTGAGCTACCCGGACCGGATCGAGTCCGTCATCGCCCTGGGTGCGCCCGCGCGGCATTCGGCCTGGGCCATCGGCTGGAACGCCATCGCGCGTTCGGCCCTTCTGGCCGATCCGAAGTTCCGCAGCGGGCGCTACCCAAAGGACGATCCGCCCCGGGCGGGCCTGGCGGCGGCGCGGGCGACCTCGATGCTTTCGTATCGCAGTTTCGATGGGCTCGATCAACGCTTCGCCCGAAGCCATCAGGATGGACGGTTCGAGGTCGAGAGCTGGCTCGCCCGTCATGGCGAGAGCTTTATCCTTCGCTTCGACGCGAATTCCTGGCTGACTCTCTCTCTCGCCATGGATACGCACGACCTGGGGCGCGGGCGTGGCGATATGGCGGCCGTGCTGGGCGCGACCCCGGTGCGGGCCCTCCTGGTGGGAATTTCCACCGACGTCCTTTACCCTCCCCAGGAGGTGGAAGCGGTGGCCGGGGTCTGGCCAGCTGCGGAATATCTGGCTCTCGAGTCGAGTCACGGCCACGATGCCTTCCTCATCGAGAAAGGCGCGGTCAACCAGGCGATCGCGGAGTTCCGCGCGCGGGACCTGACCGCGATCGGCAAATGACGGCTGAGGCAGGTTGCCCCATGTCGGCCCGACGGCCGGCCTCGATGGCCGACCCCGAGAGCCACCTCGTCGCCTCGGCGGTCTCGGGCCAGACGCCACCCGCCGGGCCGCCGTGGATGAGCGGCCTCGAGCCGCTGGAGTCACACGCGTTGGGATACGACAAGCCACTCGGGCGCACTCGACCCGACCCGGCCGGGCGCGAGGCGCTGCTGCGCTACGTGTCGCACCCACCGCTTGTGCAGGAGCACCTCGAGCAGTGCCCAGACGACCTGGTACGCATTTGGGCCGACGAGCGCACCCCGCTTCCCGATCAGAGATGAATGCAAAGGTCGAGTCACCCGCACGTCGCGAGGGCGATGGCGGTATGGTTCAGCAACGCATGAGCGCATTCGATCTGACCATCCGCCACGGCACGGTAGTGAGCGCAACCGACACCCTTCGTGCCGACGTCGGAATTCGTGGAGGACGCGTGGTCGCGCTCGAGGACAACCTGATGCCAGGCATCGAGGATGTCGATGCGACAGACCGTTGGGTGCTGCCGGGTGGCGTCGACAGCCATTGCCACATCGAGCAGCTCTCGTCCTTCGGCATCCTTTGCGCGGACGACTTTCACTCGGCCACGGTGTCGGCAGCGTTCGGCGGAACGACTACGGTGATTCCTTTCTGCGCCCAGCATCGCGGCGATGCGCTCCCGGTCGTCCTCGCGGACTACGCGGCTCGGGCCAGGGCGAAGGCGGTGGTCGACTACGGCTTTCACCTGATCGTAGCGAACCCCAACGAGCGCACACTCACGACCGACCTGCCGGATGCGATCGGGCAGGGCATACGTTCGTTCAAGATCTTCATGACCTACGAACGCACCATGCTGAGCGACGAGCAGATACTGGATGTCCTTGCGGTGGGGCGACGCCATGGCGCACTGGTCATGGTTCACGCTGAAAACCACGGCATGATCTCCTGGCTCGCTGGCAGAATGACCAGATCCGGGCGCACCGCGCCGCGCTACCACGCGATCTGCCACACCCGCGGTTCGGAGGCCGAGGCGATCAACCGGGTCATCGCACTCGCCGAGCTTGGGGATTGTCCTATCCTGATCGTCCACGTGTCGACCCCGGAAGGAATCCAGTTGATCCGCGAGGCCCAGGGGCGAGGCCAAAAGGTGTTTGCCGAAACCTGCCCACAGTATCTCTTCCTCACTGCGCAAGACATTGACCGACCCGGCGTGCAAGGAGCGGCCTTCTGCTGCTCGCCACCTCCGCGCGACGAGGCTGCGCAGAAGGCCTGCTGGCAGGGTCTGAAAGACGGCACCCTGACCGTGTACTCGTCGGACCATGCCCCGTACCGCATGGATGCAACCGGAAAACTCCCAAACGGCGAGCAGACGACGTTCAAGGAGATGGCGAACGGCGTTCCGGGGCTCGAGCTGCGGCTGCCGCTGCTGTTTACTTTCGGCGTCGGGGCGGGCCGGATCAGCCTGAACGAATTCGTGGCCCTGGGTGCCACGAAGCACGCACAGACATACGGTTGTTTTCCGCAAAAGGGCACGATCGCGGTTGGGAGCGATGCCGACATCGCAATCTGGGATCCTTTGCGAGAGGTTCGCATCACCCCCGAGCTGCTGCACGACAACACCGGGTACACGCCGTATGAGGGACGGATGCTTCGCGGATGGCCGGTGGTCGTGTTCTCGCGCGGACGACGTGTGGTCGAGGACGGGAAGATGCTCGGGCAGGCAGGCCAGGGCCGTTTCGTCGCGCGTGGGCTCTCAGAGGCCATGCGTCCGGCGGGCCGCCCGGTACCCGAGATTGCGCAACTCGAAGCCTGGGGCAGACCACTCGAGGGCGGAGAGACCTGATCCATGGCGGAGATCCTTGTTATCAATCCGAACAGCTCTGTTTCCGTGACCCAGTCGATGGACGCCTGCCTCGACGAGGTGCGCGCTTTGTCGGGGATCGTGATGCGCTGCTCCACCCTCGACAAGGGACCTCAAGGCATCGAGACGGACGCGCACGTCATCGAGGTGATCCCCCATCTTCTCGAACTCATCCTGAACACGCCGGCCGATGCTTATGTGATCGGTTGTTTTTCGGACCCAGGACTTGAACCAGCACGCGCGGCGACGAAAAAACCTGTGGTCGGAATCGGCGAAGCGGCCTATCTCGCAGCGCTCGGTCTCGGCCGACGATTCGGGATCATTTCGATCGTGGCGGCTTCCGTGCCGCGCCATGAGCGCCATATCAAAAGGCTCGGGTTGTCTGACCGGCTCGCCGGAGATCACCCCATCGGTTTCGGTGTGACCGAGTTGAAAGGCGAGGCCGTGATGGGTCAGCTCCTGCGAATCGGAAGGACGCTGCGCGACGATGACGGCGCCGACGTTCTTGTTCTCGGGTGCGCCGGGCTCGGAACGTACCGGCACGCTCTGGAGAAGGAACTCGGCCTGCCCGTGGTTGATCCGGTGCAGGCGGCGGCGGCGCAGGCCTGCATTACCGTCACGCTTGGGTACGGCTCGCGGTCGTGATGAGCTGGACCCGCGGCCGGGCATGCGATTGAGGTAAAGGGCGAATTCCAATGCAGAAACTCAGCGCCGCCGCCAAGGGGGTCTTCGTGATCGCGGTGACACCCTTCACCGAATCTGGGGACATCGACGAAGCCAGCATCGATTCGATGGTCGACTTCTACCTGGACAAGGGCGCAGACGGACTCACTCTCCTCGGCATGATGGGCGAGGCGCCCAAGCTCACCCAGGCCGAGTCGATCACCGTGGTACGCCGCACTCTCACCCGCTCTCGCGGAAAGCCGGTTGTCGTCGGCGTCTCCGCGCCAGGCCTCGCGGCGATCGGCGAATTGGGCAAGGCCGTCATGGACGCGGGCGCCGCCGGTGTCATGGTCGCACCGACGCCGAGCTTGCGAACCGATGAGCAGATCGCGACCTACTTCGAGAGCGTCGCCTCGACCCTTGGACCGGGGGTTCCCATCGTGATTCAGGACTATCCGCTGGGGACCGGCATCACCATGGCGACGAAGACATTGCGCAGTATCGTAGACACTGTGCCGGGGGTGGTCATGCTCAAACACGAAGACTGGCCGGGACTCGCGAAGATCTCGGAACTCCGCGGAGCCGAAATAAGCGGCGGGCGCCGTATCGCGATACTTTGCGGCAACGGCGGTCTGTTTCTTCCAGAAGAGATGCAGCGAGGCGCCGATGGCGCGATGACCGGTTTCGCCTACCCGGAAATGATGGTCGAGGTGTGCCGCCACTCAGCGGCCGGCGAATTCGAACGCGCGCGGGATGTCTTCGATGCGTACCTGCCGCTTGTCCGCTATGAGCAGCAGCCCGGAGTGGGCCTCGCGGTTCGCAAGTATGTGCTCGCAAAGCGCGGCGCGATCACCAACGCCGCGCAGCGCAAGCCCGCCAGCGCGTTATCACCCACGGCGCTGAGAGAGGTTGAAACACTTCTCGCAAGACAGGCCCTTCGGCTTGAGGCTCTGGCGCGATGAATACCGGGCTTGCGGGCAAGCGGGCGCTCGTCCTCGGGGCAAGCCGCGGCCTGGGCGCCGCCATTGCGCAAGGACTCGCCGCGGAAGGTGCTCTGGTTCATGCCGCGGCGCGCAGTACAGATGCCATTCGCGCGTACGCGCAAGAGGCGACCGGTTCCGGCGTCGGGCGAATCGACCCCATAGCCGTCGACCTGTCGAAGGACGCATCGGTGACCCAGCTCCTGGAGACCCTGGTGGCCCTGGGCGGGGTCGACATTCTCGTCAACAACGGCGGCGGGCCGAAGCCTGGGAGTGCGCGCGGACAGTCGAGCGAGGCCTGGATCACCGCGTTTCAAACCATGGCGGCGTCGATCTTCCGGGTGACGGACGCGGTGCTTTCCGGCATGATCGAGCGCCGGTGGGGCCGGATCATTACCGTCGGATCGTCAGGCATCGAACAACCGCTTGTGAACCTTGCGCTCTCCAATAGCGTCCGGGGCGCGGTCGCTGGATGGTCGAAGACGCTTTCTACCGAGATGGCGCCGCACGGCATCACAGTGAACATGGTGCTGCCGGGCCGAATCGACACCGACCGGGTGCGCGAACTTGATGCCGGGCGAGCGGAGCGTAGCGGTGCGAGTGTCGAGGACGTGCGACAGGCCTCGCGCGCCGAGATCCCGGTTGGTCGCTATGGCCGTCCCGAGGAATTCGCGGCATGCGTCGTGTTCCTCGCGAGCGTGCAGGCTTCCTACATCACAGGCTCAATGATCCGGGTCGACGGCGGGCTGATCCGGTCACTCTAAGCCTCCCCTTTGTCCTGGCAGCGGAGGCTCAGGCGCTCACCGCGGGCTGGGGCGCGAACCGCTCTCCGGAATCGTGCGCCGGGCTACGACGAGTGGGTTTTCCCTGATGGTCACAGTGTGATGATCCGGCCGAAGACCGCCTGATGACACCGCCACCGGCCACCCGAGCTTCGTGATGTCGACGTCGTTCACGAATCAGACCCTGGCGCAGATGGAACGGCACCAGAACCACGCGAAGTGCTCGAAGAAGGTCTACATGCTCCCGAAGAAGCTGGACGAGGAAGTGGCGCGTCTGCACCTCGACAAGCTGGGCGTGAAGCTCACGACGCTCACGAAAGAGCAGGCGTAGGGCATCGGAGTCCCGGGGGAGGGCCCGTACAAGCCGGATCATCACAAGTACTGATGGGATCCTGACGAAAGTCAGGGTGCAATCAGGTGTGGCCACCCCCGGGGCGGCGCAGCCTGCGCGCTCCCGGCGAACCGAGCCAGGCTGGGTTTGGCGGGGCCAACCCCGCTTGTTCCAACTACGCTCTATCGCGGTCACTTCGAACGCGGCGATCTCGCCCGGGCGATCGCGGAGTTCCGCGCGCGGGGCCTGGCCGCGGTCGGCAAATGACGCCTGAGGCAGGTTCGACCTTGTCGGTCGGGGGCCGCCCAGGGACGCGGGCGAGAGGTTAGGCGCGGCGAGCCGCGGCGGCCGCGGCGACCAGCTGTCCAAGCGCGATCCCGCCGTCATTGGGCGGGACGCGTTGATGCCAATAGGGGGTGAAGCCTTCGGCCGCAAGCCGTTCAATGGTCCGTTCGGCGAGGGCCAGATTCTGAAAACACCCTCCGGTGAGGCACACGCGGGGGACTCCCTCGCGCCTGGCCACCGCCACGATGATGTCGGCCAGAGTGTTGTGGAAGCGGCGCGCGATTCGTGAGACGAGAGCGCCGGCCCGACGGCCGGCCTCGATGGCTGCGATCAGGGGCGCCCAGTTCACGACCTCTCCTTCGAGTTCGAACGGGTACGCGTCTTCGTCGTTCGTGTTCCCGGCCGCGAACTCCAGTTCCATCGCCGCCTGGCCCTCGAAAGACGCTCGCAGGCGCGATCCTGCGAGCGCGGCCACGCCGTCGAAGAGGCGTCCCGCGCTCGAGGTGCGCGGTGTCGCCGCCCCCGCCTCCAGCATGCCTCGCAGCACCGCGAGTTCCGGGCCGGTGAAGCCGAGACGGGCGGCGAGGGCGGGGCGCGAGAACACGGCATCGCCCTCCATCTCGTAAAGCAGCCCGAGGGCGCTGCGCCGCGGTTCGCGAGAAGCGGCGTCGCCCCCGGGAAGCGGGAAGGTCCGCAAATGAGCCACGCGCTGAAACGCCCCGTCGCGCACCCGCAGGAACTCGCCGCCCCAGATGGTTCCGTCGGTGCCGTAGCCGGCTCCGTCCCAACTCACCCCGAGGACCTCGTCTTCAAGTTCGTTGTCGGCCATGCACGCGAGGACGTGAGCCGCGTGGTGCTGCACGCCGATCCGGCGGACGGGGAGAGTCTCCGCAAACTGCGTGGAGGCGTAGTCGGGATGAAGGTCATGGGCCACCATGGCGGGCGAGAAGTCGTAGAGTCCGGGCAGACCCTCGACCACGTTGTGGAAGCCGGCGAGAGCCTCCGGGGTCTCCAGATCGCCCAGGTGATGCGAGAGCATCAGTTGTCCGTCGATGGAGAATCCGATCGTGCTCTTGAGGTGTGCGCCCACGGCGAGGATCGCTTCCTTCGAGTCGGTCCGGGCCAGGGGGAGGGGGGCGTAGCCGCGAGCGCGGCGCACGAGCATGGGCCGGCCGGCGACGAGGCGGGCGATGGAGTCGTCGGCATAGCGGGCGATGGGCCGGTTGTGCACCAGAAAGAGGTCGGCGATCCCCGCGAGGCGGGTCAGGGCCTCCTTCTCGTCGGTTACGATCGGCTCGTCGGTGAGATTGCCGCTCGTCGCCACCACCGCACGGCCCAGGCCACGCATCAGCAGATGATGCAGGGGCGCGTAGGGAAGGACGACGCCGAGATACGGATTCCCCGGGGCGACCGAAGGGGCGAGGGCGGTTCCGCTCCGGCGCAGGAGGACGATGGGCGCCTCCGGAGAGTGGAGCAGCCGTTCGTCCTCAGAAGTGATCGCGCAGGCGCCGCGTACCGCCTCGAGGTCGGGGAGCATCACCGCGAACGGCTTCTCCTCCCGCCTCTTTCGCCGCCGCAGTTCGAGCACCGCGGTGTTGTTTCCCGCGTCGCACATCAGGTGAAATCCGCCGATCCCCTTGACCGCCACGACGCGGCCGCTGCGAATCGCCTCCACCGCCCTCGACAGGGCGGGCGCGCGATCCGCCAATACCGCGCCGCCCTGATCCCACAGCTCGAGATGAGGCCCGCAGTCCGGGCAGGCGTTGGGCTGGGCGTGGAATCTCCGGTCGCGCGGATCGTCGTATTCGGCCTGGCAGGCCGGACACATGGCGAAGCGCGCCATGGTGGTGCGCTCGCGGTCGTAGGGGAGTGATTCGATGATGGTGAAGCGCGGTCCGCAGTTCGTGCAGTTGATGAATGGATAGGAGAACCTCCGGTCGGCGGGATCGAACAACTCCCCCCGGCAGTCGGGGCAGGTCGCGATGTCCGGGGTCATGAGAGTGGTGGCGGCGCCGCCGCAGTCGGTCTCCTTCACCGCGAACCCGGAATGACCCACCGGGTCGAGCCATCTCGTTTCGAGGCCCTGAATCACCGCGCGCGGCGGACGGCCCGCCAGCAGAGCGGGCGGGAAGCCCTTCAGGATTGTCTCCGGTCCCTCGAGGTCGATTTCCACCCCTCTCGATGAGTTGATGACCCATCCGTCGAGACCGAGGTCCGTGGCCAGACGGTAGACCGTGGGGCGGAAGCCCACGCCCTGCACCGCGCCTCTTACGAAGACCCGAAGGCGCTTGCGGCTCCCGCCCAAGACCGCAATGTCGACCATCCGTTCATTCGGCTCGCTTTGCGGTGCGGTTGCCATAGTGCAAATGAGCCGTCCCATAATGCAAACGCCTAGTTGACGTGCCGGAAACTCGGGCGTACTTTCGCCGACAGCACCCGTTAGTCAGCAGGTCGAGTATCGAGCACCCCTGGACGGCCTTTCCGTCGTCGATCCCCTGAGCTTCGCCGACCGAAATACCCTCTCCACAGAGGAGGATCGCGATGGCGAATCAAGCACGCACGGTCTGGCAGGACATGCAGAGCCGTGGTTACACCCGGCGTGATTTCAACAAACTCTGCGCCCTGGTCGCCGCCTCGGCCGGCCTCGAAGCGACCGCCCTTTCGGAGGTCGCCTGGGCCCTCGAGAACAAGCCCCGCCCGCCGGTGCTGTGGTTCCACTTCCAGGAGTGCACCTGCTGCTCGGAGTCCTTCATCCGGGCAAGCCACCCTTTGGTTGCCGACATCCTGCTCGACAACATCTCGCTCGACTACACCGAGACCCTTCAGGCCGCGGCCGGCGAACAGGCGGAGGCGGCGATGCGCGCCACCATGGAGAAGTATCCGGGCCAGTATCTGATGCTCGTTGAGGGGTCGATCCCCACCGGCGCCGATGGCGTCTACTGCTGCATCGGTGGCCGCAGCGCGATTGACATCGTCAAGGAGGCGGCGGCGGGTGCCAAAGCCATCGTCGCCTGGGGGAGTTGCGCCAGCAACGGCTGCATTCAGGCCGCCAATCCGAATCCGACCGGCGCCACACCCCTCCACAAGATCGTCTCCGGCAAGCCCATCATCAAGGTCCCGGGATGCCCGCCCATTGGCGACATCATGGCCGCGGTGGTTGTCCACCTTCTCGCCTTCGACCGCATCCCGCAGCTCGACGCGATGGGCCGCCCCAAGGCGTTCTACTCGAAGCGCGTTCATGACACCTGCATCCGTCGCGCCAGCTACGACGCGGGCCTGTTCGTCGAGAGCTGGGACGACGAAGGCGCGCGCAGGGGTTACTGTCTGTACAAGATGGGCTGCCGCGGCCCCATGACCTACAACGCCTGCAGCGTCACCCGCTGGAACGAGGGCACCTCCTACCCGATCCAGTCCGGACATGGCTGCATCGGCTGCAGCGAGGAGAATTTCTGGGACAACGGTCCCTTCTATCAGCACCTCCCGTCCTTCCCGGGCTTCGGTATCGAGTCCACCGCCGACCGGATCGGCATGGTGGCGACCGCGGTCACCGCCGTGGGGGTGGCCGCCCACGCGGTGGCCACCAACGTGCGAAGGCGTAAGGAGATCAACCAGGGCGTCGCGGAAGGGACCCAGCGTCCAGAAAAGGCGGGTGAGTGATGTCCAGCCGAATCGTGGTCGACCCCATCACACGCATCGAAGGCCATCTTCGGATCGAAGCGGAGATCAAGGACGGAAAGATCGTCGATGCCTTCTCCTCCGGGACCATGGTCCGAGGCTTCGAGTTGATCCTCAAAGGCCGCGACCCTCGCGACGCCTGGGCCTTCACCGAACGCGCCTGCGGGGTCTGCACCACCGTGCATGCCCTCGCCTCGGTTCGCACGGTCGAGGACGCGCTCAACATCCAGGTGCCGCCCACCGCGGAACTGGTGCGCAACCTGATGTTCTGCGCCCAGTACCTGCAGGACCACGTGGTTCACTTCTACCACCTGCACGCCCTCGACTGGGTCGACATCGTGAGCGCGCTCAAGGCCGACCCCAAAGCGACCTCACAGCTCGCGCAGAAGATCTCGCGCTGGCCGAAGAGTTCGCCCGGATACTTCTCCGACCTCCAGACCCGGCTCACCGGCTTCGTCGAAAGCGGCCAGCTCGGGATCTTCGCCAACGCCTACTGGGGCCACCCCGCCTACAAGCTTCCTCCCGAGGTGAACCTCATCGGGGTCGCCCATTATCTCGAGGCCCTCGAGTGGCAGAAGGAGATCGTCAAGGTTCACGCCGTCTTCGGGGGCAAGAACCCGCACCCGAATTACCTCGTGGGCGGCGCTCCGTGCTCGTTCAACATCGACGACGTGAACGGCATCAACGCCGAACGCCTGGCCATGGTGGGGAAGCTGTTCAACGACGCGGCCGATTTCGTGGAGCAGGTCTACCTTCCCGACCTCATGGCCATCGCCCCCTTCTACACGGACTGGGCCGGCATCGGCGGCGGCCTGAAGAACTACATGGCCTACGGCGATCTGCCCACCAACGGTTACGCCGACGTGTCGAGCTTCAAGTTCCCGCGCGGCGTGATCCTCGATCGCGACCTGGGGACGGTCCACGAGATCGACGGCAAGGACCCGAGCCAGGTGCAGGAGTACATACCGCATTCCTGGTACGAGTACACCGACGGCGATGCCGCGGGCAAACATCCCTGGGTCGGCGAGACCAAGTTCAACTACACCGGTCCCAAGCCGCCCTACCAGCAGCTCGATGTCGAGAGCAAGTACAGCTGGCTCAAGACGCCGCGCTGGAAGAACCACGCCATGGAAGTGGGACCTCTGTCCCGCCTGCTCGTGGGTTACGCGAGCGGCAGCAAGGAGATCCAGGAAGTCGTGAACGATGCGCTCAA
The DNA here is from genome assembly GCA_032127745.1 of Acidobacteriota bacterium. Taxonomy (GTDB): domain Bacteria; phylum Acidobacteriota; class Vicinamibacteria; order Fen-336; family JAGNNV01; genus JAGNNV01. The sequence goes on from JAQBHL010000346.1 coordinate 17,397, forward strand.
GGCGCTGGGCGTCCCCGTGGGCGCGCTGTTCTCGACCCTCGGACGCACCGCCGCCCGCGGTCTGGAGACGCGCCTCATCGCGCGCTGGGCGAAGGAGTTCTACGCCCAGTTGATCGACAACATCAAGCGCGGCGAGACCCGGACTCACGACGGGTCGATGTGGGATCCCTCCACCTGGCCCGCCGAAGCCAGGGGTGTGGGCCTGACCGAAGCGCCGCGGGGCGCGCTCGCCCACTGGATCGTCATCAAGGACCGGAAGATCGACAACTATCAGCTGGTGGTGCCGAGCACCTGGAACGCCTCTCCGCGCGACGCGCAGGGCCAGCGTTCCGCTTACGAGGAGTCGCTCATCGGCACCCCGGTTCACGATGTCAAGCAGCCGCTGGAGATCCTGCGTACCATCCATTCCTTCGACCCGTGCATCGCCTGCGCCGTGCACGTGTACGACGAACATGGGAAGACGGTGAGCCGGGTGAGCATCCAATAGGGAGGTTTCCATGCGCGGCAAAACGATGGAGCGTGTGTACGTCTGGCAGTTGCCGGTTCGGTTGTTTCACGGGATGAACGCCCTGTGCATCGTGTGCCTGGGCGTCACCGGATTCCTGATCGGACGGCCCATCGCCTTCCAGAGTTCGGCCGAGCCGTGGTCCGGTTACTGGTTTGGGACCGTGCGGTTCATCCACTTCTCTGTCGCCTACCTCCTGATCTTCAACTTC
>JAQBHL010000347.1:0-7219 GCA_032127745.1 Acidobacteriota bacterium
GTGCCCGGCGACGGGATCGGGGTGGAGGTCATCCGGGAAGCCTGTGCTGTGCTCGAGGCGGTTGCGGCGGCCTCGGGAAGGGGAATGGCCCTGACCCGGTTCGACTGGAGTGCCGATGCGTACCTGCGGACCGGGGTGAGCCTGCCCAAGGACGCGCTCCTTATGCTGGGGGAGAACTTCGATGCGATCCTGCTCGGCGCCATGGGCGATCCGCGCGTGCCCGACAACAAGCATGCGGCGGACATCCTCCTGGGGATGCGCTTTGGCCTCGACCTCTATGTGAACCACCGCCCGGTCAGGCTTCTTGACCCGCGCCTGTGCCCCTTGAAGGACACGGAGCCCGAGGACGTGGACTTCGTGGTGTTTCGCGAGAACACCGAAGGCCTCTACGTGATGATGGGCGGGAACTTCAAGAAGGGCACGCCCGACGAAGTCGCCACCGACATCGACCTCAACACCCGCAAGGGAGTGGAACGGATCATCCGCCACGCCTTCGAGTTTGCGCGCGAGCGTTCGCGGAAGAGGGTGGTGATGTCGGACAAGTCGAACGTTCTCATCCATGCCCACGACCTTTGGCAGCGCGTCTTCGGGGAAGTGAAGGCGGAGTACCGAGACGTCACGGCCTCGCATATGTACGTGGACAACCTCTGTTTGCAACTCGTCCGTGATCCGAAGCAGTTCGACGTCATCGTGACCTCGAACATGTTCGGCGACATCGTCACCGATATCGCGGCCGGACTGCAGGGCGGCCTGGGCATGGCCGCCTCGGGCAACATCCACCCGGGGAAGATCTCCCTGTTCGAGCCGGTCCACGGATCCTCGCCGCCCATCGCGGGGAAGAACATCGCCAATCCCATCGGCGCCATCTCCACTGCCGCGCTGATGCTGGATCATCTCGGCTGGAAGGAAGAGGCTGCCCGCATCGACGCGGCGATCCGCGAGACCGTGACGGCCGGGGAGACCACCATCGACGTGGGCGGATCTTTGGGCACGCGGGAGTGCGCCGCGGCCATCGTGGGGCGGCTCAAGGCGAGCTGAGCAAAGAGCTCGGTAGTCGGGGCCCGCCTGGTCCCATGGGCGAGCGGTTGGCGAAGGTGGCCTTCCATCCGGGGACGCCTCGTGCGCCGCACTTGGTGAAGAGACTTCGGAATCGTTTGCTCCTTACTCGGCTCGTGAACCGCGAAGGTTCAGACGGACAGCGGTGACTCGCTCTCAACGCCCCGGCTGGAAGGCCATCTTCGCCAACCGCTCACTCACGGGACCAGGCTCCAGTCTGATTCACTGCGGTACGCTTGCCGGATGTTGAGGGATGCGCGGGCCGAGGGTCAGCCCGGCGAGGCGCGGGTGGACCAGCGCGACCGGCGTCTTCTCGCGTGCGCCCGCTGCCGGCGTGTGATCACCTCTCCCGCCGACCGCATCGAGATCATCGGCGCCCACGAGCACACCTTCACCAACCCCATAGGCGAGACATTTCGAATCGGCTGCTTTGGGGACGCGTCGGCCCTGCTCCGCGTCGGGCCATCCAGCCTTGAGTGGACCTGGTTCGAGGGCTACACCTGGCAGAGCCAGGTCTGCGCAGGCTGTAGCGCCTTCATGGGCTGGCTCTACCGTCGCCGGGATTATGGTTTCCACGGTCTGGTCTTGGACGCGCTCATCGAGATCGACCAGAACTGAACGCGGCCTCCTGCTGGGCGCGGAAGCGTGAGGGCGACATGCCGGTTTCACGCCGGAAGAAGCGGGCGAAGTAGGCGGGGTCCTTGAAGCCGAGGTCGTAGGCCACTTCGGCGGCCGAGCGCGCGGTGTGGGCGAGCTGACGCCTGGCTTCGAGGGCCAGGCGCTCGCGGATCACCACTCCGGCGGTTCGTCCCAGATGCCGCCGCGCCAGCTGATTGAGATGTCCCACCGTGATGTGAAGCCTTCGAGCGTAGTCGCGCGGCTGGTGGTTCTCGCGGAAGTGCCGCTCGATGAGCCGGCGGAGGCGGAGAGCTACGGCATTCTCGCGAAACTCCGCGCCGGTCTTCGCGGTGTAGGTCCGGGCCAGTTGAATGAGGGTCTCGTAGAGCGCCGCGCGCAGGGCGTGAGGGGAATCCGCCCGCAGCCGGCGGGTCTCGCGTTGCATCGAAGACAGGCGCACCGAGAGCGTCCCCGCCTCGGCCGGCTCGAGCGCGAGGCCGAGGTTCGCGTCTTCGCGGTGGAAGTAGGGGAGAGTGAAGAGGAAGAGGGGATCGCGGAAGAATTCCTCGACGAAGTCGGCGGTGAAGAACAGGCACAGGCCGTCGAGGTCCCGGGTTCGCCATTGACGGGGCTGGCCCGGGCCGGTGAAGAACACCTGGCCCGGCCGCACCTTGTACTCCCGGCCTTCCAGGGTGAGAGAGCCCACGCCTCGGGTGGTGAGAAAGATCTCGTAGAAGGAGAGGACGTGAGGCGCGCCGCCCAACTCGAAGGTCTCGATCTCGGCGGCTCGGATCACGTCAACGAGGAGCTCGCGACCGTATTTGGTCCGATGGAATTCAACGGACTGGATCTTCTCGGGCCGTGGGCTCCTCGGGGTCATGGCGATCCACGAAAAGTACCAGCAACACCTCGTTTCGTCCATTCCCGGGGAAGCAACCGGGCGCGTAGCATCGGGACCATGATCACTCCATTGCTTCTCGCGGCCTTGATCGCCTCCCCGCTTCAGGCGGGCTCGTCCGAACGACGCCTGCCCTTCACCGACGCCGGCTGGGACACCACCGATCCGAAGGCCCGGATCGAGACCCTCGGAGGGCGCGGGGCGCTGCGGCTCACCACCGCCCTTTCGTACCGGAGGGATGTGAACCTCGCTGATGGAACGATCGAGTTCGACCTGTGGTCCACGGGAGAACGCGCGTTCGCCTATGTCCAGTTCCGGATGCAGTCGGACGATGAGTTCGAAACCATCTACTTCCGGCTGCACAAGTCTCGCCTGCCCGACACCATCCAGTACGATCCCGTTTATCAGCGGCTCGGCAACTGGCAGCTCTTTCACGGTGCGGACGCCACCGCGGCGGTGGACCTGCCCCCCGGCCGGTGGATCCACGTGAGACTGGAACTCCTGGGCGAGAAGGCGGCTCTGTTCGTGGGGGATTCGGCCGAGCCGGTTCTCGCCATCCCGAAGCTGGCTCGCGGGGCCGGAACCGGATACATCGCGCTGCGGTCGTTCCTGGGCGCCAACATCAGGGGCGACGTCGAACCGCCCACGAGCTTCGCCAACGTGGTGGTGCGGCCCGGGGCGGTGAGCTATGACTTTTCGCGGATCCAGCCTCAGCCCCACCGCCCCCTCCCCGGCCTGGTGACCCGGTTTCGCTTTTCACCTGCGTTTGCACCCGGAGAGGGTCCGGTGGAGAAGGTGCCCGACACGCTGGGCACGCCTTCGGCCTGGCCGGTCGTGAGTGCCGCTCCGTCCGGATTGGTGGTGATTGGAAAAGAGGTGAAGATCCCGAAAGAGATACGCCGACGTTATGCCTCGGTGGCGTCGTTTCGCGTGCGCGCCGCCGAGGCCGGAGTCAGGAGGTTGCGCCTCGGCTTCAGCGACGAGGTGACGGTCTATCTCAACGACCAGATCCTCTACTACGGCGATCAGCACTACAGCTTCAACTTCCCGAGGCAGGAGGGTCTGATCCACCTCGATCAGGCTTCGGTCTACCTTCCCCTGAAGAAGGGCGACAACGAAATCCAGCTGGTGGTTTCCGAGGTGTTCGGCGGGTGGGGTCTGATGGCGCAGTTCCCGGATACGTCAGGTTTGACGATCGAACCCTAGCAGCCCGTGGTAAAAGTCGGGCCGCGCCGGAAGCGGCGCCTTGATCTGACGAAAAATCTCTCGCTTCCGACGCGACCGGACTTTCACCACGGGCTGCTAGGCAGACGCCCAGGTCCGGGCCCGAATCTGTTCGCTATTGGGACGAGCGGTCCCACGACCGACCGGAGCCCGGCGGATGGGTCCCGGTGCGCGCCCCTGATTCGCGGCACGGAATTTGTTACGTTCGGCGGCTATGAGCGTCACCAGTCTGCACCAGGACATTCGTCAGGCCTTCAGGTCGTTGCTTCACCAGAAAGGCTTCACCGCCGCCGCCCTGCTGTCGCTCGCCCTGGGGACCGGGGCGACCATCGCGCTCTTTTCCGTGGTGTACGGCGTGCTACTCCGGCCCTTGCCCTACCCGGACGCGGATCGCCTGGTCCGGCTGTCCGAGTACCACCCGGGTGCGAGCGCCAGCGTCCGCGCCGCGTTGTTCACAAATTTCACCTACCACGCCTGGTCCGATCCGAGGACCATCGAGGGTCTGGCCGCTTTCAGCAACGAAACGTTCACGGAGACCAGCGGAGAGGAACCGGTGAAGCTCGTCGGCGCCTCCCTCACGCCTTCGACGTTCAAGCTGCTCGGCACCCGGCCCGCGCTCGGTCGCCTGCTGGATGAGGGAGATGCGAAAGAGACCTCTCCACGGGTCGCCGTCCTCTCGGACGGCCTGTGGAAGGAGCGCTTCGGAGGTGACCCCTCGGTGATCGGGAAGACCCTGATCCTGGACGGGACCATCCACACCGTGGTCGGAGTGGCGCCCCCGGAGTTCTATTTCCCGCGGCGGGAGGCCCGGCTTTGGACGTCGTATGCGATTCCCCGCGGTTCGGCCGACCCGGATCATCAGTCCATTCGCCTGTTCGGGGCCATCGCGAAACTGAAGGCCGGGGTTACTCTCGAGCAGGCGGCCGGGGAAGGCACCATCGCGGCCCGCAGCGTGCCGCGGCCGCCGGTGGCCGATGCCATCTTCGGGAAGGGCGGCCCGGTGGCGGTCAAGGTCGAGACCCTTCTCTCCGAGATGACCACGACGGTTCGGCCGGCCCTTCTGCTCCTGGCCTCCGGAGTGGGTCTTATTCTCCTGATCGCCTGCGCCAACGTGGCCAGCCTCCAGCTGACCCGCGGTGTTTCGAGGCAGAGGGAGATCGCGGTCCGCTCCGCCCTCGGAGCCGGCCGGGGGCGCCTGATGCGCCAGCTGGTCACCGAGAGCCTGGTTCTATCCGCCCTGGGAGGCGCGTGCGGCCTGTTGCTGGGATCGGCACTGCTCGCGGCCCTGCCCTCTTTCGCCCCCGCGAACTTCCCGCGCCTGCCGGACATAGCACTCGACCGCACCGCCCTCGCCTTCGCGGCGGGAGTGGCTCTGGTTTCGGGACTCCTCTCCGGCCTGCTTCCCGCCTGGCGTTCGGCCAGGATCGGGGTGGCGTCGGCCCTGCGTGACGGCTCGGGAGCGTCGGCCTCCGTGGCCACCCAGCGCCTCCGCAGCGCGCTGGTGGCCGGCGAAGCCGCGCTCGCGGTGATGCTCCTGATCGGAGCCGCCCTGCTCGCGCGGAGTTTCTCCGAACTTTTGCAGGTCGATCCGGGCTACGACATCGGCAACGTTCTGATCGCCAGACTGGATTCCGGAGGCCGGCCACAACCGGATGACCAGGCGCTCGACCACGCCCAGGAATTGCTGGCCCGGGTGAGGGCGCTGCCGGGGGTCGAGGCGGCGGGGGTGGGCAACATGACCCCCCTGGATTTCGCCACTGCGGTCTCCAGCTTCGAACTGCCCGACGCGCGGGCTCCGGAGGGGAAGGTCCAGGCCCGGGCGATCTTCTACACCGTCACGCCCGGCTTCGGCGAGGCGCTCTCCCTGCGCCTGAAGGAGGGCCGCCTGTTCGGAGCGCCGGACGAGACATCGGCGATCGAGTCCGTCCTGGTGAACGAGGAGTTCGCCCGGGTCTATCTCAATGACGGCAAGCCGGTGGTGAGCCGTCGCTATGAAGGGCTCTTTCGCCGTGCCGCCGGGGCCGCGGCCACCACCGAGATCGTGGGAGTGGTGGGGAACGTGTTGAAGGACGGCTTCGACGCCGAGCCGATGCCCGCGATGTTCGCCCTGCCGCGTTTCGGCCGGCGTCTCCCGAGCGGCTTCCAGCTCGTGGTTCGTACCTCATCCGAGGCCTCGGCGCTCCCTGCCAGCGTGCGAGCGATCATCCGGCAACTCGATCCCGGGGCCACCGTCGAGACCGCGCTGCTGTCCACCAGGGTGGCGGCCTCGGTGGCCCAGCCACGATTCGCAGCCCTGACCCTGGGCGTCTTCGCCCTGCTCGCCCTCTCCCTCGCCGCCTTCGGCCTGTACGCCGCGATGTCCTACAACGTCACCCAGCGCAAGCGCGAACTGGGCGTGCGCACCGCTCTTGGAGCCACCCGGCGCGACATCGTTGGGCTGATTCTCCGGCAGGGGATGCGGGTCGCCGTGGTGGGCCTCGGGACTGGAGTCCTGGCGGCCACCTTCCTGTCGCGGCTGCTCGAGAAACTGCTTTTCGGGGTCACGCCGCTCGATCCCCTGGCCTTCGCCTCGGCGCCCGGCCTGCTCCTCATCGCTGCCCTGCTCGCCTGCCTCGTTCCCGCCTGGCGCGGAGCCTCGGTGGAACCGACCGAAGCCCTGCGCTGCGAGTAGGCGGGAATCCCCGTCCTGAGCGCGCTCAGGCTCTTCGCCAGGACCGACTTGAGCACGAGGGCGGCGCGCTGCATTTCCTCCACGGACCCCACCGAGATTCGGGCGTGGCTCGGAAGACCAGGGAAGGGGCGGCCCACGATCACGTTGCTCTCCTTGCACGCGGCCTGGAACTCCGCGGGCTTTTGCCGGACATCGACGAGGATGAAGTTCGTATCGGATTGAAGGACGTTCAGGCCGAGGTCCCGAAGGCTCTTTGTGATCGCCGCCCGGGCCTCGCGGTTCGCTCGCACGCCCTCCTTGATGAGCGCCTGGTCCTCGATCACGGCGAGAGCCGCGGCCACCGAGGTGACGGGGAGACGCCCGGATGTCGTGGTGAGCTTGAGCGCGGCGATGGTGTCCTTGTGACCCACGGCGTAGCCCACCCGCAGGCCGGCCAGGCCATAGACCTTCGAGAAGGTGCGGGTCACGATCAGCCGCCGGTCTTTGGCGGCTCTTTGAGCCAGGCTGTAATAACCGTCGGTCTCGACGTAGTGCGCGTAGGCCTCGTCCACCAGGATGACGGTTTCGGGCGAGCGCTGGCCCAGCCGATCGATCATGGCCTCGACGTCCTTCGTGGGCCACGTGGTGCCGGTGGGGTTGTTGGGATTGCAGAAGAAGACGAGACCGGCGCCGCCCGCCGCATCCTCCATGGCCGGCAGGTCCAGCCGGAATGAAGCGTCGATGGGGATCTCGCGCACGGGCAGACCGAGAGC
>JAQBHL010000348.1:0-9716 GCA_032127745.1 Acidobacteriota bacterium
CCGAGGGTCAGAAGCTCGGAGTGAGCGGGACGCCCACGTTCTTCGCCAACGGGCGTAAGGTCGTGGGGGCCAAGAGCCTGGAAGAGATGTCGAAGATCATCGACGAAGAACTCGCGAAGGCAGGAGGGGCACGATGAGGCCCTCGACGCCGTCTTTCCTCGTGCGCTCCTCGATGGGAGTCGCGCTGGCCGGGCTGTTCCTGCTGGCCGGGCCGCGGGTTCAGGCCCAAACCTCCCAGACCTGCGAGGAGGTCGGAGGGACGTGCCGGCCGATCACGCAGGCCGGGCTTTGCGAATCCGGTGAGCGGATCGACCACTCCGGGACGTGCTCCTCGAACGACAAATGTTGTGCGAGCACGTCATGCGAGGACCGCGCCGGGGCGTGCCAGCCCGGGGTGTCGGCGTGCTCTGTGGGCACCAGCGCGCTGGGGAACGCGACGTGCAGCAGCGGCAAATGCTGCACCGTGCCGACCGACGGCCCCACCTGCGGTGAACTGCTGGGACACGCCGGCGGCCAGTGCTCGCCGTATTCGGATTCGTGCCCGGCGGGGTACACCAACCGGGGTCCGACGAAGGATGGTTGCCTGTCGTGCTGCGACCCCGTCGGTGCGGGTCCTGGCCCCACGCCCAGCCCCGGCGGTTCGGAGTACAAGGTGGAGTTCCTGCACACGGACGCGCTGGGCAGCGTGCGGATGGTGACGGATCAGGCGGGGGCGGTGGTTTCACGGGCGGATTACTACCCCTTCGGAGCGCAGATCGGCACGAACGTGAATGGCCGGGGGGATGCGTCCATCCCCGGGTACGCGAAGGATCCGAGCCTGCGCCAGCGTTTCACGGGCAAGGAGCGGGATGGCGAGAGCCAGCTGGATTACTTCGGAGCTCGGTACTACTCAGGGGCACAGGGGCGGTTTACCACGCCCGACGCGCCGTTTGCGGACCAGCACCTTGGGGACCCCCAAAGCTGGAACCTCTTCTCATATGCGAGGAATAATCCCCTTAAGTTTGTGGACGCGACCGGACGCAAGGTAAGGGTCGCAGACGCGATTGCTCTGGAGCATGTGCGGTCAACCCTGCCCAAGAACGACCGACAGTTCTTACGCCTTGGCGAGAACGGTTTTGTGGACGGCGGTGCCCTCGCGAAGGCGAGCAAACACGCGAACGTGACGGATCTGATTGACTTGGTGAACTCCGATTCATTGGTTTCCGTAAGGACCGCGGCGAAGGTCAATTTGAAGGGATTTGGGGAGCTCGAGTTTTCCTATGAGACTGCGGAGGAGGCTGTCGCCACGCTTAAGAAGCACGGAATTGATGCCGATCCCAATACGGTTACCCAAAACGCCTTCAGCGGCTACACGTTTGGTGATGATCCGAAGAATGTTGAGGTAGTTCTTCCAGACAACACTGGTACCGCTGCAAAGGCTCCGATATCACACCGCGCAACGTATGCCGCCCATGAGTTGTTCGGTCACGCGGCGCGCAGGGTAAAGGGGCAGCCGTGGCTTCATGACGACGGCGGGCCGGTGGACCAGGACATCATCAAAATCGAGGATCGAACGAAAGCTCTCTATGACGAGTCTCGAAAGATCAAATAGCAGGGCCGCGATCTGCCTAGTCAGTTGCTTCATTGCCCTCGGCCTGCCTGCCCGGAGCGAGAGTCGCCCTACAGAACATATCGAAATCTGTTCGGAGAAAGTCCCCGAAGCGCTGCAACACGCGAACCTTTCCTTCACGGTTATCTTGTCCATGCGCCTTGATAGGGCTGGCGTGCCGATCCGCGTAGTCCCAGAGGAGAACAAGTACCTGAGAGCCGATGCGTTTGTTGAGTGCCTCTCTCGCTGGCGATTGCCCGAGGAGAGTCCTGAAGTAAAGGTTGCTTTCAAATGGGTCCACTCGGTCGGCTGGAGCGCTTTGTATGTCAGCAGCGCGCGCCGCAATAGGACCTTTGTGTTGGCTTCGGAACCGCGTAGTGTCGTTACGAAGTGAGCCGAATCGAGGAGGGCTCGCTTCGCGAGCCGGCGTCGCCAATGCCACGGCGGCGGCCGATGTTTGGATGTCGCGCTCGCGTGGTTGCGTTGATGGGGTCGAGTCGTGCGTGTCCGAGAACGCGCACTTATGCAAAGGCGGCCCTGATCGGTCACGGGCCTTGCTGATCTCGGTGATTTGATTCCTCGCCCGCCGCCCCAGGCGGCGCGCGAGATGTCGCGTGGTGTGGCAAGGCCCGCGCCCGGGTCCGCCTTCAAGGTCGCCGCCGTTTCGGTTGGCCCTGCGGGCCGTCTTCGTTGAGGGCGTCGCCTACATAAGTCACGTTCTCGGACACGCACGCCTCGCCCTCGCGTTGTCTGTCGGTTTTCGCGGCCTGTTCTCGGAGCCGCCGCCGTGGCCGCAAGCGCCGCGCGCTCGTGGGGGCGCCGTCATGAAGCGCGCAGGTCGCGTTTGTTTCTTGTGGGCTCGTCGCTGCGCGCCGAGCCCTAGTTGTGTTTCGTCTGCGGCCCGCTTCGCGGCCCTTGCCGTCATGGTCGGCCTTGCGGCTTCGGGCCGCAAGGCCTCCTCTGTGGTTTGTGCGCGCTTCACGTCGGCGCCCCCGTTGTCCGCGCGCCTGCGGCGTCAAAACGGAGGCCGAGGCCTCGCGTGGCTCGTGGTCCGTGTTTCCGTCGGCGTGCCCGTGCTGCGGGCAGCTGCGCCGCCCTTGCTCGTGCTCGCCTGGCTGTTCGGCCGCGTGGCGCGTGGTGGGCCTCGGCGTTTCATTCCTGAAGCGCTCGCTCCGGGCAACGCCCGCGCCAGCGGCCGTTTCGTTCGTCGTGGCCGCTGTCACGGTCCTTGCTTTTCTCCGCTCGCGAAAACCGCGCTCGGCTTTGCCACGCCCGGCTCCTTGGGTGAGAGCCGGGCGCGACAAAGCGCGGTCCAGCCAGGTTGGAGGTTGGGAATGAGAGAACGGAATCAGTTAAGTGGAAAGCGCCGCGGCCGTGGCGGGGTCAATCGGCTTGGCCCCGTGGCGGGCAGCGTGAGCGCTCGTAGGCGCTCACGCAACGGATTCCGGCTGGAACCAACCAGCTATCACTGCGACTGAGGGCCTCATGTTCGAAGCTTCAGAACCAAGAGCCACAGGATGACCGCGAGCATCGCCGCATGGCTGACGATGAGATACCAGAGGGCCGGGTTTGACCGCGCGCTCGCAACTGGAGCTGCAGCGGTGAGGCCTCCGGCGGGGGTCCACGATGCGGACACGGTGACGCTCATCGGGGCGGAGCGCTCAAAGAAGTGCTTTACGACTTCCTTCAATTGCTTGAGCATGAGTTCGATGCTCTCCACGAAATTCTTGTAGCGAGAGATCGCGTAGTAGACGGTGCCGATGAGAACAACAATCTCGATGCTGCCGCGCCCAACCGTGAGGGCCCGGACTTCGAACGCGGAACCCATGTTTTCTCGAACAACCGCAGCGATCTCCTCGCGGAGGCGGAGGTTGCTGTTATCGAGGACGCGCCATGGCCGCTCCTCAAATGGCTCCCCGTCGCGGGAATGGACAGTGAGCCGCACAAAGCAGACGTCGCCCTGGATCGTTCTCGGTCGGAGCCAGTCGAAGGGGTTCATGGTAATCCTCCTTTGCTCACCGAGGGTCAGGCGGCGCTGCGGGCGCCTCTAAGAAAGGCATCGATGGTGCCGAGAAGGTTTTCCTTTTCGCGTTCCGAGAGGCGATCGATCTTCTCCAGCCGTCTGAGGAATCGTTGGTCCTTGGTGATTTTGTCTTCGACAAGGCTTTCAAGGCCAAGGATCTTCTCCGGCTTCGTGCTCAGGGCCGTGGCGAATGAAGCGAGAAGCGCTCCATGGAGTCGCAGCTCGCCGCGCTCGTATCGGGAGAGAAGAGGCTGGCTCATGTCGAGCTTCTTTGCGAGGTCGACCTGTTTGAGCCCGCGTCTAAGGCGTGCCTCTCTCAGTCGCTGGCCGATTCCCTTTTCGTCGATGGTGGTGGGGTAAGCGCGTCGTTTCAAAGACTCCTCCTCGGACGTGGAAGGAATATAGGCCTGGGGTTGAAATGTAATCATTGACATATGCACAGACGTTATATATCGTCCCCGCCACAAATCTGAGAAAAACCTCTTGACAGGTTTTTGGGAGGAGGCCGATGCACGTAACCAAGGAAGGAATCGACCGGCTGAAGGCGGCGAATCCGCTGGAAGTCATCCTGGCCGGTCGAGGGATTGAGCTTCGGAAGAAAGGCCGGGTGCTGGTGGCTCGGTGCCCGTTCCACGAGGAGAAGACGGCGTCATTCACGGTGACGCCATCGAAGGGGCTCTATCACTGCTTCGGCTGTGGCGCCCGCGGCGATGTCTTCGGCTTCGTCACCAAGCGCGACAAGGTGGGTTTTCCAAGGGCCATGGAGATTCTGGCCAGAAGGGCAGGTCTGGATTTGAAGGAGCTGATGAACGAGAAACCGGTACCGCACGCCAACGGCGCCAATGGCCATGGCCACGAGGTCCCGCAGATCGAGACGGCGGCCGTGGATTCATCGACCTCGCGGCGGTTGCTTGGCTCGGTGGTGGAGCACTACCACCGGACGTTCTGTGAGCGGCCCGACGCTCAGGAGTATCTGAAGAGCCGCGGGCTCGTGGACGCGGAACTCCTCAAGGCCTGGAAAGTGGGCTATGCGGACGGCTCTCTGCTCAAGACGATTCCGAAGAGTGGCGAAGTGAGAGACGGCCTGATCGCCCTGGGCGTGATCACCGCTGAAGGTCGCGAGCTCATGGGCGGGTGCGTGGTGTTTCCGCTTGCTGATCCGGTTTCGGCCGCGTGGATCAACCTCTACGGCCGAGGCGTGAAGACTGATCGACACTGCTACTTGCCGGGGCCGCTCCGTGGTGTCTTCAATTTCCAAGCGGCTCGAACCGGCGAGGAAGTCATCCTCACCGAGTCAGTCATCGACGCCTGCTCGTTCCACCAGGCCGGGGTGAGGAACTCGATTCCGCTCTATGGCATCAACGGATTCACCAGTGATCACCTGGACCTGTTGAAGCGTGAGGGCGTGAAGCGGGCTGTCCTCGCCCTCGACAACGACGAGGCGGGGCGCAGAGCTACGGACTCGATTAAGGAAAGACTGACGGCGGCCGGCATCGAGGCGCGGGCCGTCGAGTGGCCCGAGGGCGTGAAGGACGCAAACGAGGTGCTCGTGTCCTGGAGTGCTGAACTCCTGCGAGAGATCGCCTCCGGCCATCGTCCGGCCGAGGCTCTTGAGGGTGGCCAGGGTGAGGATGTCGCCGGCATCGACTCCTTTCCCTTAATTGATTCCGTTTCTGTTTTTCCTGCGGCCATGCCCATTCCGACCAATAAAGACGGCTCAATACTGCTGTCTCGTAATGGGCTCGATTTCTCAGCTCGTGTGCAGTCCACTTTGCTCGGCCGACTGCGCGTCACCGTGAAAGTGTCCCGAGGCGATTTCTTCCACGTCGACTCGATCGACCTCTACGCCTCGCGGGCGCGGTCTGAATTTGCGAAGAAGGTGGAGAAGGTGCTCTCGGCCGAAGCCGCCCAGGTCGAGGCGGCGTTGCTGTCGCTGATCATCGAGTGCGAGCGGGTGGGAGAGGCCGACGCCGGCGATGTCGTCTCGCCTCAGCCCGAGCCGATGACCGAGAGCGAGCGGCGCGAGGCACTCGCGTTCTTGAAGCGACCGGACCTGCTCGACGAGATCTCGCGGGACATCGACGCGCTGGGCTACGTGGGCGAGGACACGAACAAACGGCTCGTCTACCTGGTCGCCGTCTCGCGCAAGCTGGACGATCCGCTTTCGGCCATCGTGATGTCTCAATCCGGCGCCGGCAAGAGTGGCCTCACCGAAGTGATCGAGAAGCTGACGCCGGCCGAGGACATGGTCTTGCTCACCCGGCTCACGCCGCAGAGCCTCTACTACGTCGAGCCGGGCTTTCTCGATCGGAAGCTGATCGTCGTAGAAGAGCGGTCCGGATCCGTCGAAGCGGACTATTCGATTCGCGTTCTGCAGAGTCGGAAGAAGCTGATCGCCGCCGCGCCGATCAAGGATCCAGCCACCGGCAACATGCGCACCAAGATTTTCACGGTGGAAGCCCGAGCCGCATTCATCGAGGCCACCACGGCGGGCTCAGTGAACCACGAGAACGCGACCAGGTGCTTTGAACTCTCGATGGACGAGAGCCCGGCACAGACGCAGCGAATCCAGGAGCGTCAGCAGATCGGCCGCATGAGGGCTGGCCTCACTCTGCGAAAGGAGGGTGAAGCGATTTCCCGGAAGCACTGGAACGCTCAGCGTCTTCTGGAGCCTTTGCCCGTGGTGATTCCCTACGCGAACAAGATCACCTTTCCGTCGTCGTGGCTGCGCACACGTCGCGACCACGCCCGCTTTCTCAATCTGATCGAAGTCTCGGCGTTTCTCCATCAGTACCAACGAGAACGCGACAGTGAAGCCATCGTCGCCTCTATCGCTGACTACGCGGTCGCGTACGCGCTCGCCGGTGAAGTCCTGGCCGAAACCCTCGGCGATCTCAAGAAGCCGCTCAGAGAGGCGCTCTCTCGCATTCAGGCCATGGCCACGGCCGAGGCCGGCGTCTCTCGCCGCGACATCCGCGAGGCCCTGGGCCTGCCGGATTCAACCGTGAGGCGCTGGCTCGCTGAGCTCGTCGAGCTTGAGTACCTCGAAGTCGAAGCCGGCAAGGGCGGGGCCGGCAACAAGTCGCGATATCGCGCGGCCGATCGCGACGTGCGGAAGCCCGTGGTCCTCGGCCTGCTCACGCCCGAGGAACTCGCCCAGAAAAACATGCCAACCCGCCAAAACATGCCAAACGGGCAGTGGCGGGTTTTTCGGCCTGAGTTTTCAGTGAGTTAGGTCCAAACATGCCAACCCGCCACGGAAACCAGCAGGGCAGTGTGTCTGTCGTTGAGCCGGGGGGCCGCAAAGTGCTCAGCCCCCCGAACCCCCGCGCTTCGGCCGGAGTGAATCCGGCCTCCGCTACGCCCGCCGGGAATCCTCGGCTGATGAAGCTGTACGCGGATCACCTCGCGGTCCGATACGCGAAGAAGTCGGCGCAGGGTTATCTGATGCTCGCGAAGAGGCATCTTGATTGGCTCGCGGCGCATGGTGTCTCACTCGTCGATGCGCGTCGCGAAGACATCCTCGCGTATCAAACCGCCTTACTGGCCATGCGCAAGGCGGACAAGACCGCATTCTCGACCGCTCATCAGGTGCGCCAGGTGAGCGTGCTCAAGAGCCTGTATGGGTTTCTCTACAAGCGGTCGTTCCTCCTCTCAAACCCCGCGGGCACTCTCGAATATCCACACGTCGAGCAGCGGCTCCCGCGGTCGATCCTCTCTATCCCGGAAGCCCGGCGTCTCGTTGAAGCACCGGACACCAAGACATTCATTGGTCTGCGTGATCGCGCGATTCTGGAGACTCTGTACTCGACCGGGATCCGGGCCGGCGAGCTCGCCAACCTGAAACTCGCAGACGTCGACACGGAAGAGCGCGTCCTGCGGGTCATCATGGGCAAGGGCCGCAAGGATCGCAACGTGCCGCTGACGAGGTCTGCGGCTGAAGCGGTCGAGGCGTATCTCAAACGAGGGCGTCCACGAATCCGTGGCTCTCAGCGCTCCCCGTTGCTCTTTCTGGCCCTGCGTGGCGGAAAGATGCACGACGACACGCTCAATGCCGCGATCGCCCTGTGGGCGAAGAAGATCAATCTCGGAAAGCACATCACCGCGCACTCGCTGCGTCACAGCGCCGCGACGCATCTCCTCAAGGGCGGGGCCGATATCCGCCACATCCAGAAGCTGCTCGGGCATTCGAGCTTGCAGGCGACCGAGCGATACACGCGGGTCGAAATCTCGGACCTGAAAGAAGTCTTGAAGCGGGCGCATCCGAGGGGACGATGACGGCGCCGGCCGAGATCAACCCGCGTCATTTCGAGGACGCTTTGGAGGCTCTGATCCGCCACGTCGAGCGGCGGTCGTACTCGGCCTCTCTCGTTTCGCATCTGACCCAGGCGATCTCTCGTTTCTTCGAGTACCTGAAGACTCAGGGTGTCTCAGATCTACGTCTCGTGAAGGACGAACACGTGACGGCCTACGCGAAGGATCTTGCTGCCGTCATCTCGGCCCGGGGCGAGCCCTACTCCATCTCATCGCGGCGCTGGCACCTGCAAGCGGTGAAGCGCTTCTTTGCTTTCCTCGTGAACGAGGGCCTGCTGCTGCACGATCCCGCACTCGATCTGGATCTGCCGCACTGGACGAGGCTCCCGAGAGCGCGACTCAACCAGGAACAGGCGAGAAGGCTGGTCGCCCATCCATCGCCATTCACAGCACGAGGCAAGCGCTCCCGCGCCGTCCTCGAGCTTTTGTACGGGACGGGAATCCGGGTGAGTGAATGTGAACGGCTCGACCTGCGCGATCTCGACCTCGCCGCCGAAGAACTCTTCATCCGCGATGGCAAGGGCAAGAAGGATCGCGTGGTGCCTGTGGTGGGGCGGGCAGCTCATGCGATGGATGTCTACGTGCGAGAGGTGCGGCCTCAGCTGATGAACGATCCTCGCGAAGCGGCTCTATTCATTACGCGATTTGGCACAAGGCTCCGGGCGAAGGCGATCCAATACCTGGTGCGAATGCGGGCGCGAGCCGCCGAGATTCCACACCCCATCACGCCGCACACGCTGAGGCATGGCTACGCCACCCATCTCCTCCAGGGCGGCGCCGACGTGAGACACGTCCAGAAACTCCTCGGCCACCAATCGCTCGACACCACGGCGATCTACACGAAGGTCACGGTGAACGACCTCGCGAAGGCCCTGGAGAAAGCCCATCCAAGGGAGAAGAACTGGAAGCGGAAACGGTCTCGACAAGGCGCTCGGCAATAGCGCGCCTGGCCCCGCGGCCCGACCCCGCGGCGGGCTACAATCCTCGACAGTCCGGCCATGAACCTCCTCGCCCTCGCGCTACTCCAGAGTTTCTCCCTCGGCGTGCCCGTGGTGACGCCTGCGTCGCCCGCGATCTCTGTCGGTTTGCGCACCGCCGTTGTCGAGGTCGTCATCGCACCGACTCTCAGTGCAGAGACTCAGCTGGGCAACGCCGCTTCGTTGGCGTTGACGGCGGACGAATACCCGAGCACCTGGCCACGGGCGTTTGAAACCCGCGCCACTGGAAAATACTTCGGGGCTAGGTACTACTCGGCGGCGCAGGGGAGATTCAGCACAGCTGATTCACCACTTGTCGGCCAGCAGGAAGGGGATCCACAGACGTGGAATTTGTATAGCTACACAGGGAACAACCCCGTAAATCGCGTGGATCCAGACGGTCGGGACTGGTTTTACAAGAACGGTGAGAACGCCGTCTGGTATGACTGTGAGCGGGTTGATTGCGGGAACGTACAGGAGTCGAGTTGGAACCGCTTGGGCAACGGTCAGAGTGCCAGGACGTGGAATGGGACGGCACTGATTGTTGTTGGCCAAGGTGAGGATGGGAAGGCGTGGTCAACTCTTGGCACGGCGAAACCTGGCTTTTGGGGCGGTTTGTTGCTCGGTTTTGCAGCTGGCGGCGGCGTTTCCTTCCGACCTGGAGCGACCCTGACACTCGGCTTAAATGGCGCTGCCGTTGAGACTGCGTTCGGTCGGGAGGCGACTGGGATTGCGGAGGCGATCGGTGGCGGGCACGCGTTCGAGAAGCACGTTGTGGAGCAAGGGGAGTTTCCCGGATGGATTCGGACCGTCG
>JAQBHL010000349.1:0-24940 GCA_032127745.1 Acidobacteriota bacterium
ATGGGCACGAACGACAGGTTTCGAGCGGCGGTGATCCGCACGGCGCGGACGGGATCGGTGAGCAACGGGCTCAGGGCCTGAACCCGCTCCAGCACGCTCAGCCCTTCGAGGCTGTTGGCCGCGGCGGTGCGCACCTCGGGATCTTCGTCCCTTGTTGCCTGGACTCGTGGAGCGGCCCCGGTCGTGGGATCGCCGCTCAATTCTTCGAGGGCGCTCGCTCGCACGATGGCCGGCATCTGCGGGTTGGTGATGAGTTGGACCAGGGCCTCATTTCCAGCCCGCCGATCCGCGCGCGCCGCCGCGAATGCCTCGCCGTAGTGCGCCCCCTGCTTTCGCACCGGTCCGTACCATTTGATCACGGCATCGGCTGACCATTGCGCCTTCTTGTCCGCATGGCACATCGTGCACGCGTCGGGAGTAACGATCTTCACCGAAACATCGGGACGTGGAATGCGGATACTGTGGTCAGGTCGGAGCTGAATCTGCATGTAGGGCGTAGCCGGCATGTGGCAGGTCACACACTGGGCGCCCTTCGAGCCCTCCTTGTGAAAGTGATGCTTCGGCGAGTCGAAATTCCCCGCCGCCTTTGGGAAACTCGGATTCGGATCAGGCCGGTGGCATTGGACGCAGACCGCGTTGCCTGGTTGCTTCAACTTGCCGGTGTGCGGGTTATGACAGTCCGTGCACGTGACGCCCCTCTGGAACATGAGGCTCTGGCGGAACGAACCGCCCACGTACACCTCCTCGAGCTGCTGGCCATCAGCGTGATAGAGCCGCTGAACCAGAAGACTGGGCAGGTAGTTGTCCAGCACGGGCTGGCCGGGCGCGGGGGCGGGAACGAGGTCGCTCCGCCGCATATGGCAGGGCGCGCAAAACTCCGTCCTCCGTCGCGCATCGGCGCTCCTGATGTCTACGGTCAGAGCGTGAGGCTTCGCAGGCAGGGGCCCGGGCTTCTCGCCCGCGCCGCGCAGACGGGTCTCCCATTCGACGTGCTGATCGCCGGGGCCATGGCACGCCTGACAGGAGACGTTCCGCTCCGCCCACCGCGACGCGAAGGTGTCGGTCGCCGGGTCGTAGCGCTTTTCATAGTCGGTGGTGTGACAGACGAGGCACATGGTGTTCGCGGTCTGGTACCGTCCGGTCCAGTGCAGCACGTCCCCCGGTGGCGTCTTTTCGTTCGGCAGGAGATCGAACCACCTCTGGCGCGGGTTGTCCCACGCGATGGTCAACGGCTGCAGCCGCCCTCCGGGCGTCTCGATCAGATACTGCTGCAGGGGCTCGATTCCGAAGGTGTACTTGATCTCGAAGTCCGCTGGGTTGCCGTCCGCCCCTTCGATATTCACGAAGAACTTCTCGTTGCGTCTGAAGAACCGTGCGGTGACGCCTCGATGGGTGAACGACGTGTTCTTGAAGTCGCCTCTGACCATCTCCTCCGTCGGCAACGCCATGGCTTTGGCGTGGTGAGAGTCCCGCCACTGCCGCGCCTCTTCCTCGTGGCAGCCCAGGCAGACTCCATTCTCCACATACTTCGCCGGCCCCGCGGGCCCGGTGGGCGACGGCGCCGACGCTCCGCGTTGCCGCCACACCATGGAGCCGACGCCGACCACGATGGCCAGCCCGACCAAACTCATGAGTCCCTTAGCCAGCCACCGGACCTTGGGCCTGGCCGCCGGTCGCGATTCCGACGAGCCGTCGCCGGGACCAGGCGCCGGCGGCGAGAGTTTTCCCTTCTTCTTCCTAGCCATCGAAGGCCGCTCCATCGAGGGCGCGACGGTCCGAGCCGCCTTCGAGAATCCTTTCGGCCTGGTTCCACAGAATGGCTTGAACCGCGCCTGGGCCGAAAGGAAGTTCCGCCGTCGTGTGGCCGCGTTGCCTGAGGATCACCAGAGTGTCCGGTGACACGCCGCACTGATTGAGGCCGGCGGCGGGAATCACAAGGTTCGAGCCGTAACCATCTTCGAGGGTGGAGATGAGGGAGACCGGCTCGGCCACCTGGGCGATGGGCTGAAGGGTCGCAGCCTGAAGGGCCGGGATGGCCACGAACGACGGAAGACGGGACAGGCGGATGGCTCTTTCCTCCAGGTGGGGACAGCGCATCTTACGGGGATCGACAAAAGCCTGCCGCCGCCGCACATCGCCACGATTTATCCCCCTTCGGCGAAGCGGCCCTGGCGCAGCAGGGCCGGCCATGGTCTTAAATGGCGGGGTCGATGTGCTTGAAGAGCGCCTGGTAGCCGGCGCAGAGGTAGTTGAGGCTGGGCTCGCCATCCAGGGTGGCGATGAAGCGGTCGCGCGGACCCTCACCATGGCAACCCACTGGCTCAGCTGACAGGCTGGCCTCCGCGAGGAAGATGGACAGGTCACTCGGTTAAACTCACCCCTGCTGCGGCCGTCCCTCGTAGGCTGGCACGGCCTCAACCCGAAGGATGGGCATGAAGATCATCACCGAAAGTCTGTCGATCCACAATCTCCGGGAAATGGCCGCCCGTTCATTCGGAGACATGGTCAAGGGCGTCGTGGATGT
This sequence comes from Acidobacteriota bacterium, assembly GCA_032127745.1. Classification (GTDB taxonomy): domain Bacteria; phylum Acidobacteriota; class Vicinamibacteria; order Fen-336; family JAGNNV01; genus JAGNNV01. Next base: position 2,525 of record JAQBHL010000349.1, read on the forward strand.
CGACCGGCAATGTGTCGCGGTTGACGCCGAACTCCACTCTGATCTGGAGGCCGGTTTGCTCGATGATGGGTCGCGTCAGAGCAGCCTCTGGGGGATCAACTTCTATCCGGACAGTCCCGGGGAGGGGTTCGTCGAATTTGACTCGATGATCAACATTCGCCCGTCGCAAAACAACCGGAGCCGCATGGTTGAGGACGAGACGATGCGGGGGAGAATTCTGGACATCGTCGCGAAGAGGATCGCGCCATGAGCGGAGAGCACCGCGAACTGGCGGGAGGCCGGTGGAATGAACTAACCCTTTCCGAGCAAATGGGAAACATCGGCAGCGAAGTAGATCGAACCCTTCGGTGGCGCGAAAAAGGGAATCGGGAGTCCTCCCTGCGGGCTTTGGATCGGACCCTCGAATTACTCAATCTCACCCTGGCCTGCCCCTCGAACAAGGGCCGCTTGAAAGAGATCGCGCGCGTGCGGGAGGTCTTTCTTGATTTTATTCTGGGCGAGAACGAATACCAGTCGTCGGGAGACTCGCTAAGCCGGTATTTCCTCGCCTTTGCCACCGCAGCGCGCTTGCGGCGATGATGCCCGCCCGGCGCCCGGTGGCATAGGCATGTCTCGTCGACGACGAGCATGTCGGCGTCAGCGGTGGGCACTGCGGTAGTGGATCTCTTCGAGGCCAAGGCGAAGCAGCTCATTTCCCGGGGCACGGCCACGGACGAGCCCTCCGACAAGCCCTAAAAAACGCCAAGAAGGTGGCGAAGGCCTCGGAGAGATGTTCAAGAACTTCCCTCCCGGATCGGCCAAGAAGTAGTTCGAGTTCCGCCCCTAGGCGGCCTTGGCTCGCAGGGACTGAAGATACATGATAGAAGATTTCCGTGATGGGCATCAGGACGGGGCTGACCGCGGCAGGTTTGTTCCTGCGGTTCGGCGGGGGCATGGCCGCGGCGGACACCGACCTCGCGGCCCTCGCTTCCTTCGAGAATCTCAACGTCACCGCCATCGAGCTGGCGGGGCGCAAGGTGACGCGCGAGTACGTCATCACCCGGGAGATCCAGACCCGCGTCGGGGAGCCGCTGCGGACGGCGCTCGTCGACGAGGACGTTCAACGGCTCGAAAATCTGTCGATCTTCGCGGCCATCGGGGTCGAGGGTCAGGCGGAAGGCACGGGAGTCCGCCTGACCTTCCGGTTCAAGGAAATGCCCGCGTTGATCCCGTTCGTGGGCGTCGAATACAGCGAGCAGGACGGCGTCTCGGGAGGGCCGCAGGTCTCTGCCCTGAACCTTTTCGGTCGCGGCATCTCCGTGGGCGGAAAGGCGTACTTCGGCGGGGCGAAGAAGTATGAGGTGGGCCTTTCCTGGCCATGGATCAGCGGCGACCACGTATCGCTCAATTTCCGCGGGGCGAGGCTCAGCCGGGCCGACGAACTGAACGAGTTCAAGGAGACCAGCTACGAGTTCACCCCGCAGGTGGGCCGGTACCTGGGGGAACACGGCCGCCTCAAGGGCAAGTTCTCGCTGTTCCGGATGGAGAGCGATGTCGACGGCAAGACGCTCGCACCGGACAATCATGACACTCTGCCGCGCCTTGGGGCGTCTTTTGGGTGGGATAGCCGTGACTCCTGGCGATTCCCCCGAGGCGGCTGGCTGAACGAGGTCGAGTTGTGGCGCACCGGGTTCTTTGGGAGCGAGGGCAACTTCTGGACCCTGAACCTGGATGTGCGCCGCTGGATCCCGACCGCGACGGGCCAGAGACTCATGGTGAGCGGCCTGGCCTCGCTTCAGAGCGGCACGGTGGGCGAGGACGTTCCCGTCTACATGCTCTACCGCATGGGCGGCGCCAACAGCATTCGCGGATACCGCATCACCGAGCTTGGCAGGGAGCTCTACGGAAAGAATCAGCTCATCGGAACGGCCGAATATTCGTTCAATCTGGTGCCGGTACGGCGCTGGGACGTGTGGAAGTTCGCCTTCAGTCTCGGACTCGACGTGGCCCTTTTCGCGGACGTGGGCACGGCGTGGAGCGAATCGAGTGAGTTCGTGGCCAGCCGGGCCCGCGGCGGAGGCGGCGCCGGTCTGCGCCTGCTGGTGCCCGGCGCGGAAATGATCCGGTTCGACCTGGGCTGGAGCCGGGAGGGTGGCTTCCAGTTCCACATCGCGGGCGGATCCAAACCCGCGGCGCAACGCAATCGCTTGCGCTGAGACGCGCCAGCCCCGTTTTGGCAGTTGACCCTGATCATCAGGGCTTCGGCGCCGCTATCGAGACACGGCGGGCTTGCGTCGTAGGGATCTTCGGGATTGCCCTGCACCGGGGGCCGCGGAACGGGGCGGCCCGGACCCGCGCTCAGTTGGGCTTGGCCGCTTCCGTCGGCGAGGCTTCGGGTTCTCGGACCGCGGTCGCCTGGTAGGTCTGCAGCAGGGCCGTCACCAGGGCGGCGACGAGCGGCCCGACCACCACGCCGATGAAGCCGAAGGCGCTCAGGCCGCCCAACAGGCTGAGCATCAGAACCGGAGTGCTCACCTGCGCCTTGCCGGAGAGCAACAGCGGACGGACCACGTTGTCCACGTTTCCGAGGAGGAGGATCCCGACGAGCGCCAGGACAATCCCCTTGGTGAAGGACCCGGAAAGGACGAGCCACACCGCGGTCGGGACCCACACCAGCGATGCCCCCACCGCGGGCAGCAGCGCGAGGAAACCGATCATCACGGCCCAGAGCACGGCGCCCGGGATGCCGAGCAACGCGAAGGTCACCCCTCCGATCACCGCCTGGATCGCGGCAATCGCCAGGGTGGCGACCACGCTGGCCGAGACCAGGGCGCCGGCAATGGCGAGGAAGCGCTCGTTCTGTTCGGGCTCGAAGGGCAGCACTCGGCGCAGGGCGCCGGCCATGGCGGGCCAGTCGCGGATCAGAAAGAAGAGCAGAACCAGGGTGATGGTGAGAGAGAACATGAAGCTGACCACGCCCTTCAGCACGCCTCCGGCGCTTCCGGCCACGAGCTTCGCGACCGAGCCAATGCTGCTGGTGAACCCCGCGATGGCCTCGTCCTCGGAAGGGAGCCCGGGCGCCTTGTCCCGCAGCCACTGCCAGCCGTCGTGGAGCCACGCGGCGGGACCGGCCCCGCCCTTGAGTTGGGCCTCGAGAAAGGAGACCGCCGAGGTACCCTCCCCCACCAGGGTGGTGGCGACGAAGAGCACCGGGATCACCAGCAGCACCACCACCAGCATGGTGAGCACGAGAGCGGTGCGGGTGGGACCAAACCTGCTCTGCAGCCGCACCCGGACAGGGTCGAGGCAGACGCCCAGCACCAGTGCCCACCCGATCTCGTCCAGGAAGGGCTGGGCGACCCTGTAGGCAAGCCACAGGATGAGCAGGACCATGCCGTAGAACGCCACTTGCTTGACTCTCCCGGCTTCCGAATTTCCGGTCATTCTCGGGGTAGAGTAGCACGTGGGCGGCCGGCTACTCTTCTTGATCGAGGGGGGTTGGTTTGGCCAAGCGCGTGACCGTGCGGCAACTCGGAACGCAGGTCTCGGCCCTGGCCTTGGCGGCGTCCGCCGCGGCCGCGGACGCAGGGTGGCCGTGGCCCAGACCCCGAACGAGCCGGCCGAACGGCCAGAGGCGAAAGGCGACGGCCGGCGCACGCTGCATCGCCTGCCCGCGAACCTGGGTCGCGGGGGGGGGACGGCTCAGCCGCGACCGAGAACGTGCCGCAGGGCGGAATCGAGGGACGGGTAGGCGAACTCGAAGCCGGAGTCGAGGGCCTTCTCCGGATTGACCCGGGCGCTCGCGAGCAGAAGCGGTTCGGTCATGGAGCCGAGCGCAAGTTCCAGGGCGAAGCGGGGAGCCGGAAGCACCGCGGGCCGATGCAGGACCCGGCCCAGCGCCCTGGTGAACTCCGCGTTGGTGACCGGCTCCGGCGAGGTCGCATTGACCGGGCCATGAATCGAATCGTTCATCAGCACGTGGTGAATGAGATAGAGCAGATCGTCCATGGCGATGAAGCTCCACCACTGTCGTCCGCTGCCCAGAGGGCCGCCGAGGCCGAGGCGGAAGGGCAGGAGCATGGGCTCGAGCGCGCCCCCGTTCGCGGAGAGAACCAGTCCGGTTCGAAGATGCACCACCCGAATGCCCGCCTGCGCGGCCGGCTCGGTCGCGCCCTCCCACTGCAGGCACACTTCGGGCAGGAACCCAGGGCCGGGGGGATCCGACTCCCGCAGAATACGGTCGCCGCGATCTCCGTAGTAGCCGGTGGCGGAGGCGGAAATGAGGACGGAGGGGGGCTTCGCAAGCGCGGCCAGGGTCTCCGCGAGTCTTCTCGTGAATGGAACCCTGGAATGGCGGATCCGGCGTTTCTTCTCCTCCGTCCACCGGCCCTTCGCGATCGGATCGCCGGCGAGATGAACGACCGCATCGAAGCCCTCCATCTCCGAAGGATGCGCCGCCCCTCTCACCGGATCGAACTCGATCTCGCGCTCGTTCGCGGCCTTGCGCCGGGTCAGGCGATGGACCTCGTGCCCGCCGCTCTCGAGAAAGGAGACCAGGGCGCGGCCGACCAGGCCGGTGGAACCGGTCACCAGAATGCGCAGCCCGGCGCGGGGCGCACGCGCATGAACCGCGAGGTCGGTGGCCAGAACCCGGTGGCGGTAACGGAACGTCGCCTCCAGCTTTTTGCGAACCAGCGACGCTCCGAAGAAATCGCCGAGGAAGCCAAGCGGGAGCTGATAGCGGATTCGGTCTTCCATCACGCTCCCCTCGTCACCCCTCGGTTCGAACCGGTGGGTGTGATCGAACAGATCGAAGGGCCCGGTCCGCTGGACGTCGCGGAAGAGCTCGCCTTCCTTCACCTCGACGAACTCGGAGACCCAGCGGAAACGAACCCCGGGCGCCACCTTTACCTGCAGTTCCACGGTTTCCCCGACGGTGGGCGGGCGGAAGGGAGAATCGACGATGGGCGCTTCCCAGGGCGGGGCCAGGCGTTCGAAGGCACCCCGCCGCATATGCCAGTCGAACAGGCGGGCCGCGCTCACCGGCGTCGGGGATCGGCGGAGGAACTCGTGGATGGTCAAGCGGAGGCGGGGTTCAGAAGGTGGTTTTGGGGAGGGCGTTTTCGGCGGAGTGTGAGAGTATCGCGGGCTGGCTGGTCGTGAAGACCGACCCCGCCCAAATTTGAGGAGACCTGAAAAATCGTGGCCGCTCAGTACATGTTCACAATGAAGGACCTGCGGAAAGTCACCCCGCAGGGCAAGGAGCTGCTCAAGGGAATCTGGCTCTCGTTCTACCCCGGGGCCAAGATCGGGGTGCTGGGCGCCAATGGCGCGGGCAAGAGCACCCTGCTCCGCATCATGGCCGGCGAGGACAAGAACTTCGCGGGCGAGGCCTTCCCCGCCCAGGGGGTGAAGATCGGCTTCCTGCCCCAGGAGCCGGTGCTGGACGACAAGAAGAACGTCCGCGAAAACGTGGAGGTCGCGGTGGCGAAAAAGCGCGCGATCCTCACCCGCTACGATGAGCTCGCGGCCAACTACGCGGATGAGACCGCGGACGAGTTTTCGAGGCTGCAGGATCTGATCGATGCCCAGGACCTGTGGAATCTCGACACCCACCTCGACATGGCCATGGACGCCCTTCGTCTCCCCCCCGGCGAGGCTGAGGTCACGAATCTGTCCGGGGGCGAGAAACGCCGGGTCGCCCTGTGCCGGCTCCTCCTCGATGCCCCCGATCTCCTGCTCCTCGACGAACCCACGAACCATCTCGACGCCGAGTCCGTAGCCTGGCTCGAACGTCACTTAAAGGAATACAAGGGTACGGTTGTGGCCATCACCCATGATCGCTACTTCCTGGACAACGTGGCGGGCTGGATCCTGGAGCTCGACCGCGGCCAGGGCATCCCCTGGGAAGGCAACTACTCGAGCTGGCTGGAACAGAAGAAGAATCGTCTGGCCCTCGAAGAGAAGGAAACCAGCAGCCGCCAGAAGACCCTGGACCGCGAACTCGAATGGATTCGCATGGCCCCCCGCGCCCGTCAGGCCAAGGGCAAGGCGCGTCTGGCCCACTACGAGGAACTGCTGGCCGAGGAGCAGGCGAGCGAGAAGCAGGACAACCGGCGCGAGATCAACATCCCACCCGGGCCACGCCTCGGCGATCTGGTCATCGAGGCCAAGGGCCTGCGCAAGGGCTACGGCGACAACCTGTTGATGGACGATCTCAACTTCAACCTGCCCCGCGGCGGCATCGTCGGCATCATCGGCCCGAACGGCGCGGGCAAGACCACGCTCTTCCGCATGATCCTGGATCAGGAGAAGCCGGATGCGGGCGAGCTGAAGATCGGTGACACGGTGGCGCTTTCCTACGTCGATCAGTCGCGCGAAGCCCTGAACGGCGAGTTCAACGTCTGGGAGGAGATCTCCGACGGCGGCAAGGACCTGGTTCTGGTGGGCAAGCGCGAGATGAATTCACGCGCTTACTGCGCCTCCTTCGGCTTCCGCGGTCCCGACCAGCAGAAGAAGGTCCGTGATCTCTCCGGAGGAGAGCGCAACCGGCTGCAGCTCGCGAAACTGCTGAAGAGCGGCGGGAACGTCCTGCTCTTCGACGAACCCACCAACGACCTCGACGTCGATACCCTGCGCGCGCTCGAAGAGGCCCTGGTGAATTTCGCAGGCTGCGCGGTGGTGGTCTCCCATGACCGTTGGTTCCTGGACCGCATCGCCACCCACATCATGGCCTTCGAAGGAGAAAGCCAGGTGGTGTGGTTCGAGGGGAACTATCAGGACTACGAAGCCGACCGCAAGCGACGCATCGGTGCGGAGGCGGACCAGCCTCACCGGATCAAGTACCGAAAGCTGACCCGTTAACCCTACCTCCTGATCTGATCCGCCGCCGTCCTCACGTCGATGCGGGGAATGGCGAGGCCGTTCCCCGGGTCGGTGATGGGCTGGCCCGAACTCCTGAGGGCCGCCTCCAGCTCCGCCGCGGTGGCGGAGGGCTTGATCTGAAGAAGGAGGGCCAGAGCCCCCGCAACGTGGGGCGCCGCCTGCGAGGTCCCGGCAAAACCGGCCACCCCGCCGCCCAGGCCGGACGACGTGATGGCGGCCCCTGGAGCCAGCAGATCCACGGCCACGCTGCTGTTCGAGAAGCACGTGATCTTGTCGGCCGCGGTCGAGCCGTCGGTGCAGCCGAAACTGATGGTGCCCACATTGCCGTCATAGACCGCGCCCACGCCAATGGCCTGAGACAGGCAGGCGGGAGCGCCCGTCTCCGATTTGTTCGCGGCATTGCCGGCCGATGAAACGGTCAGGGTCCCGCGAGCCCGCAGAGCGTTCACGGCCTGCGCAAAGGCTCCCGTAAAGGAGCTGGCCTGGTCGCACTGGCCGGGAAAGCTGCCGAAGACCAGCGAGGTATTCACGACCTTGACCGCGGGCTGAGTGCTGAGGATCCAGTCGAAGGCCTTCATCAGCTGGGTGGACGAAGCGGCGGCGCCGGTCCGGTCGAGCACGCGGACGGCCACGATGTCCGCGTCGGGCGCCATGCCCGGCGGAGCCACCCGTCCGCCGGAGGTGATGATTCCGGCAACATGGGTTCCGTGACCCTGTTCATCTTCCGCCGCTCCCGGACCGGAAGCCTGGGTGCCGCCGCCCGGGCAGCAACCGGTCACCCCGTCCGCATTCGTGCAGAAGCACTGTTGGGCCACGATGTCGTCCTGAAGGTCGGGATGATCGCTGTCGATCCCGGTGTCGAGCACCGCCACCACCACCCCCTGGCCGGTGACCCCGGTGGACTGCAATTCGCGAGCATGGACGAGCCCGGTGCTCTCCGCGAGCGCCATCTCGCCTCGGACATCGAGGTCGATGCGCTGAACCCGGTAGTCGCGCACGAGCTTCTTGAGGCCCTCGTAGGTGACGAAGCCACCCACGGCCGAGATGTTGTCGAAGGAATCGGTGACCCGGAACTCCCGGGGATCGATCTGATCCAGCACCCCTTCACGCATCTTTGCGATGGCCTGGGAACGAGCGCCCAGATCGGTCAGGGAGAGATCGTCGCCATCGAAGAGGACCACCACCCGGACGCTGGGCGAGACGGTCATGGCCGAAAAGACGGCCGTGCCCACCACCCCGGGCGCGGCCAGCGAGGCATCGCCGGCGCGCGTGAACAAGAGCACCGAGACAACGGTCAGAACAACCAGAAAGCGCTTCATCAGGGCTCCGTTTCGGGCTAGAACATGAACTGGGTCTGAATCCGCAACTCTTTGGTGGTCTGTTTCACGAGGTCGTCGCGCAAGGCGCGGAAGTCGGCCACCACCTTGAAAGTGTGCTTGAGAATGTAGTAGTTGAGCGCGCCGCCGGTCTCGGTCTGATCGTTGGAGGCGATCTGGTCCGAGGGATCGAAAGTGGCGTAGCGAAAGGCGACCTCGACCTTGTCCCGCTTGAGAAAGTACCCGGCCTGAACCTGGTAGCCGTTCGAGTTGAAGGAGCCCGAGGACTGGGTGGCGGCGCCGGAGGTGTTGGACGAGGTGCCACTCACCGCCTCGGGTTTGCGCGTGCGGTGGTAGTACTCGGTAAACACAGAGAAGCCCTTGTACTTGTAGACGAGATCGGCGCCCAGAATGGTGGTGTTGAGGTCGGTCAGATTGGTGGCTCCGGAGAGATCGTTGTTCTCGAACTGCCCGGCCAGGGCCAGAAGCGGCTTGTCCCAGGCTTCGAAGGCGCCCTCCGAATAGGCGACCTTCCCGAGCGGCTCGAAGCTCACCCGGGCGTTGTACTGAAGCTTCGTGTTGTCGTTCGAACTGCGGCTGGCCGCGTTCCCGTTGAACACCCCGGCGAAGTACTCGACTTTGTCGCTCGCCACCCGGCCGCTGAACTCGACCCCGATATCGCGGCCTCGGGTGAACTCGCCATTGAGCAAGGACCGGTCGGCGAACTGCTGGCGGCCGGAACTCGTCATCTCCTGCCGGCCCAGGGGCACTTTGAGCTGACCGATGGTGATCTTGAACGCGCCCTTCTTTGAGGCGTCCCAGGTCAGGGTGGCGTCTTCAAGCGGGGTCTGGGTGGAAGCGCCCGCCTCGGGGCCGGCCCAGGACAGTTGCAGCTCGAACGTGATCTCCTTCTTCCAGAACCATCCTTCGAGCGAGGTCTTGGCTCTGCGGATGCGGAAGGAGGGCTTGGACTGGCCAGCGGAGGTGGTGCCGGGCAGGCGAACATTGCCCGGCGGTATCTCTTCGATGAACCGGAACTGAAGCCGGTTCTGGAGGGTGAGCTCGGCGTTGTCAAGGGTGAGGATGGTGGCCCCGTCCGCGTGCTCTATCTTGACCCCGTCGGGGGAGGCGGGATCGGCCTCTTGCATGAGGGCGTGCTCAGCCCTCGAGGCGGCCACCCGGGCGGCGGTTTCAAGGACCGGCCCCGGTTCGGATCCGGTGGAGTCGGCGCCGGACACAACGAGCGCCAAAGCGCAGGCTAGATGCAGCATGGTCCCCCTCCTGCAAGTGGAAAACTGGACGATCGGTGAATGGCGCGAGGCCGGCCAGGAAGACGGCAGCTTAAACCGAGTTTCGCCCCGCACTCTGGCCATCGATGACCCGGGCCAGCGAAAAGTCCCGATCGGAGACTCCGCCCACATCGTGGGTATGGAGCGCGAGTCTGACCACGCAGTAGCGGATATCGATGTCCGGATGATGGTCAGACGCCTCGGCCAGACCGCCCACCTTCACCACGAACTGGACCGCCTTGCTGAAACTCTCGAACTTGAACTCGCAGCGCAGGGCGCCCCGGGAAAAGCGCCAGCCCTGGAGCGCGGGAAGCGCCTTGCGAATCTGTGCGTCCGATAACCGCTTTGGTCTTGCCATAGGTCGCCCCTTTTCTGTTCTTGAAGATCTTAACTAGCTGGACTGCGGCCCGCGGGGCCGCCCAGGACGTCTTCGAGTGCGACGCCTCACCGGCCGGCGCGGACCGTCTCCGGGCTTCGGCGGTCCGCCTCGTGATGACCCGGAAGGCTCCGGAGCGGTCCCATAGTCCCCGCCGCTTGGGGGCTCGCCGCCCGGGGGCTCGGCCGCCACTTCCCGCCAATGCTCGACCAGAGCCGGCTCCAGTCCGTGAATCTCGGCCAGGAGCAGCGCCTCTTGAAAGTAGGGCTTCCTCGAAAGATTGCGCTCGGTGCTCGGAGGAAGATCGGTCCGATGAAGTTTGGAACCGACGGCGGCCAGAAGCCCGAGGCGCTCAATGTCGCGGCGGGCGAAGGGAAGACTGATGGGCGTTTCTCCGTGGGAGACGTTGGGCCCATGACCAAGATCCGCCTCTTCGTCGAGCTCCACCATTTCCGCGACCACGTCCGTCTCGTCCACCTGGGCGTCGGAGGCTTCTTCCGGCATGGGCTCCTCGGGATCGCCCTCGAAGTCGCGCGGGCCATCCACATCCACGAAAGGGCGACGCCGGGCGGTGGCCCGCAGGCCTGAGGAGAGCGGAATGCCGAGGGGTGGCAGGAGATGAGCGATCAGAATCGCATTCGAAAGACTGGCGTCGCTTCCGATGCGATTTCTATACTCGTCAAGGACGCCGAGGGTGTCGAGCAGGCCGGTCTCGCCGTTTTTGAGCGCCTTATGGGCCTCGGGAAAGATGTAGGCCAGCAGGCCGTGGGCCTGCAGCTGCTCGAAGGTCGCGCGAGCCGAGCCCTGGCGGAGGACCTTGTAGATCTCATCCAGGATGCGGACGTGCGAACTCTTCACGATCTCCCCCCGGCGGGCCCGAATGGCTTCCTGAGCCTCGCGATCGATGCGGAAACCCAGGCGGCTGGCGATGGCCACCGCGCGCATCATGCGCACGGGGTCTTCACGGAAGCGCTCGTCGGGGTCGCCGATCACCCGGACCCGTTTGGCTTCGAGGTCTTCGATGCCGCCGGTGTAGTCGATGATCGAGAAGTCCGCGATGTCGTAGAAAAGCGCGTTGATGGTGAAGTCGCGGCGGAAGGCGTCTTCTTCGGGGGTGCCGAAGGTGTTGTCCCGCTTCACGATGGTGTCGCCGAGTTCAGGCTGCGCCTTCTGGCGGAAGGTGGCCACCTCGACCACCTTCTGGCCGAAGCGCACATGGCACAGGCGGAACCGCCGGCCGATGATGAAGCAGTTGCGAAAGAGCTTCTTGACCTGCTGCGGAGACGCGTCGGTGCCGATGTCGAAATCCTTGGGCTTGCGGCCGAGGAGCAGATCGCGCACCCCCCCGCCCACCAGATAGCCCTTGAAACCGGAACTGCGCAACCGATAGAGAACCCGCAGCGGATCGGGATCGATCTGCTTTCGGGAGAGCGTGTGTTGCGAGCGGGCGAGAATCCTCGGTTGCATTCAGTACGGTGGTTGGACCTGTTTTGCTCTTGGGGTCGGGGTGGGGAAAAGGAAAGTAGAGAAGGCGCCTGGTTGATGGAGGAAGGCCGCCGCTTCCCGCTGGAGGTCCATTATAGGCGCCCCGGGGCCACGTCCATTCCAGGCCTCTCGACCAGGAACCAACCGTCATCACCAGCCGCCCGCGACCGTAGCCGTGCCAATTGGGGGAAGCAGCCAAAGTAGTCGCGATGAGAACCCCACCCCGTCACCCCGGCGAAAGCCGGGGCCCAATCCGCCTCGCGTCAGTCGAGGCGGGTGAAGCGGGCGCGGCCGTTGCGGCGCTCGACCGAGAAACGCGAGCGCGGCGGAAACAGGCCTTCTTCACGGAAGGGGGGCATCGGTCGGGTTTCGTCGACCACGACCTCGGCTCTTTCCGGATCAGTGCCGGGGTCAAGGCGCTTCAGGGCGCCGATGAAGATCAGTTCGCGGAACTTCAGATCAGGCAGATCCAGCACTCCCCCGTCGTCCTTCTTCACGTCCTCGAACACGCTCACCCCTTGTACCCGGCGTCGCGAGCCGCGCGTTCCATGCAGTAACCCACGAAACGAATCCAGCGCGCGTCCGCTTCCGACAGATCGAGGCTGGTCAAAAAGCCGCGGAAGAGCCGGCTGTATCGCTCCTTCTCCTTGCGAATGGCCCCCACCGCGCGCAGGCCGATCTCCATCTCCTCCGCCAGCTTCTGGCGTTCGTCATAGGAAAGAAGATGGCCGGGGCGCGGCGCCGGCTCCAGCCGGAAGCACTCGTAGGCGGTGATCCCCACCGCGTGCGACAGGTTGTATGAAGGCTGAGCGGGATGCGAGGGGATGGAGGCGCGACGGCCGCACCGGGCCATCTCCTCGAAGGTCAGACCGCTCTGCTCCGGACCAAACACCAGACAGGTGGAAGCGCCCTCGGGCACAGTGCCGAGCTGTCGCACGCCTTCGCGCACGTCGAGGACCACGACCTGGTCGTCGCGTCCAGACAGAGCCAGCGCCATGGTCGAGCCGCGAAGGGCCTCAGCGAGCGTCTCGAAGACCCTCGCGCCCTCCAGGATCTCCTGCGCGGCCCAGGCCGTGCGCCAGGTCTCGATGGTGCGCCAGTCGGAAGGGGCCACCAGACGCAGATCGGAAAGGCCGGTGTTTTTCATCACCCGGGCCACCGAACCGATATTCGCGTTGTTCTCAGGACGCACGAGCACCACCGCCGGTCGAATCATGTCGATCGAGACTCTAATCTCACCTTCAGGCAGACTTAAGGTTCAAGGCCGACACTTGAAGGCCCGGCAAAGACCATGAGTTCGAAGATCCTCCTCATCGAAGACGACAAGAATCTGGGCGACCAGATCGTGGCCCACCTAAAGTGCTATGGGTTCGAAGTCGCCTGGCTCCAGGACGGGCTCGCCGCTCTTGATGCCGACCCAAAGGAACACGACCTGGTAATCCTCGACCTGATGCTCCCGGGCGCCCACGGGCTCGACATCCTCAAGATCTATCGCGAGACCGCGGAGACCCCGGTGCTGGTTCTATCCGCCAAAAACGAGACGGACACGAAGGTGCGGGCCCTGGCTCTGGGCGCCGATGATTACGTCACCAAGCCGTTCTGGCCGGAGGAGCTGCTGGCCCGCGTGCGGGCGCGACTGCGGCGTCCCCTTCTCCATGCCAGCGAGGTCATCGAGACGGGTGCTTTGCGCATCGATCTCGGCGCCCGGGTGGTGGAGAACGCCGGGCAGCCCGTGGAGCTCACCCGCATCGAGTTCGATCTCCTCGCCGCCCTGGCTCAACGCATCGGCTCGGCCATCACCCGCCAGTCGCTGGTGGACCGGGTGCTCGACCCCGATCGCGAAGGCACGGGGCGGACCCTCGACGTTCACTTCTCGCGGGTCCGGAAGAAACTCGGATCCGAAGGCGCCCGGATCGCCACGGTGTGGGGCGTGGGCTATAGGCTTTTGCCCTTGTGAGGGGTCCGGTGAATCCACCGCCATGAGTCTGCGCACGCGACTGCTGCTGGCGCTCGCCGGCTCCGGCCTCGCCATTCTGCTCGGCAGCTACGTCGCCCGGCACATCGCCATCCGGTACGCCAGCGAGGCGTCGATCCTAAGCTCCATCGAAGCCCGGATGGCCTCCTTGGATCGAGAGACTTGCGAGGCCGGTCGCGACTTCGAGTTCCTGCGCCTCGGGATGCTTCGCCCCGATTCACCGGGCCCCGATCGATCGGGCGAGGAGGACGCGTTTCCGCCCCGCGGGGGCGAACGGCCAGGAGATTTCCGGCCGCGCGGCCCCGGTGCGCGCCGGTTCCCGCCGGGCGAGCTCGCCGAGCGAGATCCGCGTCGCGGTCCCCGGGCGGGCGGCGGTCCCGGCGCGCGGGAGCTTTTTCCCTCTCGCTTCGGCGGCCCGGGCGGGCCTCGTCGGATCCGGGTGTTCTTCTACGATGAGGACTTCAAACCCCGCGCGCCCGGAGAGCCCTCGTTTCCCGAGTCCGCCAAGGCCGCGCTCAAGGGCGGCGGCGAGACCCTCGTGAACGGCCGCGAGAGCGGAGGGTTCTTCGGCGCCCTCGCGACCTCATGGACCGGAGGGCCATGCACGTACGCGCTCGCTCTCATGCCCACGCCCCCTCCCCTCGCCTCCTTCGCGTCCCTGATTCTGGGGGCCCTGCTCCTGATCGGCGCGCCGGCCCTGGCCCTGTGGGCCGCTCTGGCCCAGCCGGTGGCGCGGATTCGGGCGCTGGCCGCGGGGGTAAGGGGCGCCGCCGCCCATCGCTATGAGACGTCGGTTCCGGTCAGCGGCGGCGACGAAATCGCCGAACTGGGCCACGCTTTCAACGACGCAGCGGCGGTGGTGCGAGCGCACGTTCTCGAGGTGGAGCGTCGTGAAAAGGCGCTGCGCGAGTTTGTGGCTCACACCACCCATGACGTGGCCCTTCCCTTGTCTGTCCTGCTCTCTCACGTCTCCCGACTCCGTCAGCAGGAAGAGGGCGGCGCCTCCGAGAACACGGTCGCGGCCATCGCCCAGGAGACCCAGTACATCGCGTCGCTCCTGGCCAATCTGGAAGCGGTGGCGCGGCTGGAGTCGGACCTCTCGCTTCATGAACGCAATCCCGTGGACCTGGTCGCCCTCGTCGAGCGCGTGGCCGTGCGGCATCACAGCGTGGCCTCCAGCACGGGGGTCGACTTCAATCACTCGGTCCCGGAGGCGCCTTGCTGGGTGGAAGGGGATGTCACCCTCATCGAGCAGGCGGTCAACAACCTCGTCCACAACGCCATTCAGTACAACCGCTCGGGGGGCCATGTGGCCCTGGTCCTCGACCCAACCGGAGACCGGTTCCTCCTGCGGGTGAGCGACGACGGCCCCGGGGTCCTTGACCACGAAATGGCCCGCCTGGGCGAAAGCCGATTTCGAAGCGAGGCGGCGCGGTCGCGGCGGCCCGGCGGCATGGGCCTCGGACTTTCGATCGCCCGGGACGTGGCCCGCCGCCACGATTTCACCCTGTCTCTCCGCAACCGGACGGAAGGGGGCTTCGAGGCTGTCCTCGCCGGAAACCTCGCTCCCAAAAAAACTCCGAATTCTTAGGATTCTCGAAAGGTGACTACCGTTCTAATGGTCTAAGAGGCAAGGACATTCAGGCCTCGATCAACCCAGGTTCACCAAGAAAGAAGATTGAGGAAATAACCATGAAGAACCAGACATTCAAAGTCGTAGCACTTGCCGCGGCCACCTTCGGATGGATCTCCCTTGCGGCCGCTCAGGGCCCCGAGGGGGGGCAGATGCGGTACCCCGGGGGACCGGGCTTCGGACCGGGCGGGGGGGCGGGCGGCCCGCGCATCGGGATGGTCGCGAAGCGCCTCGGCCTCTCCGACGAGCAGACCGCTCAGTGGAAGGCCATTCACGAGAAGGAAAAAGAAACCGCCAAGCCCTTGATGGAATCGGCCCGCGAAGCGAGCCAGACCTTCCACAAGGCGCTCGAGTCGGACAGCGCCGATGCGGCCACGGTCGGCCAGGCCGCGATCGCCATGCGCGACGCGCGGCAGAAAGTGGAAGCCCACCACAAGGCCGTCTTCGAAGAGGTGAAGGCGATCCTGAATCCGGAACAACTCGCCCAGTTGGAAGAGATGGAAAAGCGCGGACCTCGTCGCGGCCAGGGCGGACCCGACGGTCAGGGTCCTCGCGGCCCCCATCCCGGCCGCTCAAAGTAGGCGAAACCGCCCCCACGAGACCCTGAACCCTCCGTCAGGGTCTGAGTATCGGAGAGCCGAGGGCAGGGTCTTTGGACCCGAGCCCTCGGCTCTGTTTCGTCTGGCCGGGCCTTCCATCTTGGATGGCCTTCTTGACCGCTTGCAGCCCGTCCATGGGCCACAGAGAATAGGGCGGTGAGCGAAGCCCTGCAGGAATTCAACCGCATCGCCATCGTCTTCAACATCCCGACTTTGGGCGACGCCTGCAAATACGCGGCCGATGACGGCCTGCAGGCGATGGCGAAGTCCCGGCTCGGCTGAGACCGCATGTCGCCCTCGAAGAGCCTCCTCACCGGCGCCGCCGCCATGATTCTCTCGGCCCTGGCATTCGCGATCATGGGGGTGTGCATTCAAGTCTGCGCCCTGACTCTGCCCAACGCGATGGTGGTCTTCTTCCGCAACGCGAGCGGCCTCGTCTTTCTCTCGCCCATGCTTCTGCACGGAGGGCGCGCGAGCCTCGAGACCAGCCACCTGAAAGAGCACGCGATCCGGGGCGCGGCCGGACTCTCGGCCATGTACTGCTTCTTTTACGCCATCGCCCACATGCGGCTGGCCGACGCGGTTCTCCTCAACTTCACGCTGCCCCTGTTCATTCCCCTGGTGGAGACCGTGTGGCTGGGTGAGCCGATGCCCCTGCGCCTCGCTCCCCCCTTGTTCCTGGGCTTTTTGGGGGTGGTGGTGGTCCTGCGTCCGGGCAGTGGTCTCATGACCGGGGCGGCCTTCGTGGGTCTGCTCGCCGGCCTTCTCTCGGCCGTGGCCCAGACCGGAATCAGGCGCCTGACCCTGACTGAGCCCACCGTGCGCATCGTGATCTACTTCGCCATGATGGGAACCAGCGTCTCGGCCCTCGCCTTGCCCTTCGTGTGGGTCACGCCTTTGCCCGGCACCTGGCTGATCATCGTTCTGCTGGGCCTGAGCGCCACCACCGGACAGCTGCTCTTGACCAAGGCCTACTCCTACGCCCCGGCCTCCCAGATCGGCGGTTTCGTCTACTCGGGCGTCCTTTTCGCGGCATTGATGGACTGGCTTCGGCTGGACATCGTGCCCTCGCCGCACTTCTTCGCCGGAGCGCTCCTGGTCATAGCTTCCGGTGCGTTGATGTTTCGCCTGGTGAGCCGCGGGCCCGTGCCGGTCCTGATCGACAGTGAGTAGTCGCCGGCCATGAAGAGCGCGGCCGCCCAGCACTTCAACGACGCCGTTCGTCGCGATCCGGCGGCGGCGCGTGAGCAGTGGCTTCGCCTGCTGGAAGCCTTCGGCGACCGCGGCATCACCTTCGACGGGGAGCCGATGGCGACATTCCTGCGTCCACAGTTTGTGGACCGGCAAACCTGGCAGCGTCTGACCACGGGCGCCACGGAACTGGTCCGGCTTTGCGAGAGAGTGTCCTGGACGGCTTTCGGCGGGCGCCTCGAACCGCTTCTCGACTTCCTGGAAGCTCCCGAAGCGCACCGCCCCCTTCTTCGCCTGACCCCTCCCGGACCCGATGTCTCCCTCTCCCGGGTGGACGGCTTCATCGGCAGCGGCGGGGTTCGCCTGATCGAGATCAACTCCGACGCGCCCGCCGGTTTCGGCTACGCGGATCGGATGACCGAGGTCTTTTCGCAACTGCCCCTGGTCCGGGAGATGCGGAAGTCGAGGACGATCGAAGCGGTGGGATCGGTGGACGCGCTGGTGGCCGAACTGCGCGGGTACGCGAGAGTCGCAAAGCCGCGGGTCGCCATCGTGGACCTGCGCGGCGTGCGCACCCTTCCCGATCAGGAGATCCTGCGCGAAGAATTCGAGAGGCGTGGCCTGGCCACCGTTCTGATCGACCCCCGCGATATGGTGGTAGCGGGCGGTCGGCTGGTGGCCGCCGGACATCCCGTCGACCTGGTCTACAGACGCGCCGTGATCTCCGAGGTCCTGGGCGTCGAAAAGGACGCAGCCGCATTCTTCGACGCCTACACAAGGGGTCTCGCCGTTTTCGTCAATTCGTTTCGCTGCTACCTCTCCGAGGACAAGGCGTTCTTCGCGCTTCTGACCGATGAGGGATTCGAAGACCTGCTCTCACCCGAAGAGCGCGCCTTCGTGGCCGCGCACGTGCCCTGGACCCGGAAGGTCGAGGAGCGCCGGACGAAGCGGAGCGGCGAGAGCGTGGACCTCGTCCCCTGGATGGAGAAGAATCGGTCGCAACTGGTGCTGAAACCCTCGCACGGCTACGGCGGGGACAGCGTGACCGTGGGCTCGGCGGTCGACGAACTGCAGTGGTCGAGCGCGATTCAGACCGCCCTCCGCAGCGGCGGCTGGATCGTGCAGGAGCGGGTGGAAATTCCGGAAGAGGAGTTCCCTGTCTTCGACGCGGATGGCAGCCTGCGTTTCGAGTCCCTGAAGGTGAACACCAATCCCTTCTATGTGGGCGGCGCGCGGGTGGGAGCGGTCACCCGCGTCTCCCGGGATGCGGTGATCAACGTCTCGGCGGGCGGAGGCAGCGTCCCTACCTTCGTGGTGTAGGAGTCCGGGGGTGAAAGTCGGCCTGCCCCTCCTGCAGGCGGGACAAGGCAGATCTACTTCGAGCCCGAAAACAGGCGGGCGGTGAACGCGAATCGGACCCGCGAACGCGCGTTGAAAGCGTGGAAGACCTGGGCCATCGCAAGGGTCATGAAGCAGATCGTGACCGCGTGAGCGAGACCCTGGCCCTCACGGCCGTACCAGCGCATACCCATTGCGAACGTCGCGAGCGTTCAGCCGGCGAGCAGGAGGCCCTGCCACACGATCAGCCAGCCGAAACGTGGCGTCATCACGGCGCGCTCGCCCCCGATCGCATCGGCCACTACGCGCCCGAGCGGGGCGAGCGGGCCGGACGGAGCCGCGCCATCAACTGGCCCCGCCGATGACGAACTGATGCCCCTAGGCGAGAGTCTCATTTTCTGAGTAGAATGAGAGAAGAGAGTGAGGACTCCACGATGTCTCGATTGCAGCCCGTCTTGAACAAATCAGAAGCGGCGTTGGTCGCCCAGATGGCCGAGCTGACCCGCGCGAAGAAGACCGACGTGATCAAGAACGCGCTCACGGTGTACCACTGGTTCCTGAAGCAGAGCGTAGCGGGCGCTTCCGTCGTGGCCCGCAAGGCTTCGGGAGAAGAAGCGACGCTCCATACGCCGGAACTGGCGGTTCTGGAGGGACAGGGAGTCCGCCTCACGCCCAGCGAGCTCAAACGCCTCGCCACCGAACTGGCAAGCGCCCGAGATCCCAAGACCGCCGCCCATATCCGCGAGAGGATGACTCGCGGCTTCTACGGCATCTGAAGCGATGCCCCGGGTTCGACGACGCGGCATTCCGCCGGCTCTGTTTCAACATCTCCTCGATCGGATCGCCGAACGTCAAATAGGGGCCGGGCAACTCGAGTTGATGGCCGCGTGGCTCGATCGCGAGCCAGAGGTTCCCGAAGGCGAGTGGTACAAGCGCTTCCGCGGAATGATCGTCTGCGGCGAAGGGGAGCTTGTGAAGACCTTCCTGATCCCCGGTCAGCTCCCGAAATGGAAACGCGTCGGTTAGCCGTCGGGACACACCGCAATCAGTGGGTGCTGGCCTTCCCATACGCGTGGCGTGGCAGGCTCGCCCAGGACGGCGTGCTCGTCGGCAACCTCACCCGCATCTTCGCGGAGACGGTGCATCAGTTCTACGCCGAGCGTGCAGCCCGGGATGGTCACCCATGCGCGAAAACCGGGTCACTCACCGTGGTACACAGGACGTCGTCGGGCTGCGAGCTTCACCACTTCACCACCGCGACCGGTCTCAGCTCGCAGCCTTGTGCGCATGCGTTCGCTTCAGCAGGTCATCGCTCCAGCCGTTCGTGTGACACTTGGCGCAGAACGAGCGAACGGGAATCACCAGGCCCGCGGATCGCGCTTTCCGCGAATCCTTCATGATCGCCAGGCTCTTGTACTCGCTGCCCGGGCCGTGGCAGGACTCGCAGTCGAGGGGTGGGGTGCGGGCGGCGTGAGCGGTCTTGGACCAGGAATCGAATTGGATCTTGTGGCAGAGCTTGCACTTTCCGGCCCCGATGCGGGCCAGGCCGGGCTTCGTGGCGCTGACCTCGACAAGACCACCGATGTCGACGGCGATGGGCACATGCGCGACCGCGGGCGCGGGAGAATTGTCCACCACGGGGTTCGTCGGCTCCGGACGCGGGGCCGGCGTCGATTCCTTGTCCGTCGGTGGTGGTGCGGCGACCTCCGGGGCAGCCGGCGACGCAACGCGAGCCGGTTCCTTCGCAGGAGGGGAAGGAGCCTCTCCAGGGGTGGCGGCAGGAGCCGAGGGCCCGGCCTCGGGCGGCGCTACGGTCTGCGTGAACGCCGGGGTTCCCTGGCTCTTCGCCGCGGGTGGTCCGGCCTCACCCGGCGGAGGCTGCGTGGAGCCCGGGCTGGACGAGCACCCGGCGAGCAGGAGGGACGCCAGCGTGAGCACCGACAATCGTCTTTTCATGCCAACACTGTAACTCTCATACCGGAACTCATCGTCGCAAACCCGTCCATCGCGCCAGATGAGCCGCCCCGGCGGGTCGCCGCGCCTCCCAAAGAGAACCCCGCCGGAATGAGGGCTGGCCGAAGACCACCTTGAAGTCATCCCGCGTGAGATGCTTTCGGTGACCATGTGGCATCGAAATCACTTTCGGCCAGCGGTCTTCCTGGTTGTCGCCTTTTCGCTTCTGGTTCCACCCGGCGCCCAGGCCACGGACGGCCAGCTCGCGGCGGCCCGCGAGGATGTCTCCCTTGAGTACAGCACAGCCGCTGGTGTCTCTCTTCTTGCCGGCGGCATCGCGGCCGCGGTGGCCATGCTCCCCATGAGCCATCATGCCGAGAGCCGCGAGTGGCTCGTGAACGCAGGGGCGGTGACCGAGTCGGTGGCGGTGACGGTGATGCTGACCCAGGTCACCAAGTACGTCGTGCGTCGCGAGAGGCCCTCGCCATCGACCTGTCACCCGGACCGCGCCACGGAGTCCGATCGCAACCTCTCGTTCTTCTCCGGCCACACCGCCATCGCGCTTGCCCTGGTGTCCTCGGCGCACGAGACGGCTCGGCTGCGCGGACAGCCGACCAACAACTGGATCTGGGTGGGAGGAGCGGCCGCGGCGGCAGCCTAAACCGCCGAGCCCCGCTTATCCTGACCGCGAAATCTGTCTTAAGAACCGGGGCCACTTCTTCCTCCGTCTGGGAGGTGGATGTCACGGGCAGGATGAGAGGGCTGTCTTCGACGATCGGAGTCGGGAATAGCCTCGTAGACGACCTGGCTGGTGCGAGACCGGAGACCCTGCTGTGGTCTACTGGACGCACACCTTGTCACTCTTCCGCCGCTGCGCTGCATGGGTCGTGGACCCTCATTTCCGCCGACCCCGGTCGCTTCGCTCGAACGAGCCTCTAGAGCTGACCCCTGGCCACGTCGCCAGGCCTTTCCGGGACTGATCATCCGCCAGCCATCGAACGAGGGTCCAAGGGAGCACCAGGCGCCGCCCTTGCCGAACCCCTGGTCGCCTGTCCCGACCAGGGAAGATCTCCCTCTGCGGGCGGAGCTGTTCAGCGCCGAACAGATGGAGTCGCACGGCCGCGCCCTGGCCGGCCTCCATCGACTCGCTCCCAAGCCTTCCCCCGACCAGCTCCTGGCCCGGCTGGCCGACAACGAAGATGAACTGGTCGCCATCTGCACCCTGCTCACCGACGCGGTGGCGGCCAAAGGACGCATCACCCCGGCCGGAGAGTGGCTGCTCGACAACTGTCACCTGATCGAGGAGCAGATCCGGACCGCCAGGCGACACCTCCCGCGCGGTTACTCGCGAGAGCTTCCCCGCCTGGCCGAGGGGGCGTCTGAGGGACGCCCCCGGGTTTACGACCTGGCCCTCCAGGCCATCGCTCACGGCGATGGGCGCGTGGACACCGCCGGCCTCAGCCGGTTCATCGCCTCCTACCAGACCGTCACTCCTCTGACCCTCGGTGAACTCTGGGCCATTCCGATCATGCTGCGGCTCGCCCTCATCGAGAACCTGCGGCGGATCGGAGTGCGGGTGGCGGCGGCCTGGACCGAGCGCCGCCTCGCGAAGTACTGGGCCGACGCCATGACCGATATGGCCTCGAGCGATCCCAAGAGCCTGATCCTCGTCATGGCCGACATGGCCCGGTCCAGTCCTCTCATGACCAGTCCCTTCGTCGCCGAATTGACGCGGAGGCTGCAGGGGCGCGGCCCCGCCCTGGCCATGTCCATGACCTGGATCGAGCAGCGCCTGGGAGAGCTCAATCTCACCATCGAACAGATGGTGCAGTCGGAAAGCCAGACCCAGGCCGCGAATCAGGTCTCGGTGAGCAACAGCATCGGGAGCCTGCGGACCCTGGGGGCGGTGGACTGGCGCGACTTCGTGGAGTCCATGAGCGTGGTCGAGCGCATTCTGCGTGGAGATCCTTCGGGCGACTACTCCGGGATGGATTTCGCGACCCGGGATCAATACCGCCACGTGGCCGAGCGGGTGGCCCGGCGGAGCAAGCACACCGAGGTCGAGGTCGCTCAACTCGCGGTGGAGCTCGCTCGCTCGGCGGACGCCACGGCCGCCCAGACACGCCACGGTTCGGGTCACGTGGGTTTCTATCTGGTCGGCAAGGGCCTCGAGGCTCTCGAAGCGGCGGCGGGAATCCGTCCTTCGCCCATCGAGTGGCTGCGCCGGTGGGCGGGGGCGGGTCCGTTGCTTCTCTACCTGGGCTCCATCACCGCGATCACCGTCGCTCTGACCGGAGGCCTGGTGTCGAGGGCGAGAACGGACGGAAGTTCCGATTCCGTGCTCCTGCTCTTCGGGCTCGCCTCCGGCCTCGCCGCCAGCTCCCTCGCGGTGGCCCT
>JAQBHL010000350.1:0-14383 GCA_032127745.1 Acidobacteriota bacterium
GGTTGAGCGCCGTTACCAGGATGGGGTTCCGTTCGAGTACGGCTGCCAGGCGCCCCTCGTTGACCGTGAAGCCGGCAATTGCGTTGTCGGCAGCGCGGTCTGCTCGAACTGCGGCTCCAGCAGGACGGAGATACTCGACCCCGACTCGCGCGCCCTTCTCCGCTCGGCCCTGCGCCTTTCGCCCGCGAATTTCGCCCTGCGCACCGGGGATATCGATCTTTCGCCGGTCCAGAAATTCCATCGCGTGCTGATCGAAAGCCACCTGGGCCGGTCGTTGAACTCGTCGCGGGTCATCGAGAGCGTCCTCAGGGAGACGGGGCGCCAGCCATGAGCCTGACCCTGCAGGGCATCATCGCGGCGCTGAACGAGTTCTGGGAACACAACGGGTGCCTCATCCAGATCGGCGTCGACACCGAGGTGGGAGCGGGGACCATGCATCCCGAGACCTTCTTCCGGGTCCTCGGTCCCGATCCGTGGCGGGTCGGCTACGTCCAGCCCTCGCGCCGCCCGGCTGACGGCCGGTATGGCGACAATCCGAACCGTCTTTACAAGCATCACCAGTATCAGGTGATCCTCAAGCCCGCCCCCGCGGATGTCCAGGACCTCTACCTCGACTCGCTGCGCGCGCTGGGCATCGACCCTGCCGACCACGACGTTCGGTTCGAGGAGGACAATTGGGAATCGCCCGCCCTTGGCGCCTGGGGAATAGGCTGGCAGGTGCTCCTGGATGGCCAGGAGATCACCCAGTTCACGTACTTCCAGCAGGCGGGCGGGGTCAACCTGTCGCCGATTTCGGCCGAGATCACCTACGGGATCGAGCGCATCGCCATGTATCTCCAGGACCAGGCCGATGTCTTCGACGTGGTGTGGGCGAAGGGCCTGCCGTACCGGACGGTCCGACATGAAGAGGAGTTCGAGTTGTCGCGTTACAGCTTCGAGCTGGCCGACGTCGATCTGCATATGAGGCTCTTCGAAGGCGCTCTGGGCGAGGCAAAGCGCCTGCTCGAGACCGCGGGGCCCCGTGTGGCTCTCGCGGCCTACGATTGGGTCCTGCGGGCGTCTCACGCTTTCAACGTGCTCGATGCGCGAGGTGGAATCTCCGTCACCCAGCGAGCCTCGATGCTGCTCCAGATCCGCAAGCTTGCCTGTGGGGTGGCCGCCGCCCACGTCGAGGATCGCTGGCCCGCGAAGGCGAAAGATGCTGCCTCCGAAGAATCCAAAACGGAACCGAAGCCGAAGGACGTCAGGGGCCGTAGTGAGAAGAAGTCCACGGAGACGGAGGCCGGCCGTGGCTGAGTTTCTGTTCGAGATCGGATTTGAGGAGATGCCGGCCCCCTGGCTCGCTGGCCTCGCCAACCAGTTTCGGGCGAGTTTCACCGCCATCGCCGAAGAGGAGCAGGTCGCTCCGTCCGACGTCCGGACCTTCTGGACCTCCCGCCGCCTGGTCCTGGTTGCGGGGGTGAAGCTCCGCCAGGACGACCGCACCGTGGTCGAATGGGGCCCCGCCGCAAAGATCGCGAAGGACGCCGCGGGCAACTGGTCGAAGGCCGCGGAAGGCTTTGCCCGGAAGCATTCGGTGGGCCTCGACGTCCTGACCCTTGCCCCGAAGGTGGACGGTTCGACGGATCTGTACGTATCCGTGAAGAAGCACGTCCCCGGTCGACCGACGCCCGATGTGCTCCAGGGAGTTCTGCCTGCCCTGCTTCGCAGCCTCACCTTCCCCAAGCGGATGAACTGGGATGCCTGGCTCGACGATGGCCGCGGGGCCTTTGAGTTCGGCCGGCCCATTCAATGGATGGTGGCCCAACTCGACGGGGTCGTGGTTCCGGTTACGATCTTCGACAGCGTCGCCGGGGCCAAAGGCTCCCCTCGGGTGGCGAGCGGCGGGCGTTCGATGGGAAACCGCTTCTACCCACGCGGGCTTTCCGATCGGGGCTTCGATGTCCGCTCGTTGGCCGATCTCGAAGCCGGCCTCGTTGAGCGTTTCGTGATCCTCGATCCGGCCCGGCGCGCGGAGCGTATCCGGAGCCAGGTGACGAAGGCGGGCGGTGATGCTTCCGGCGAGGCCGCGCACCTCCTGGGCGAATGGTCCGACCTCGTGGAGTATCCGACGGTCGTGGTTGGGTCGATTCCGAAGGAATTCGCCGATCTTCCCGACGAGGTGCTGAACACGGTCCTGGCCCATCATCAAAAGGCGGTGACTCTGCCCCGTGGCCCTGACGGCTCGCCGCGCTTTGCCGCCATTTCCGGCGGGGACGAGGCGGCGGCCCGAAACGCGGCTCGAGGCCAGGAACGCGTGGTCATCGCCCGACTCAAGGACGCTCGCTTCTTCTACGACGAAGATCGCAAACGGACGATCGAGAGCCGGGTCGACGACCTCGCTGCGGTGACGTTCCACAAGGGGCTTGGAAGTTACAAGGACAAGGCGGAGCGCATCTCCCTGCTGGCCACCAACCTGGCCGGACACGTCGACCTGAGCGCCGAGGTGACCACGGCCGTCGGCCGGGCCGCGCTCTTCGCCAAGGCCGACCTCGTGACTCTGATGGTGAGGGACTTCCCGGAGCTGCAGGGCGTGATGGGCGGCCTCTACGCCGCGAGTACCGAGGGCCCGGAGATCGCGGCGGCGATTCGCTGGCACCATCATCCGGTGACCATCGAGCCGGATGCGGCACCCGCGGGAAGGCTCGAGGGCGCGAGCCTGGAGGCGTTCTCGGTCGTCGCCCTCGTCGACAAGATGGATACCCTGATCGGCTATTTCGGCCTGGGCTCTGCGCCCTCCGGCAGCTCCGACCCGTACGGTCTGCGTCGGGCCGGACAGGGAGTCATCCGGATCCTTCTCGACTTCTGGACCGCGAAGGCCCCCAGTCTGGATGATGTCATCGCCGATGGCCATCGCCTCTACGGAGACCGCCTGCCGAAGTCCACGGCTGAACTCCGGACGGCCCTGCGGGCGTTTCTCATCGATCGCCTCAGAGGAGTTCTCATCGCCCGGGAGGCCGGAGCCCTGGACGAGATCGATGCCGTCGTGTCTGCCCGCATCGATCCGCTGCGCGACGTGCCGGGCGTGGCCCAAAGGCTCCGCGAACTCGTGACCGTCCGCTCCGAACAGCCCGAAGTCTTCGCCTCTCTCGCCGAGTCGTTCAAACGGGCGAAGAACATCGTCGGCGACATTGCCGCGGGCGAGGTCAGCGAGGCGGCGTTCGTCGACCCCGCCGAGCGCGCCCTGCACGCCGCCATGGTCAAGGCCGAGTCGACGCCCGCCACCGATCCCGCCGCGCGTCTTCGCGCCGTGGCCGATCTCAAGGGCGATGTGGATGCCTTCTTCAAGGGCGTGATGGTGATGGCGGAAGACCAGAAACTGAAGGCCAACCGCCTCGCCTTACTTTCAAAACTTCTGAACCTCGTCTATGAGGTCGCCGATTTATCCAAGCTGGCAACCCCCGCGGCCGAGAACGCCGATTCTTAACTTAGGAGACAAAAACAGTGACCAAGTTCGTGTATTTCTTTGGCGGCGGCAAGGCGGAAGGCCACCGCGACATGAAGGATGCGCTGGGCGGCAAGGGCGCGGGGCTCGCGGAGATGACCAACGCCGGCCTTCCCGTCCCTCCCGGCTTCACCATTTCAACCCGGGCCTGCGCGGTCTTCGAAGAAAACCGGGGCAAGCTCACTCCTCAGATCGAGGACGAGATCGCTGAAGCCCTGGCCCGTCTCGAGACCCTCATGGGCAAGTCACTCGGCCAGGCGAGCGATCCTCTTCTCGTATCGGTCCGCTCCGGCTCGAAGTTCTCGATGCCCGGAATGATGGACACCATTCTCAACCTTGGCTTGAACGACAAGTCCGTGGTTGGACTCAAGGCCAAGACCGGAAACGGCCGCTTCGCCAACGATTCGTACCGGCGTTTCATTCAGATGTACTCGAACGTCGTCCTGAACATTGACAAGAATCTGTTCGAGCACGAGCTTCACGCGGTGAAGAAGACGGCCAGGGTCAAAGCGGATGTCGATCTGTCCGAGGAAAACCTGGAGGCGGTGATCGAGCGGTACAAGGCGGTGGTTCTCCAGCAGACGGGCAAGCCGTTTCCGCAGGATCCGAAGGAGCAGCTCACGGGCGCGCGCGACGCGGTGTTCCGGAGCTGGGGCAATCCCCGGGCCGTCACCTACCGCCGTCTGAACGACATCCCCCACGACCTGGGCACGGCGGTCAACGTGCAGTGCATGGTCTTCGGCAACAAAGGCGATTCCTGCGCCACCGGTGTGGGCTTCACCCGGAACCCTTCGACCGGCGCTCGCGAGTTCTACGGCGAGTTCCTCCAGAACGCGCAGGGCGAGGACGTGGTGGCGGGCATCCGCACCCCGCGCCCCATCGCCGATCTCGAGCGGATCATGCCCGCCGCCTACCAGCAGCTGCGCGAGATCACCACCCGTCTTGAACGTCACTACAAGGACATTCAGGACTTCGAGTTCACCATCGAAGAGAACAAGCTCTTCATGCTCCAGACCCGGAATGGAAAGCGCACGGGTCTCGCCGCGGTGGCGATCGCGGTCGACTTCGTCGACGAGGGGATCCTGACCAAGAAAGAGGCGCTCATGAAGGTCGAGCCGCAATCGCTCGATCAGCTTCTCCATCCGATCTTCGAACCGAAAGAGCGCGCCAAAGCCAAGGTCGCGGCCAGGGGCCTGCCCGCGTCTCCGGGTGCGGCCACCGGAGCGGTGGTCTTCACCGCGGACGACGCGGTGGCCTGGTCGGCGAAGGGAAAGCGGGTCCTCCTGGTCCGGATGGAAACCGCCCCCGACGACATCCACGGCATGCACGTGGCCCAGGGGATCCTGACCGCCACCGGCGGCATGACCTCGCACGCCGCGGTGGTCGGCCGGCAGATGGGCAAGCCGTCGGTGGTCGGCTGTTCGGTGCTCTCCATCGATGCCAGAAAGAAGACCATGACGGTGGGCGACAAGGTTGTCCGGGAAGGCGATGTGATCTCGATCGATGGCTCGACCGGAGACGTGATGCTGCAGTCGCTCTCTACCTCGCCCTCGGAAATCCTGCAGGTGGTGAACGGGACCCTCAAGGCCGCGAAGTCGCCGATCTATCAGAAGTTCGCCAAGCTGCTTTCGTGGACCGACGACGTCAAGCGCCTCGGGGTCCGCGCCAACGCCGACATTCCCGAGGACGCGAAGATCGCATTCGCGTTTGGCGCTGAGGGCATCGGCCTGTGCCGCACCGAGCACATGTTCTTCGCGGAAGAGCGTCTGCCCCACGTGGTGGCCATGATTCTGGCCGCGGCCAAGGGTGAGAAGGGCATGGAGGTGCTGCGGGGTCTGGAAAAGAAAGTGGCCGAGGCGAACTCCGCTCAGAAGAAGACGTTGAAGGCGGAGCTGGCGGCGGCCAGGAAGGCGTACGACCCGGCCATCAAGCAGTATCAGGGTGCGCTCAAGAAGCTCCTGCCCATGCAGCGCAGCGACTTCGCCGGACTGTTCCGAGAGATGAAGGGGTATCCCGTCACCATAAGGACCCTCGATCCTCCCCTTCACGAATTCCTGCCCAAGCGCGAGGAGCTCATGGTCCAGGTTGCGGCGAAGAAGGGCAGCAAGGCCGAACTCGCCCGGGCGGCGAAGATGCTCCACGCCATCGAAGGACTCCACGAGTTCAACCCCATGCTGGGCCATCGAGGGTGTCGTCTGGGGATCACCTACCCTGAGCTCACGCGCATGCAGGCGCGGGCCATCTTCGAAGCCGCACTTCAGGTGGCGAAGAAAGGCGCGAAGGTCCGTCCCGAGATCATGATCCCCCTCGTCGGTCATGTCGAGGAACTGAGGCGCCAGAAGGCGATCGTGCTCGAGGAAGCGCATCGCGTCCTGGGCCAGAATGCCGCCGGCGTCGAGTACAGCATCGGCACCATGATCGAGGTTCCGCGCGCCGCGGTCACGGCCGACGAGATCGCCACGGAGGCCGAGTTCTTCTCCCTCGGCACGAACGACCTGACCCAGATGGGTTTCGGGCTTTCTCGCGACGATGCGGGCAAGTTCCTGGGCCCCTATATCGAGATGGGCATCCTCGAAAAGGACCCGTTTGTCTCCATCGATGTTGCGGGCGTGGGTCAGCTCGTGGATATGACGGTCAAGAAGGGGCGCGCCACAAAGCCCGATCTGAAGATTGGAATCTGCGGAGAGCACGGCGGCGATCCTTCATCGGTCCGGTTCTTCCACGATGTGGGCCTCGACTACGTCTCGGCCTCGCCCTTCCGCATTCCCATCGCTCGACTGGCCGCGGCCCAGGCCCAGATCGAAAAGCCGAACGCGGACTAGACCTTGCTTCGCTCGACCCTCGGCGCCACGCTCCCTCTCTCCAGGGGGGGCGTCCCTGAGGCCTTAAGGCCTTGGGGGTCGGGGCGCCGGGCTGAAGGCGGGCAAGTCACTCCAGCACCGGGGGCGACGCGGTGCTGACCTACTTCCGGTCCGTCAAGGGGAAGATCGAACGCCGGCCGGGCTTCACGGCCGCGGATCTGGCCGACCACGCGCAGGCCCATCACTGGATCGACCTCGAGGATCCAACCGCCGATGAGGTCAAGATCCTGGACGAGGTCTTCCACTTCCACCCCCTGGCCATCGAAGACACCATCTCGGACATCCAGTCTCCGAAAATGGACGACTATGGGGAATACGCCTTCCTGGTGGTCCACGGGGTGCGCTCCGAAGCGCCCCGGGACACCTTCCTCACCCGGGAACTCGACGTGTTCCTGGGGCCCAACTACCTGGTCACGCATCATGAGGGCCTGATGCGGTCGATCCGCGCCGCTCAGGAGCAGTGCGACAAGAACTTCATGACCTCGATGCCAAAGGGGGTCGACTTTCTCCTGCATCAGATTCTGGACCAGCTCTTCGACCACTACTTCCCGGTCATCGATTCGATCGACACCCGGATCGACACCCTGCAGCAGGAGGTGTTCCGGAAACCCGAGCAGGAGGCCCTCGACAAGATTTTCGCCCTCAAACGCGACGTACTGAACCTCCGGCGCTCCTGCATGCCTCAGCGCGAGATCATCCATCGTCTCTCCCGCAACGAGGTGAAAGTGGTCTCCCCGAAAGCCTCGGTCTACTTCCGCGATATTCACGACACTCTGTACCGGATTGTGGAAGCGTCCTACGCCCATCAGGATCAGGCCCAGAGCACCCTCGATGCTTATCTGACCGGGGTCAGCAATCAGCTCAACGAGACCATGAAGCGCCTGACCGTGATCAGCGCGCTCCTGGCGCCCTTGACCGTGATCACCGGGTACTGGGGCATGAACTTCCAGCACATGCCCGAACTGCAGATGGAGTGGGGCCCGGTTCTGCCCATCGGCATGATGGTGGTGACCTCGGGCGGACTGCTCTACTATTTCAAGCGCCGCGGCTGGATCTGATCCTGGCTATGCAGCGGATTGCCCGGCTCCCGGACGATGTGGTCAACCAGATCGCCGCGGGCGAGGTGGTGGAACGGCCCGCCTCCGTGGTCAAGGAACTGGTGGAGAACGCGCTCGATGCCGAAGCCACGCGGATCGTGGTCGAGCTGGAACAAGGGGGCAAGCGCCTGATCCGGGTGAGAGACGATGGGCAGGGCATCGACGCCTCGGACCTGGCGCTCGCCATCGAACGACATGCGACCTCGAAGCTCCGCAACGCCAGCGACCTCGAGCACATCGCCTCCAGCGGTTTTCGGGGCGAGGCCCTGCCGTCGATCGGGAGTGTTTCCGAACTTTCCATCACCAGCCGGACCTCCGCGGCAGCAGAAGGCGCGCATGTTTCGGTGGCATTTTCCCGGGCCACGCCCACTCGCCCCGCCGCCCATCCCGTTGGCACCACGGTCGAGGTGAGAGACCTTTTCGCCGAGGTTCCCGCCCGCCGAAAGTTCCTGCGCGCCGAGTCGACCGAACTCCGGCACGCGGTGGAGATCATCTCGCTCCTGGCCATGGCGCGCGCTTCGGTCGGCTTCACCGTCCGGGCGGATGGTCGCGAGGTCCTCTCCCTTCCTCCCTCAGCGTCGCTCGAGGAGCGCGTGAGAGCGGTCCTTGGCCGCGATCTGGCCCAGGACCTGGCCCCGGTCGATTTCGAGGAGGGGGGCATTTCGGTCTCCGGCTTCGTCTCTCGCGACCCCTCGCGCGGCGGCGCGCGGGCGGATGTGCGCGCGTATGTGAATGGGCGTCCGGTCAAGGATCGAGGGCTATCCAAGGCGCTCGCCGAGGCGTATCGCGCTCTCGGCCATTTCGACCCCAAGCCGTCCGCGGTGATCTTCGTGGACGTGGGTCTCGACATGGTGGACGTGAATGTGCACCCGGCGAAGACCGAGGTGCGCTTCCGCGAAGCGTCCCGCGTGTTTCAGACCGTGGTGCGCGCGGTGCGCCGAGCCTTCGCCGCCCCCTCGGACGAAGCCAGGCCGAATCCGTGGGCCGCCCGCTTCGGCGGAGGCGGAAGCGCCGGGGATGCTGCGAACAGGATCGATTCCGCTTCGCCGGAGGCCCCGGAAGGCGAGCATGCCTCGGCCGTTTTGCCGCCGCCGCGCCTGTGGGACGGGGCAGGAGCGGCCGAGACCGCTTCGGAGTTCGGCGTGTCCGGGCCGGGCTCGCCGATCGTCCTCGGTCAGTTTCGAGACACCTACATCGTGGCCGCGATGGGTGGCGATCTGTGGCTCTTCGACCAGCACACCTCGCACGAGCGCGCCCGCTTTGAAACTATCGAGAAGCGCAAGGCAGGCGAGCGCGCCCAGGGTCAGGCCCTCCTGGAACCGGTGGTGGTGGAGGTGTCGCCCGCGCTTGCCTTGCTTGCGGAGGAAGCGTCCCTGGAGCTTTACGCCCTGGGCTTCGAACTGGAGTCGTTCGGCTCCGGTTCGTTATTGGTCCGATCGATCCCGCATCTGCTCTCGGGCCGCGATCCCGCTGATGCGGTCGCGAGGATCCTGAAGCAGCTTGAAGACGGCTCGGACACCCATTGGGCCGTGGAAGGCCGCACTCATCGCCTCGCCGCAAGTCTGGCCTGCCATTCTTCGGTGAGGGCAGGCCAGAAGATCAACCCGGCCACGATGCAGGAGATCGTCGTCGGCCTGCAGGCCTCTGAGTTTCAAGACTACTGCCCCCACGGCCGCCCCACCAGGCACAAGATCCCGAAGGAAGACATAGCCCGCTGGTTCGAACGCACCGGCTGGCGAAGATCCTGAAGCTTTCGAAAGTCTGCCGCCCCTCTGATTCACTCCCAGGCCGACGGAATGCTGTGCCGGGTGGAGAAGGCTGGGGCGTGAGGCGCGCCGCCTCCGCTGGTGCTGCGGTGTCTAGCCCCTGGCCGGCGCTGGAGAGGTTTGTCGCGGTGACGACGACGGAGGTGAAGCGGGCTCGGTGGGGGCATCGCCGCCCTTTTCTCGCTTTTCCAGGAAAAGATCGTCATCGGCGGCCCGGAGGATGTGGTCACCCGAGAAGGCGGGCGCAGTCGGGACTCCTGCGCCGACGCCTGCGGTGACCTGCACGATGCCAGCGATGTCGGGGTGCGGATGCGCGATCTCGAGTCGCTTCACGGCGTCTTGCATGGCTGTGGCCACTCGCGCGGCGCCCTCGAGATCGATATCCGGGAGCAGGGCGCCAAATTCGTCCCCGCCATAGCGCGCGATCAGGTCGCCGGGACGGCGGGTCTGACTCGCCAGCGCCTGTGCGATGCGGGTGAGACATTCGTCCCCTTTCTGGTGGCCGAGCGTGTCGTTGTACGCCTTGAAGGAATCCACGTCGATCAATACGATCGCCAGCGATCGGGACTCGCGGCCGGCCCGCCGGGCTTCACGCCCCACCTGCGTGTCGAAGTGGCGCCGGTTGGCGATACCGGTGAGCCCGTCGAACAGCGCCAAGTGCTCGGCGGCGGCCCGGGCCGCTTCGAGATCGGTCATCGTCTCCCGTATCCGCCGGAGCGCTGGTCGGAATATGAACAGCGCCTCGAGCATGAGCACCGAGAGCGTCGCGATCATCAGCGCGAGCTCCACGCGACGCAGTTTGACGACCCGGGCCTTGGCTTCCCGGTCGTAGGTCGCCACGATCCCGTCCATCTTGACCAGGTACGGGCCCTCGGCAGCGAACACCGCGGCTGCGATCGCCTGCGTTTCTTCAGGGAGGTGGCCGCTGGCTTCGTACGCCGCGAGGAGCTTCGCAACCGCGGTGGCCATGGCGCCATAGTCCGGCTCGAGCTCAGCGAAAAGACGCTCGATGGCCGCGCTGTTATCGTCCAGCGACTGGAGCGCCGTATCGCCGTCCCGTAGCCCGCGGTGCGAGCGGGTCCACACATCGTAAGCGGCTTTCAGAGAAGCGAGGTGGGGCGCAGCGCTCTCGCGGTTCGTCGCACCCATCAACTGCAGCAATTCCTTGGCGATCTTCTGGCTCAGCATCCGCTGCCGGCCGGCGACGTTGATCGTGCGGGAGTCGGTTTCCTGACGCTCCAGGTTGTACTGAACGAGCGTCTGGCCAGAGACGATCAGGATAGCGACGGTGCCGAGGGCAACGATGTACGGCAGGGCGATGCGGGCGGGAGACCCCGGTGGTTGGCCAGCCGGGTGCCGTGCGGGCGCTGCTTCGCTTTCGATGGTGCTCCTCTGGGTCTTCCGATTTGATCGAACCACTCTTGCCTCGCTTGGAGGAAGCCCGAGCGGCCAACGCAGACGGCAACAAAGATAACGGACGGAGACCCTATGTGCAAAGCGTGCCGAGCCCTGCCGGACGCGGTGAGAGCAGATGGTTCCGCCCGATCAGTCCCGTAGGACGCCGCGGGGTAGCGCCTGCGCGAAGCGCAGGGATCTCAGCAAACTGATTGCAGTCTTTGAGGTTTTCCCGCGTGTGCGGACGCCCTGCCGATGACCTCCCAACCATTCGTGCAAAGCGCGGGTAATGGGACACGGAAGGGAATTGATAGGGCTAGTCGGCGCCCAGCGGGCGCCGCCGCCCTACTGATTCACTCCCAGGCCAACCATTCGGGCAAAGCCCGAATGGTGGCGTGGGAGGGAATTGAACCCCCGACACGTGGATTTTCAGTCCACTGCTCTACCAACTGAGCTACCACGCCACAACCCGCGAGCCCATCAGTCGCGCGGGGCGACCGGGCTAAACGTTCGGGGATGGGATTCAACCACGCCGCGTGAGTGCGAGTCAACGTTGCGGCGGACTCGGGATCGGGCGGCGCAGGCCTTTCAGGACTTCTTCTTGGAAGGCTCGGCGGTGTCGGACTTGGCCTTGTCGCCCTTTTCGCCCTTCTCGCCCTTCTCAACCCCGGCCTCTGCCGGGGGCAGGCCGAGGGTGGCGCGGAGTCTCATGTCGATGTCGTTGCGGATATCTCGGTTGGCGAGGAGGAACTGCCGGACATTCTCTCGTCCCTGGCCCAACCGCTCGCCCTTGTAGGCGAACCAGGCGCCCGACTTCTCGACCACCTTGTGTTCAACCCCAAGGTCGATCAGATCGCCTTCCGTCGATATGCCGACACCGTAGAGGATGTCGAACTCAGCCTCGCGAAAGGGCGGAGCGACTTTGTTCTTGACCACCTTGACCCGGGCCCTTGAGCCGATCACGTCATCGCCTTCCTTGAGAGAGGCGATGCGGCGGATGTCGAGGCGGATGGAGGCGTAGAACTTGAGGGCCCGGCCGCCGGTGGTGGTTTCAGGGCTTCCGAACATGACCCCGATCTTCTCGCGGAGCTGGTTGATGAAGATCAGGCAGGTTCCGCTCTTGGACACCACCGAGGTCAGCTTGCGCAACGCCTGGCTCATCAGCCGAGCCTGAAGGCCCATCTGAGCGTCGCCCATTTCACCCTCGATCTCAGACCGGGGGACGAGGGCGGCTACCGAGTCGATGACCAGAACGTCGCAGGCGTTGGACCGGATCAGGACCTCGGCGATCTCCAGTGCCTGCTCACCGTTGTCGGGCTGGGACACGAGCAGGTTGTCGATGTCGACCCCCAGCTTGCCCGCGTATTTCGCGTCGAGAGCGTGCTCGGCGTCGATGAAAGCGGCCATGCCGCCGCGCTTTTGCGATTCGGCGATGACGTGAAGGGCCAGCGTGGTCTTGCCCGACGACTCAGGGCCGTAGATCTCGATCACGCGCCCCTTTGGGAAGCCGCCCACGCCCAGCGCGGAATCGAGCGAAATGGAGCCGGTGGGTATGGATTGGACCTCGATCTTCTCGCGGCTCCCGAGCTTCATGATGGAGCCTTTGCCAAACTGCTTCTCGATCTGGAGCAGGGCGTTTGCGACGGCGGCGGTTCGGTCTGTGCGTTCTTCCGGCATTACGACTCCTTTGGGGGTAGTTGGTTGGTTTTTTGGAGAGCGCGCGGAGTGTGAGGCCTGCAGATGCTGGATCGGGTCCGAAGACGTATCGGGTTTTCAGGATTCTATTCTCCCGCCCGGCGCGAAAGCAAATATAAGGCGAAAACACGGTCGGGCCTTCACCCAACAAAAAGGTGTTGAAAATGCACCGTTTTGGGTATCATCCTGCCAATCGGCCCGACGAGAGTGTTGATGACGACCGTGGCCCGAAGCTCAGATCAGAGGAAAAGCCTCTTGGTCGCATGAGGCAGGAGAAGCGTTGAAGAAGGTCAAGAAAAAGCCCTCAAGTACCGGAAAAACGAAGACTTCGCCGCCAAAGTCGAAGACGAACAAGAAGCTCGTTAAGGTAAAGGCGAAAGAGAAAGCAGCGCCGGTCAAGGGCAAGGGGCTCAAAGCGCAGCCGAAGCTGAAGCTCAAGCCCGCCACGATCAAGACGGCCGCCCGCAAGAAGCGGTCGAGAGGGTTTGCCAAGCGGCCGGTGCTCCGGACTCCCGTTCCCTCGCCGCTGCCCCAGCAGCACGTGGCCGCTCCCCAGCCCACGATCGTGGCGCCCGCGCGTTCGATGCCGCCTCGCGAGGAAGTCATCATTCCATTCGCCCCCATGCGTCAGACTCTGGCGCTGCCCACGGACTTCGAAGCCGGGGGAGTGGTCCTGGTGATCTCGTATTCGATTCGCGACGGCCGTCGGGCCGACTTCCTCAATCTCATCTCCGATCTCAAGCCGCTGCTCCTCTCCATCGGCGGCACCGACTTCACTCTCTATGAGGATCGGAGCCGGGTGAACTACTTCATGGAGATCTTCCGGTTCAGGGACGAAGCCGAGTTCACCGCTTTCGACGACAAGTTCCACAAGGACCGCAAGATCGCCGCGATCTACGGGCTGCTCGACGAGATCGTCGAGGCCGAGAAGAGCGACTTCAAGATCTACGACCGGCGTCTGTAAGCGTCCTTGCGCGGCCGGTCGCTCGTCGCCACCCGGGGCCGGTCCTGGTCCCTTCGTCTCCCGCGGGTGACGTCCACCCCTCTCGCGCCTTAAGGATCCGACCGTGCCGACGCCTATCGGGCACGTTCTCGGGGGCCTCGCCGTCGCCGGCCTGGCGCGGCGAGTGGCGCCCCTCACCTCGTCGCAGGTTGGCGTGCTCGCCCTCGTCGCGGCCGCGCCGGATCTCGATCTGGTCCTGCGGTTCATCGACGGCGTGAACCACCACCGGGGAGCGTCTCACAGCCTGGCCGCCGCGGTTATTGCCGGCCTTGCGGTCTTCGCCTTGCGCCGGATGGGCTTCCCCCAGCTTCCGAGTGGGCCTGCGGCGAGCGCCGCCTGGTTGTCACATGTCGTGCTCGACTACCTCGGCCTCGACACCTCGCCGCCGGTCGGGGAGATGGCCCTGTGGCCGTTTTCCGCCGATTTCTATTCGTCTCCGATCCCGCTGTTCCTGGACGTGCCTCGCGCGTTCACCGCGGCCGCCATGAGACACAACGCCCTGGCCGTGCTGATTGAGATCGTGATCCTGGTTCCGGTGCTGGCGCTTTGCTGGAGACGGACTTCCCACGGTCGACCCGAAGGCTCGGCCGGGGGAGGCGCATAGGGCGGGTCGGGGACGGCTGGTAAGCTGACCGCGTTCATTGAATGAAGGGGGCGCACCGGTTTCGACGGGAGCGTTTGACTTCAGCAAGGAGCAGGCCGAGCGTGTCTACCGGCTCGTTAATTCGGTGGAAAACTAGAAGTGCCAACGATAACTTGGCTTTGGCTGCCTAAAAGGTAACCACGCTCTCTCTTCTGCTCGTCCGCGGCGGGGGTTCGGAGCGTCATCAATGCGGGCTGGCTTCGATCTCTCGGTCCGGGGGAGGAGAGCGAGATTCAATCGGACTAGGGCCGCGCGGTTTTGTTTCGCCTTCACGCGTGGACCGAAATCCCAGGCGAAACTAAGCCTGTAGGGCCTTCTGGGGCACGTTTTCGGACGCGGGTTCAATTCCCGCCGCCTCCACCATTCGGGCCTTGCCCGAATGGTTGGACGCGCCGGGAGTCAGCAGGGCACCCGCTCCCTTCGGTCGCGGCTTAGCCCT
>JAQBHL010000351.1:0-6823 GCA_032127745.1 Acidobacteriota bacterium
CTCAGATCCCGATTGGTGGCGGCGATCACCCGCACATCGACCCGCTCGGTGCGCTCTGACCCGAGCGGCTCGAACTCGCGCTCCTGCAAGACCCGCAGGAGTTTCGGTTGCAGGGCCGCCGACAAAACGGCGATCTCGTCCAGGAAGATCGTTCCGCCGTCCGCGAGGGAGAACTTTCCGCGGCGACCCGTGGTGGCGCCGGTGAAAGCTCCCCGGACGTGACCGAAGAGCTCCGACTCCAGCAGGCCCTCGGGGATGGCCGCGCAGTTCACCTGGATGAGAGGCATGTCCCGCTGTTCGCTGCGGTCGTGGATGGCGCGGGCCACCAGCTCCTTGCCCGTGCCGGTTTCGCCGGTCAGCAGCACCGTGCTGCGGCTGCGGGCCACCTTCTCGATGACCTCCAGCAGCTCGCGCACCGCCCGGCTCCGGCCGACGATCCCGTAGTGTCCGAACTCCTCCTCGCGCTCACTCAGGAGATAACGGTGCTGGCCGCGCAGGCGCTGGTGTTCGAGGGCCCTTCCCACCGCGACCACCAGTTCCTCCACCTCGAATGGCTTCTGCAGGTAGTCGAAGGCGCCCAGCTTCATGGCCGCGATGGCGCTCTCCACGCTGGCGTGGGCCGTCATCATCACCACCGCGGGCCGATCGGCGCCCGCGGTGGCGAGCTCGCGGATCAGATCGAGGCCGGTGGGGCCCGGCATCAGGTTGTCCGCGACCAGAACGTCGAAGCCCTGCTCGGCGAGGCGTCTTTGGGCCTCAGCCACGCTCGTGGCCGTGACCACCTGGTGGCCCTCGTCGCGCAAGGCCCGGCCCAGATGGCGCAGAAGGGCCTCTTCGTCGTCGACGAGCAGAACCGTGCCGGGCGCGGTCACGTGGCCTCCGAAGGACGCGTGGGTATCTCGAGCCGCATCGTCGTCCCGCGCCCCTCTTCGCTCTCCACCGTGATCGAGCCGCCGAGTGCTTCAACCAGGTTGCGCGCGATCGCGAGCCCAAGCCCGGTTCCGGTGCGTTTGGTCGTGAAGTAAGGATCGAACACCCGCGCTATCTGGTCTGCGTTCAGGCCCACGCCCCGGTCTTCGACCCCGATCGTCACCCGTCCATCCCGTTCGGGAGAGACGTGCATCGAGACCTCCGGACCCGCCGCGTCGGATCCCGCGCCGGGGGCGTTTCGCGCGAGCACCGCGTCGCGCGCGTTCAAGAGCACGTTCACCAGCACTCCCCGCAGGCGCTCCCCGTCCGTCACGATCTCGGCGGGCGCGCCCTCCGCACGTAATTCGAAGGACACCTTTGGCTCATCCCCGAGTGCGGCATGCAGCGCGTCATGGGCGAGGTCGACGAGAGCGATGGGAGCGAACTCCAGGCGCGGTGGCCGGGCGTAGTCAAGGACGCCATCCACGAGGCGGGACAAACGGGTCACCTCGTGCTCGATGTCCGCCGTGGCCTCGCGGACCTGGTCTTCGTCGAGACCGGCGCGGCGCAGGGTAGCGAGCGAAGACTTGATGATCATCAGGGGGTTGCGGATCTCGTGCGCGATCACCGCGGAGAGCCGGCCGAGGGTGGAGAGCCGCTCCCGCCAGGCGGCCTCGCGCTGGAAGCGCGCGATCGCTCCCGTGAGTGCCGAGAAGCTCGTCGCCACCACCGCGGCGTCCTCGTCGCTCCAGGCGCTTGGGGGCTCGATGGGTCGCGCGAGGTCTCCGGTCGCCGCTATCTCGCGCATGGTGGCGGTGAGTTCGGCGAGCGGATGGCTGACCGTTCGCGCCACCGCCCAACTGAGGCCCAGGGCGAGGGCCACGGCCACGATCCCCGCGCTGGCCAGAGCCCCACGCAGGCTGCGCAACACCGCGAGCCTCTCGCTGCGTGAGAGGAGGATGAAAGCCACCGGGCCTCCTGGCTCCGCGGTCAGGGCTCGCCGGGCGACCAGGTACTCCTCGCCCTCCACGACGAAGGCCAGCGGTCCCGGGGTTTCGGGCAGCTTCTCGAGCGCGGCATTCGACTCCGCCATCAGGCTCGAAGCCAGGACCCGGCCGCCCAGCGCGAAGGCCACGCGTGCGTCGGTCACCGCCTCGAACTGGCGGACCCGAGCGTCGTCGAGGCGAACGCCCAGGCTCAGCGCGCCGAGCCTCTCGGGTGGGTCCGGGCCGACCAGAATCGATACCGTGACCACCTGAAGGACCGCGTGGGGCTCGGCCAGGAATATGGAGCCCTCCTCACTTGGGGGCGCCGGCGGAAAGAAGCCCGGCACGTCGTCTCCAATCCAGGCCAGCGGCCGGCCCGCAGCACTCGCGACTCCGATCATGTCGGCGCGGGCGCGCGCGCGCAGGTCTGCCGCGAGCCGGGCCACCGTGGCCGGGTCTCCGGTGGCCACCGACGCCTTCAAAGTCGGCAGATCCGCGAGCAGCCGCGCCTGCACCTCGAGTGTGCCGAGCCTTGAGGCGTGCTCCTCACCCACCAGGAGTGCCGCTCGATCGAGACCACGATGCAGTTCAGCCTCCGCCTGCTCGCTCACCCGCCCGGTCACCAACTGAAGCGCGGCGGCCAGGGACACCACGGCCACGAAGGCGCTGGCCAGAAAGATGCGGCCCCTTAGGCCCATGGCGAAGCGTCTCATCGCACCACGAAGTCCGCCTCCACGGCCTCCTCTCCCTCGGGCACGGTCACGGTCCGGGTTTCGCGGGTCTCGCCGTCCGTCCACACCGAGAGATTGTAGGTGCCGCTCGGCACGCGAGCGATCGAGTAGCGCCTCTCGGCGTCGGTGGCGGCGAAATAGGGGTGGGCGAAGACCAGGATGAAGGCGCTCATATGAGCATGGATATCGCAGAACACGCGCACGATCCCCGGCCGGTCGAACCGCACCGACTTCGACTTGCCCTGGGGATAGCGCCCGAGGTCGAAGCGGCGGGCCTTGGAGTACGAGAACACGTTGTGGTAGATGCGGTCGTGGTTGGGGAAGTCGACGGTGGCGCCCGCCATGACGGCCAGGACATAGGGATGAAAGGCCTCGTTTCGCTGATCCAAGCTGGCCCGCGGACGATCGGCGTCCTCGAACGCGCCCTGCGGAGCCTTTTCGAGAAAGACCACGCTGCGGTAGCGATCCGGCACGTCCCGAGCCGCCGGCGGACCGAGGTCCCCGACGTTGGGCCGCGGCCCGGGCGCGCGCAGATCGAGTCGCACGTCCACTTTGCCCCGGATCGTTCCCGCCTCGACGAACCCCGGGGGCCCCACAAGCAAGGCGAGGGCCAGACTCGCAGTCCCGTGGCGCATCAGAACCGAGCCATGGCCTGGGCGGCCACAAAGCCCCGGCGTCCCTCGTAGCCCTCGTCCCGCCAGTTGTGTTGATAGACGATCTTCAAGGTGAACGGTCGCCATGGCTGCCAGCCAAAGCCCGCCTCCACGCGCGACACCGGGGCGTCCCAGGGGTCGGCGCGGGTGGTGCCGGCGATGCGGCTGAACCCGATGTGGTCGATGCGAGCCGCGGCATAAAGGCCCGGAAGGAGGCGGCGCACACCCTCGGCGGAGAGCGCCAGCGCTTCCACCGGCGCTACGATGCGCGGCTCTTGCAACGCGGGCAGATCGAACCGGCTGTACACGCCTTCCGCACGCAGGAGCCACGGGCCCCAGGAGTACTCGGCGTCGCCGCCAAGCGACACCTGGCGAAGGGTGCGGGACGCCTGGTCGGCCGGCAGCGCTTCCATCAGCGTCCGGTCCGCGTACTCTCCGCGAGCGGCCGAGACGCCGAGGAGCAGCCCGGTGCGAGGTGTCCAGGCCAGGCGGGCCGAGACCTGCCTTCCGTCGTTGTCGTTCTCGAATCGCGGGGCGGCCAGCGTCCCCTGCGTCACCGCGACTCCAAGCGAGAGGGGCTCCCGGCCGATCCGGACCTCGACCCCGGTGTCCCAGAAGCGGGAACTGGTGAGAGGCAGGCCCGGAGCGAACGAACGGTCTCCGACCGGGTAGCCCAGCAGCCAGCCGCGGCCACGCACGCGCAGAAGGCCGTCGGTGTTGTCGGCGGCGGCGTCGGTGCGCACTGTGGTCAGGTACTGGTAGCCGAGGGGGAGACCGATCAAAGGATTCGAAGAACTGTAGGAGCGCCGCGCGAAGGAGCCGAACACGGGTGGGACCCGGCCGGCCTGCACGTCGAAGGCGCGATCGCGGAAGGGGCGCACGCGCAGGTAAAGGGCGCGCACCCGCGGCGCATCCAGGTTCTCGCTCACACCCTCGGCCAGGACGGAGGCGCGACCGCCGAGGCGGATCTCCGCGCTAAGGCTGATGAAGAGCATACGCAGGGGATAGACGTCGTAGCCGGTGTCGTTGAAGAAGGCGGTGTCCTCCGGGGCCAGGGAGCCCGAGGCCTCGCCGGAGAGGGTCAAGGGGCCGATCCGGTGGCCGCTCAGATCCTGGGCGCCCAGCGGGGAGGGCAGCACTCCAGCCAGAAGGGCGGGCCACAACACGACCGACAGGCGATGGAACACGATCGGAGATGATAGTCCTCGTGCACCTCGAGCCCGCCCAGCGCGGTCAGATCCTCCGCCATGGCCGAGCCGATCATGCCTGCCCCGAGGACGACGACCTTCTTTCGGCTTGGCCCAGGATTCTCAGAAGCGAACTCCAATCCGGCGGGAGGTCTGGTGTCCGGGCCTGCCTGCGCACGGGCTCTCCACCGCGCTTCGATGGACGCGGTAGACTCCACGATCCGCGAACTCATCGGGGCGTAGCGTAGCCTGGTAGCGCGCCTGCTTTGGGAGCAGGAGGTCGGAGGTTCGAATCCTCCCGCCCCGACCAGTTCGACCCAGTATCGACAGGCTATTTGTGAGTTATGGTCTGGAGAAGCAACGGCTCCACCGGCCTCCCTCCCTCGGCTTCGGGCTCGGGAGTTCGGGGTTTTCCTACTTGAGGCCGATCGATATCAGTTCCTGCTGGGTGCGGAACAGCAGCTGACCTTCAGAGATGGCCGGGGTGGCGAGGACGCTCGACCCCATGTCGTTCACGGAGACAAGCTCGTAGGTGGACACCGCTTGGATCACGAATACCTGCCCGTTCTCGTTCGCGAGATACACCTTGCCATCGGACGCCACCGGCGAGGCGGTGAAGGCCGACGAGCCGCCCCCCAGCCGCTCCTGGAACTTCTTCTCGCCCGTCTTCGCGTCGTAGACATTGAGGACGCCGTTGAATCGGACGATATAGACGAGGCCTCGATAGACGAGCGGCGTGCACATGTAGCCGCCATCGCGAGGGTGGCTCCACGCCACCGAGGCATTGCTGGATGAGCCGCTCGTCAGGCTGACGTCGCCGGTGGCCGTGTCGCGGACGGCGTAGACCGGCGCGCCCTGCCCATGCGCATTGGTCAGATAGACGAGGCCATCGCTCACCACCGGCGTCGGCACCGGGATGTCTCCACCGCCCGAGAGCTTCCAGACCTCCTTGCCGGTCTTGAAGTCGTAGGCGCCCGCGTGACGCATCCCGTTGACCAGCAGCTGACCTCTCCCGTTCACCCTGTGGAATGTCGGGGTGCTCCACGTGGGCACGTCGGTGCGCGCAACCCGCCACAGATCCTTCCCATCCTTCGCGTCGAACGCGGCCAGGAACGACCCCTTTTGGACATCGGCCTGGATCACCACCACGCCCTCCTGAATGATGGGCGAACTGCCGGTCTCCCACTGCGCCTCGGGAGCGACGTAGTAGCCCGCGTCGAGGACACCGAGATCCCTCTGCCACACAAGCTCGCCCTTCAGGTCGTACGCGAAAAGACCCTCGGAACCGAAGAACGCGATGAGACGCTCCCCGTCGGTCGCGAGGGTGGAATTCGCATGCGAGCTCTTCAGATGCCGCTTGATCTTCGGGACACCCGTGTGCACGGTCCGCTGCCACAGGATCGCGCCTGTCTTCTTGCTGAGCGCGTAGATGCGCCACTCATGCGAGGTGTGGTCAGGCACTGACTCTATGTCGCCATAAAGCCCGGGACGCAGTGTCGCATCCGCCTTTCCGCTGATGGCGGTGCTGACGAAGAGCAGATCACCCCACACGATCGGGCTCGAAAGGCCGAGGCCAGGGATGACGGTCTTCCAGAGAACGTTCTTGCCGTCCGCGATGTTCCAGGTCGATGCGGTGGGCGCGCCTTCCGCGATGCCCGTGGCCGAGATGCCGCGAAACTGCGGCCAGTCAATCCCGGGGCGCGGCGCGGTGGAGGCGGCGATCGGAGCCGAAAAATGGGCGGCGGCCCCAACCGCGACCGCGCAGGCGAGTGTGACCGACTGAAGGCGCATTTGGAACTCTCCTTGATCTCGTCCAGGCATGCTACCAGCCGCTATTCCCGTTCCTCAGTCACCGTCATCCGACCGTGTTCAGGTTGTGATTCGTTGTGTTCTTTCGTCCTTTTGCTCGCGGTTCATGGGGTCGATTCACAGAGGCGCTCAGTTTCGTAGGTATTGCTCTTTCGGGCCGAGAGTCTCAGCAAGCCCGACCAGTTTCACCGGAGGCGTGTGTTCACTCGGCGGCGCGGCGAAGAGACGATCTTGGGCTGGCCTAGAATGGCGTGTGACAAACGAGGCTCCGAGCCCACGCTATGTGGCGGCACTGTTGGCCGCCGCCGCCCTGATTCTCGTCGTTGGGTCGATCCTGAAGCCGGAGCCCACCGCCACCACCGAGGCGGTTCCGGCGCAGTCGGAAGTCCGGCGCCTCTACCGCCTGTCCCTCCGCACCAGCGTGGATCGGATGACCGAGTATTTCGCCCTTGTGGCCGGCGACATAGATCCTTTCGTGGTCCGGCTGGCCCAGCTCGTCGTAAGCGGAATAGTATGGGTCTAACGGAACTTTTTGGGGGCGGCATGTG
>JAQBHL010000352.1:0-26009 GCA_032127745.1 Acidobacteriota bacterium
CGCAAGGACATGTCCTTCTACTCGAAGGACCGTCTCGACCTCATGGTTCAAGAAGCGGTCGATCGCACCATGATCCTCTACGACGCGGTGCAGCCGCCGGCCGGGGAAATGCCGATCGTCCTGGGGGCGCGAGCTTCGGGCATCCTCCTCCACGAAGCCATCGGCCACGGGATGGAGGCGGACTTCAATCGCATGGGCAGCTCGATCTACGCGTACAATATCGGCATGAAGGTGGCCCATCCCTTCATCAATATCGTCGACGAAGGGACCGAAGAGGGCGCGCGCGGCTCCATCAACATCGACGATGAGGGCAATGCGGCGGGCCGGACGAATCTGGTCGAGGACGGCGTCCTCACCACCTACCTGCATGACTCGATTTCGGCCAAGCACTACGGAGTCAAGCCCACGGGCAACGGGCGACGGGAAAGTTATCAGCACCCGCCGATGCCGCGGATGCGCTCGACCTACATGATGCCCGGGCCCCACAAGAAGGAAGAAATCATCGCCTCGGTCAAGAAGGGCCTCTTTTGCACCAACTTCACCAACGGTCAGGTTCAGATCGGCGCCGGCGACTTCACCTTCTATGTGAAGAACGGCTATCTCATCGAAGACGGAAAGCTCACCCGCCCCATCAAGGACGTCAACATCATCGGCAACGGTCCCAAGGTTCTGGAGCGGATCGACATGGTGGCCGACG
Organism: Acidobacteriota bacterium; assembly: GCA_032127745.1. GTDB lineage: Bacteria > Acidobacteriota > Vicinamibacteria > Fen-336 > JAGNNV01 > JAGNNV01. The sequence continues at coordinate 698 of JAQBHL010000352.1, forward strand.
ACCTCGCCATCGATCAGGGGGGCTGGACCTGCGGCAAGGACGGCCAGAGCGTGCCGGTGTCCCAGGGCATTCCCACCGTGCGGGTTTCGTCGATCACGGTCGGCGGACGCAGCGACCGGTCCTGAGCGACACGATGAGCCCCCAAGAGACGGTCGGCGAGGAGTTTCGTGAGATCGCTCGCTCGGCGGTGACCACGGCTCAACAGGTAGGGGCTCAGGAGGTGGCCGCGCGGGTCGCCAAGGTCCGTGAGGTGGGGGTGCAATGGCGCGACGGCCAGATCGAGCAGGTCACCGAGTCCACGACGCGGGGTCTCGCCCTGAGCCTGTACGTGGACGGCCGTTTCGCCTCGGTCAGCACCAGCGATCTGCGCCCCGAAGCGATCGCCCCTTTCATCGCCGACGCCGTGGCCATGACCCGCACGCTTTCCGAAGACCCCTTCCGCGTCCTTCCGGATCCCACGCTCTACGCGAATCGACCCGACCTCGACCTCGAGTTCGCGGATGCGGACTACAAGAACCTGAGCGCGGAGCGTCGTCGCGATCTGGCCCGGACCATCGAGGCGGCGGCCCGCGCCGTTCCCGGCGCGGAGCGGATTCTCTCCGTCACCACCTCGGTGAGCGACTCGCGCTCGGAGATGTTCCGGATCACCTCGAACGGCTTCGAGGGAGAACGGATCGACACCTCGTTCTGGCTCTCGGGCAGCGTTACCGTGAAGGACAGCGACGGACGGCGGCCGGAGGAAGGCGATTTCGCGGGCGGCCGCTTCGTGCGCGACCTCGGCGACCCCGGAAGGGTGGGCGAATCATCGGCCCACCGGGCCCTGGCTCGCCTGGGGTCGAGCAAGGCCCCTTCAAGAGTCATGAACCTCGTGCTCGACAACCGCGCGTCCGGGCGACTGGTGGGCGCCCTACTGGCGCCTCTCGCCGCGTCTTCGATTCAACAGCGGCGCTCTTTCCTGGAAGGGCGGCTGGGAGAAACGGTGGGGAGTCCACTCCTTCATATCGACGACGATCCGCTGATTCCGAAGGGCTTCGGGTCGAGACATTTCGATGGTGAGGGAATCTCCGCCCGCCAAATGCCCATCTTTGAAGAGGGCGTCTTGCGGAACTACTACGTCGATACCTACTACGGAAGGAAGTTGAAGGTGCCACCCACCACCGGAGGGTCCTCGAATCTCTCCTGGGCGCTCGGGCCGGAGTCTCAGGCCGGGCTGATCGCGGACGCGAAGGAAGGGGTCTTCGTCACCGGTTTTCTGGGCGGCAACTCCAACGGCACCACCGGCGACTATTCACTCGGCGTTCAAGGCTTCATGATCCGGCAGGGCGCGCTGGCCGAACCGGTGGCGGAAATGAACATCTCCGGAAGCCAGCTCGAACTCTGGAAGCGGCTGGTGGGAGTGGGAAACGATCCCTATCCCTATTCGCCTTTGCGGACCCCGACTCTGGTCTTCGAAGGCGTGTCCTTCGCCGGAGTCTGAGCGGGCGCGCCCGTTCCGACCAACGGCGCCCCGCCTGGCACCACCGACCCCGAGATCTACAAAGTCGTCGGGCGCACAGACTCTATCGGGTCCGGGCGCCGGCCAGCATGAGAAGGTGCCCGAGGATCATCACGGCCAGAATGAGCCCGGCCTGGGCGAAGCTGCGGGTGTAGAGCATGTAGGAGCAGAAGGACACCGCCAGAACGGAGACGGGCAGAGCGAAAGGAACGCGGAAGGGCGCCCGGCCCTCCCTCATCCGGAAGACCCAGAGCGACACGCAGACCATCGCGTAGATGATGAGCCGCACGATGGCGGATAGGACGGCGTTGCCTTCGAAGGTCCCGGTGATGGCGAGGGCGCCGGCCGCGATCGAGAAGACGATGATGGCGACGTGGGGGGTGAGGAAGCGGGGGTGAACCCGGGCCAGGACACGAGGCAGTTCGCCCCGATCGGCCATGGAATAGAGGAGGCGCGGCGACTGGAGTCCATTGCCGGTCGCCCATCCCCAGACCGAGATCATGGCCGCGAACGAGGCGATGGCCACCCCCGTGGGACCCCAGAGGACGGAAAATGCGGCCGCGATGGGCGCCTTCTCCTGCTGCAAACCGGGTACCAGACCGATGACCACGAACTGCACCGAGACGTAAACGGAGGCGATGACCGAGAGGGCGGCGAGCAGGGCGAAAGCGCTGTCCCGGCGCGCGTCCTTTGCCTCGCCCGCCGACATGAGCGGAGCCTCGAATCCGCCGAAAGCGAAGATGAGAAGGAGCACCGCCTCGGTCCACTGCGGATCGGCCACTTCCTGGGTGGCGATCACCGATGACGAAACCAGGGGGAGGCCGACGATCACCAGGGCGGCCAGAGGGAGGAGCTTCAGGATGGTGAAGAAATTGATGGCCCAGGAAGCCTGCTTCACTCCCACCAGATTGATCAGGGTGATGATGCTCAGGATGGTGACGATGACCGCCCGCCGACCCGCGCCGGCCCCCGCCGCCGGCACGAGCTGGGCCAGATAGCTCACGAAGATATTCAGGTTGGCCGCGGCCGAGAGGAGGCGCGTCCACAGAGTCAGCCACCCGGCCTGAAAGCCCACATGGCGGCCGAACGCTTCCCGCGAGTACAAGTAGGCGCCGCCGCTCTCATCAAACCGGCTCGCCACCTCGGCGAAGCACAAGACGATGGTGAGAACGGCCAGCGCCGCCATCGCATGAGCGATCGGGCTCATCACCCCGGTGAGCGCCGCGATCTGCGCGGGCATGCCGAAGATGGCGCTGCCGATGACGCCGTTGACGATGGCCAGAGTGAGGTCGGTGCGGGAGATGGCGCGGACCGGCCGAACTGAGATCATCGCGGCATGATAGTGAAGGTGATCGGGAAACGAACCTTGCCGGGGGTGGGCGTCTAGACTGGGCGAGTCTTCCAACTCCGAGGAGAACCACCATGCGATCAATGTCCATTCTCGGTCTCACCGGCGCGCTCCTGCTCTCTCCCCTCACCATGGTGGCCCAGGAGGCGCCCGCGTCGCTGGCTACCCTGCATCTGGCCGACGGAACCTCGGTCGCCCTCCTGGAGTGGAAGCTCTCCTACGAGTTTGTGATCTGGAGGAAGAAGGATCGCATCAGCAACGCGAAGTCCGAGACCCGGGACACCTCCATCCTTCTGCTGGGCAAGAAGAACTATGAGGTCGCGGGCGAAACCCTGACCCTGACCCATCGGGAGGAAGGTGATTCCTTCCGGGTGGCCTCGATGAGCCTCAGGCAGGCGGGCGAGGTGAAGATCGAACCCCCCGAAAAGGACGCCATCGCCCCCAACCTCGAAAAGGACTACCTCTATCAGCCGCGGAGCCTCGACATCTCCGGCAAGACTCTCTCGGGAATCGGTCGCAGTTTCTGCATCGTTTCCTTCTCGGCCCTCGTCGACTGCGGCAGAACCGAGACCACCCGAGTGGTGGGAATCGACTTCAACTGAGAGAAGGGAGGGTGCTTCGGTGGGTTCCTGCCCGGTGTGCCAGCATCCGATCGTCATCGCCGAGTTCGACGTCGACCGCGGTGAGATCTTCGCCTGTCCATCCTGCGGCGCGGAACTCGAATTGCTGGGGTTCGACCCCCTGCGCCTCGTCCGCGCCGAGCCTGCGGAAGAGGATTCGTAACGATCCGGGAAGAGCGAGGTTATGATCCAGGCTGCTGCTCGGCGGATGGCTCCCCGTCAAGGGTTCCAGTCTCGAACAGGCGATCGATCTGCAAAGGAGGCGTGATGTTTGGTCTCGGTGTACAAGAACTGCTTCTCATTCTCATCATTCTGGTTTTTATTTTCGGCACAAGTCGGATCGCCGACTTGGGTAAAGGCATGGGCGAAGGCATCCGCAACTTCAAGAAGGCCGTGAAGGACGACGCCGCTCCTTCCGGGACCGGTTCTAGCGAGGAGAAAAAGTAATGAAAGCGAATCACAAACTGGCTGTTCTGGCGGCCCTGGTGCTGGCGGGCGCAGCGTGTCACAAAGACAAGCCCATTCCCCCGCCTTTTGTGCCGCCGACTCCGACCCCGGCGGTGGTTCCGGCCAATCCCACTCCCGCGCCCACGGTCCAGACGCCAAGGGTTCCCGAGGTCAGCGAATACGAGCGGATCCGCCAGCTGCCTATCGATGAGATCGACCGCATGGGCCTTCTGGGCGACGTGTACTTCGACTTCGATCAGGCCGACCTGCGGGAAGCCGACCGCGCCACCATGGCGAGGGACGGCGAAACCCTGAAGAGACTGGACTACCTGGTGGTGACCATCGAAGGTCACGCCGACGAACGAGGCACCATCGAGTACAACCTGGCGCTGTCCGACCGTCGCGCCCGGGTGGTCTACGACTATCTGATCTCCGTCGGCATCGCCCCCTCCCGCATCAAGGCCGTCGCCTACGGCAAGGAGATCCCCGTCTGCACCGAATCCAACGAGGATTGCTGGCAGCGCAATCGCCGCGCCCACTTCGCCGTCACCGGCAAAACCGCCAGATAGCGGAGGCGTCTTGAGAGAGCCGGCCGAGAGGGCGAGGACCCGGGGGTGAGTGCGGAACCTGCTCTCAAGGAGCTAACCGGGCGCATCGGCAAGTACGACGTCGTCAAGCCCCTGGGCAAGGGAGCCATGGGGATCGTGTACCTGGCCAAGGACTCGATGCTCGACCGGGAGGTGGCTCTCAAGGTCATGGTGTCGAACATCGCCGATGACCCCGAGTTGAAGATGCGGTTCGAGCGCGAGGCCAAGGCGGTGGCCAAGCTCTCGCACCCGAATGTGGTCAACGTCTTCGACCTCGGCTACCATACCGACGGTTCTCCCTACATGGCCATGGAGTTGCTCCGTGGCGACGACCTCCAGAAGACCCTGCGCATGGGGCCCATACCCCTGGAGCGCAAGGTTTCCATCATCGTTCAGGTGCTGGTGGGCCTCGCCCACGCGCATCAGGCCGGAGTCGTCCATCGCGACATCAAGCCCGCCAATATCTTCATCGGAAACGATGGCTCGGTGAAGATCATGGACTTCGGGGTGGCGCGTCTCACCTCCGCCTCGGTGACCGGCACCGGAGCGATCGTGGGCACCGCCGACTACATGTCGCCGGAGCAGGTCAAGGGCGCCCGGGTCGACGGACGCTCCGATCTGTTCAGCGTGGGGAGCATGTTCTACGAGATGCTCGTGGGCAAGCGTCCCTTCCACGCGGAAAACCTGATGGCGATCTTCTTCAAGATCACCCATGAGGAGCCCAACTGGAATGCCCTCCCTTCCGGGCCGGAGTACGACGCCCTCACCCCGATCCTGGCCAGAGCCCTGGCCAAGGATCTGCCCCAGCGGTATGAGAACGCCACCCAATTCGCCCTCGGCCTGCGGGACTACCTCACCACTTATGGCACGTCCGCCTCGAGCGCCGATCGAGCCCTGGGCGAACTCGTCGATCTCAACGCTCCCACGGGTACGCCGGCTCCTCTCGAGGACCTTCTCGACGGACCCACGGATGCGCAGGGCACCGTCGACCTTTCGCGGGGACAGGCCCCCACGCAGGTGGGCGCGGCCGCGACCCGGGTGGGCGCAGTCCCCACGCGTGCGGGAGGCACCACGGGGGGAGCGACCCGAGCCGGGGCCACCAGGGTCCAGACCGCTCGCCCCGCGGGGCGGATCGAACCGAAGCTCGCGGCCGAAGTTCCGAAGTCCAACACCGGCGTGATCGCCGCCGGCTTCGTCGGCCTGATCGTCACGCTCGGAGGCGGCGTCTACTTCATCGCCAACAAACTAGAGAGGAATAAGGAGCAGCAGCCGACCGCCCAGGTGAACGCCACCCCGCTCGCCACCGCTCCCATCCTGGCCAGCCCGCCTCCCACCCCGATGGTGGCGGCCACCGCCGCCCCCCCGCCCAAATTCGATGCCGGGGCGGGCCGGGCCGCGAGCATCGTGAAGGAGGCGAGCGATGCCTTCGGCCGGGGGGAGTACGATCGCGCCATCCAGAAGGCCCAGGAAGCGTTGCGCGCAGATCCGAGCAACTCCGGCGGCCAGAGAATCCTCGATCAGGCCCGAAACGGGAAGGACGCACGCACCCAGCTCGCATCCGCCCGGAGCGCGCTCGCCAGCAAAGACTTCGCCCGGGCGCGCCAGATCGCGCAGGATGCCAGCAAGAAGGCCTCCTGGGACTCCGAAGTGACGAACGTGCTGAATGAGATCTCGAAGGCCGAAGCCGCGGATCAGGCCGCCGCGTTGAGCGCCGATCGAGCCAGGGCCCAGCAGGAAAGGGAGGCCCGTGAGAACACGATCAACGCGCTTCTCTCCAAAGCCACGTCAGCCCTCGGAGCCAGCAAGTTCGATGAGGCCCTGACCTTGTACGACGAGGTCCTGAAGCTCGATCCGGGAAACAGCCCGGCGCAGAGCGGAAAGATCGGGGCCATGACCTCCAAGGCCGCGGCATCAGCGGCGGCGGCGAACGCCGCGCCTCCCCCTCCGGCCGGAAAGACCTTCGCGGTGGGCCGGACCGACAAGAAGGCAGGCGGACCTTCCGGCCTCAACGCCGCCGGCTTCGGCGCCGCGGCCGGGGTCAAGTCGGCCACCCAGGCCCCGGACATGCCGGGCAGCGTCAGCTTCGAACTTCAGCCCAAATCACCGCGCCCGGGCGACAACTACAAGGTCGTGGTGAAGTTCACCAACGAAGGCAGCGCTCCTATCGCCCTGAACGGGCTGGTGGTTCGTCTGACCATCAACGGCAAAGGGGTGGGCGCTCCCCAGCCCCTGGCCGTCTCCAGCGTGGCCCCGGGTGATACGGCCATCGTCTATTCGGCGGGCGAGGTCTGGAGCGATTCGATCACGGAGTGGTCCTACTCCGCCACCATCACCGGCCCCAAGGGCGAGACTTACAAGAACACCGTCACCTGGAAGTGACCTCAGGGTAATCCCCGGGGACCGGGGACCGGATCCCGGGTGGCCGCCGCGGCAGCGCCCGGGAATGGCGCCTTGCCCTTCGTTGGCGCGAGAAACCGATGGCAGTAGGATCGGGCCATGAAACGGCCCAGTCTTCTCAATGCCTCCGCCCTGGTAATCCTGTCGGGAGCGCCCGTTCTCGCCAACGACCCGCCCCTGGTGGAACACCAGCCCGCCCAGTGCTCCACGGTCGGGAAACCTATCGAATTGTGCGCCTCCGTGCTCGACGACGGGGACATCGCGAAGGTCCGGACCTACTTTCGTCGGCCGGGAGAGAAGGAGTACCTCATCTCCGAGATGAAGTTCGAGGGCGCCCGCTTCTGCACCACTCTTCCCGGAGTGAAGCCCGGGAAACTGCGATCACTCGAGTACTACATCCAGGCCATCGATACCGAATACGAAAGCAAGCGCACCAGCACGTATCAACTCCAGATCCAGGCCGAGGGCGACTGTGCCTTCCCGGCCGAGCAGAAGGACCCGCAGAAAGCGGGTTCGATTCTGGTTTATGCCACGTCGGCGAAACAGGGCAAGAAGGTCCCCGACTATCTCGTCCCGACCGGAGTCACATTCGTGCCCCTGGGCGGGGCCAAGGACTAGCAGCCCGTGGTGAAAGTCGGGCCGCGTTGGAAGCGGATCTTTTCCGCCAGATCTGCGTTGCTGAACCTCGCAATATTCCCGATAGTCCTTCGGTCCAGCGCCTTGATCTGACGAAAAATCTCTCGCTAAGGACCCGACCGGACTTTCACCACGGGCTTCTAGAGACCCGTCCCCTTCTTGGGGGCCAGGGAGAACATCGCGTGGATCGCGCCCAGGGCTACGAGCATGAAGACGCCATGCAGGTAACTCGGCATGGCGGTCCAGATATCGGCGTGTGAGGCCGCGATCATGGCCACCAGCATGGGAGCGGAGAGCCAGGTGTTGATCCGGGAGAAGAGCAGAACCTTTTTGGGCAGCTCGGCCGGAGCCGGCGGATTGGAGCCCAGGAGTCCGCCCAGAATCTGTTTCTGCGCCGGCCAGATCACGAACCACACGTTGAACCACATGATCGAGCCCAGGCCGCCGCCCACCAGCATCCACAGGCCACGGGGAGAGAAGCCGTCATCTCCGTCATAGAGATTGCCGCCCATGAGGTAGGTAATCGAGAAGAGGAACCACCCGATCAGGAACGTCCACATCGCTCCCCACCGGAACCACCACAAGGCGCGGAGCAACAGGGCGGGGTTGACCTTCGGCTTCAATTCCTTGTCGAGGGCAGCCTGGAAGGGCACGTTCACCCAGTTGAAGAAATACAGGTGGCCGACCCAGATCACGGCGGCAAAAATGTGGAACCAGCGGAGGATGAGCTGGATGAAGGCGGAAATGGCGGGATCGTGCATCGGAAGTTCTCCAGAAAAATGGGGGTGGATCGGATCATAGTCAGGAAATGGTCGTTTGGAATAGGTATCGTTCCCGGCTGGTCAGAGAATTCATGCCCAAAGCCAAGAAGAGGGATCGGAAGACCCAGTTCAAATCGCCCTCTGGACTTCCCCGCCCGGCCTGCGCGCCCGGGCCACCGCATGATCTGACCCCTCCGGGCCAGTTCCCCTTCACCCGCGGTCTGCATGAGGGCGGCTACCGCTCTCGCCTGTGGACCATGCGCCAGTACGCGGGTTTCGGGACGGCGCGGGAATCGAATGAGCGGTACCGGTATCTCCTCGCCGAGGGAACCATGGGCCTGTCCGTCGCCTTCGATCTGCCCACCCAGATCGGGTACGACTCGGACGACCCCCATTCCATGGGCGAGGTCGGACGGGTGGGAGTGGCCATCGACTCGCTCGAGGACATGGAGACGCTCCTGGACGCCGTGCCTCTCGATCTCGTATCCACGTCGATGACCATCAACAGCACCGCGGGCATCCTCCTGGCTCTGTACATCGCGGTGGCCCGCCGGCGGGGCATCCCCGAGACCGCGCTGTCGGGAACGGTGCAAAACGACATCCTCAAGGAGTACGTGGCTCGAGGGACGTACATCTACCCGCCCCAGCCGTCCCTCCGCCTGGTGACCGACCTGTTCGCCTACTGCCACCGAAACGTGCCGAAATGGAACCCCATCTCGATCTCGGGCTACCACATCCGCGAGGCCGGCTCGACCGCGCCCCAGGAGCTCGCCTTCACCTTCGCCAACGCGCTCGAATACGTGCGGGCGGCGCGCGCTAAGGGGCTCGACCCCAACGTATTCGGGGAGCGAGTGTCGTTCTTCTTCGCCTGCCACTCGGATTTCATCGAAGAAGTGGCGAAGTTCCGGGCCGCGCGGAGGCTGTGGGCCACCCTGATGAAGGACCGTTTCGGAGTCACGAATCCAAAGGCCCAGCATCTGCGATTCCACGTCCAGACCGGGGGCGTCACTCTCACCGCGCAGCAGCCCGAAAACAACATTGTGCGGGTCACCGTTCAAGCCCTGGCCGCCGTCCTCGGCGGCTGCCAGAGCCTGCACACGAATTCGATGGATGAAGCCCTGGCCTTGCCCACCGAGGCCGCGGCGAAGCTCGCGTTGCGGACCCAGCAGGTTCTGGCCCATGAAACCGGGGTGGCCGACATGGTCGATCCGCTCGGGGGCTCGTTTGCGGTGGAGGCGGCCACCGACGACCTCGAGAAAGAAGCCCTTCGCCTCCTGGACGCCATCGAATCGCGAGGCGGCGCGCTGCGCGCCATCGAGCGCGGGGAGATTCAGCGCGAAATCGAGGAATCGGCCTATCGTTTTCAACGCGGTCTGGAGACCGGAGATACCGTGATCGTCGGCGTCAATCAATTCGTCGAGGAGAACGAGACCCCGAGAACCGATCTGCTGCGGGTCGACCCGGGCCTGGAACGCGATCAGGTGGAACGCCTGCGGGCGCTCCGGGCGCGGCGCGATGCGCGGGCATGGGCCGCGGCCCTGGACACGCTCACCAAGGCCGCCCGGACGGAAACGAACCTGATGCCGTTGATCATCGACGCGGTCCTCGCCTGGGCCACGGTGGGCGAGATCGCCACCTGCCTGCGAGGCGTGTTCGGCGAGCATCGCGACGCCCTGACGTGACGTCTCCTCGCGTCCTGCTGCCGGGGGCGGTGCTCGGGCGGATCTTTTTCGGGATGCGACCCGAAGAGGCGATCGCCGCTCTGTTCCTCCTTCCCACCACCTGGCTCACCGGTGTCGCCCACTACTTCGGGCCTGAATCGGGGGCCATCGGGCCGAAATTCGCGGGCGGCGTGCTGCGTATCGGCGTCGCCATTCTCTGCGTCGTGGTTCTCTACCTCGCCGTGCGGCGCAAGCCCGCGCCGGCGTCGGCCCTGTTCATGCTTCGAGAGATGCTTCCATTTTTCCTGTGCATCCTCATCTACACGAACCTCCACGACACCATCGGCTTCCTGAATCCAGGCGACATCCACGGCTCCCTGCGGGCGTTCGACATGTGGCTGTTCGGCGTGGAGCCGTGCCTGTGGGTCGAGCAGTTCTATTCCCGCGGCCGCACCGAGGCGTTTCAACTCTTCTACATGAGCTTCACCTTGATCGCCCCGGCGGTGCCGATGGCCCTCCTCCTGCAGAAAAGGTCCGCCGACTTCAGACGCGCGTCCCTCTCGATCATTCTCTGCTTCTATATGGGCTACGCGCTTTACCTCATCTTTCCCTCCGCCCCACCTCGCCTCGCCCTGGCCCAGGAGTTCAAGAAGACTTTGGGAGGCGATCCCGTTCCTGCCGAAACCAGGGCAATCGCCTGGCCCTGGGAAACGAGGGAGGCGCCAAGGGCCGCCCGAGGCGCGACGGCGTCACCGGCGGGCTCTCTGGACTTCGCATCGAGGGCGGCCGAAAACACCCTGGCCCTCTTGCCCACGGACTCGCGGGCGGCCTTCCCTTCGCTCCATGCGGCGGTTTCCCTCCTGTCCCTGGGTCTCGCCTGGCGGTTTACCCGCCCTCTGTTCTTCCTTCTCACCCCGGCGGTTTTGGGACTTTGGGCCTCGACCATCTACCTGAGGCACCATTTCGTGGTCGATCTATTCGCGGGCTTTGCTCTGGCTCCCGCCGCCTACCTCCTGAGTCCTCGCCTGGAGTCCTGGTGGGCGGCCCGGCAGAAGATCTTCGCCCTCCAAATCGACGAGCCCTCCTAAGCAGTCCGTGGTGAAAGTCCGCCGCAGCACAGAGACGAGCGATGCCCCCGGCTGGCGATGAGCCGAAGCGCCCGAATATCCGGAATATTCGGGCGTCTGAGCGAAGAAGTCCAGGCGGGATGCAGCGCTCGTCCCCTAAAGGGGAGGCTTCGCGCTCGACTGCCGGGGGGACTTTCGCCACGGGCTGCCAGACGTCTCCCAAGAAAAAGGGCGGGCTCCGAAGAGCCCGCCGCAGGTCGACCGAAACAAGTCGGAGCGACTACTTGCCGGGCATGACCTCGGTCGAAAAGCTCTTGTCACCCCAAGCCAGAGTCAGGGTGGCGCCGTTCCCCTTGGGGGTCAGGCTGATGGCGAAAGGATCGACGGAGGCGGCATTCTGGCCCGCGGTCAGAACCACCCGGGCAACCTCTTCCTTGCCGATGTTCTTGTCGTAGTCCTCCATGTGGGGCCAGGGCTCGTCGGCGAGCGCGGGCGGAGCCGCCGGGAAGATGGTCTTGAGCGCCACCCCGAGGTCCCGGTTGACGGCGAGGGAGTAAGCGCCGTCCTTGCCCACCGGAACATAGAGGGAGTACTTGCCGGCGGGAATGGCCTTGCCGCCGATGGTGATGGGACCTGCGGTGGTGAGGGTGGTGACCTGGTCACGGCCGGCGCGCCACACTCCGTCCGCGGGCAGGCCCTTCATCATCTCGTTGAGGGAGCGGGCGCCGAGCTTGGCCTGGCCAAAGTCGATGCTCACCGCCTTGCCGCCCACCATCGCCTCGGCCTTGCCTCGGGCAGGCATCTGGGCCATGGCCGGGGCGGCCACGGCAAGGGTCAGGGCCAGAACAGTCAATCTCTTCATACTCTTCCAAATCTCCAAAGGGCGGTGTGTGAGGGTTATGGACGAGCGCACCGCAAAAGACGCCCGGCCGCCCAAGGCTCCATCTTCTCGCGATCAGGGTTTCGGACCCAATCGGCGCCGGTTCAAGCGGTTGAGCCGGTATCTCAGGCCGCGTCCAGGGCCGCCTTGACCAGGTCGTTGACGATCTTCGGGTTGGCGCGGCCACCGGTCTTCTTCATGACCTGGCCCACGAACCAGCCCAGGGTATTGGTTCGACCCTTCTTGTAGGTCGCGACCTGATCCACGGAGGCCGCGATGATCTCGCGGATGGCGGCTTCGATGGCGCCGGTGTCCGAAACCTGGGAAAGGCCTTCCCGTTCGACGATGGCCTTCGGCGACTCTCCAGAGCCCCACATGCGGGCGAAGACATCCTTGGCCGTCTTGCCATTGATGGTCCCCGAATCGATGAGACGGATCAACTCGGCGAGGGAGGCGGGGGTGATGGGCCAGCTGGCGAACGAGACTTCGGAATCCCCGGCCTCGCGGCCCTTCATCTCCCGCATCACTTCGGTCATGACCCAGTTGGACGCGGCCTTCCCGTTGCCGCACCCTTTCGCCACTTCCTCGAAGAAGTCCGCCACTTCCCGGGTCAGGGTCAGAACCTCAGCGTCGTAGGGCGGAATGCCGTACTCGGTCACGAAACGGGAACGCTTCGCGAACGGCAGCTCGGGCAGCGCCTTGAGCGTGTCCGCCCGCCACTCGGGAGAGATCACCAGGGGGGGAAGATCGGGTTCGGGAAAGTAGCGATAGTCGTGCGCGTCTTCCTTCGAGCGCATCGAGGCGGTCTCATCCTTGTCCGCCCGGTACAGACGCGTCTCCTGAATCACCCGGTGTCCGGCCTCCACCAGATGGACCTGCCGTTCGTATTCGTACTCGATGGCCCGGGACACATTCCGGAAAGAGTTGAGATTCTTCACCTCGGCGCGGGTGCCGAACTCGGCGGCTCCCCGCTCGCGCACCGACACGTTGGCGTCGCAGCGCAGCGACCCTTTCTCCATGTTGCAGTCGGAGACATCGGCGTAGACCAGGATCGCTTTCAAGGCGGTCAGATACGCATGGGCCTCCTGGGGCGAGCGAATGTCCGGCTTGCTCACGATCTCGATCAGAGGAGCGCCACTTCGGTTCAGATCGACCCCGCTCATGTCCTTCGACCAGGGAAGACCTTCGTGCAGGAGTTTGCCCGCGTCTTCTTCCATGTGGATGCGTTCGAGCCGCACCGTTTTCGAGGCCCCGTCCGCTTCGAGAGCCTCGACCTTCCCATCGGTGGCGTAGGGCCGGTCGTACTGGGAAATCTGGTAGCCCTTGGGAAGATCCGGATAGAAGTAGTTCTTGCGGGCAAAGACCGATGTCTCGTGCACGGTGCAGTTCGTGGCCAGAGCGGCGCGCAGGGCCAGGGTCACCGCCTCGCGACTCAGCACGGGCAGCGCACCGGGCAGCCCCAGGCACACCGGACACACGTTGGTGTTGGGAGCGTCGCCGAACTGATTGGGACAGGAGCAGAAGAGCTTGGTCCGGGTCTTCATCTGGCAGTGAACCTCGAGCCCGATGACCATTTCGTACTTGTTTCTGAGTGGTTCTGGCAACATTGGCGATCTTTTAGTGTATCAACGGGCGTGGCCCAGTCCACCGGCATCGGATCGAGGGTTTATTGAGACGTCTTCTGCGCTGGATCAAGAGGGGCGCCCTGGCGCTGCTGGTCGCAACCTTGCTGGTTGGGACCTGGGTTCTGCTGGGCCTTCCCGGGCGATCGGAGGTGCGCGACCTCGCCCGCTCCGTGCCCGCCGAGACCAGCGTCATGCGGCAGAGGGAGAGCGAAGCGAAGGAAGCCGGGCGCAAGCCGCGGCATCTCCAAAAGACCGTCCCGCTGCGGAGCATCTCCAAGAATCTCATCCACGCCGTTCTCGCCGCCGAGGACCCAAACTTCTTCGGACACGCAGGAATCGACTGGGACGCCATCAAGGAGTCGATTGAGACCAATATCGAGAAGGGACGCTACGCTCGCGGCGGCAGCACCATTACTCAGCAACTCGCCAAGAATCTCTTCTTCACCACGGGCAAGAGTCTGGTCCGCAAGGCGCGCGAAGCCATCGTGGCCACCTGGATGGAGCATGACCTGCCCAAGAAACGGATCATCGAGATCTATCTGAACGTGATCGAGTGGGGCGACGGCGTGTATGGCTGCGAAGCTGCGGCCCGGCGCTATTACGGCGCGAGTTGCGCGTTCCTGGATGTGGATCAGGCGGCGGGCCTGGCCGCCATGATTCCGTCGCCGCGACGCATCAACCCGCGCACGAACCCGGGCCTCCACGGCCGGGCCACGAGAAGGGTCCTCAGGCAGATGCGCTGGGCCGGCTATCTGAAACGAGACATCCGGGGAATGGGAAGTGAACCGGAGAAGATCCTGCCCGACGAGGCCGGGCCGGAGCCTCGAGAACCGGACGATCCGCCGGTTTCGGAGCCGCCCGCTCCCACCCTCACACCGACCCCAACCCCTGCGACGATCGGAGGGCTCGGGCCGGGCGTGCCCTTGCGAATGGGCTCTTCCAGTGCCGACGTGATCGAATTTCGATCGTGAGCGCGCCCCTCGAAGACGCCGATGTCGAAACCGCGTCCGCGGGCTACGCGAAGCGGTTCGATTCGCGGGTGGGCGAATGGATGCTCGCCACCCAGATGAGCATCACCCTCGATCTCCTCCGTGATCTCGGAAACGCCAGTCTTCTTGATGTGGGAGGGGGTCATGGCCAGGTGGCTCCGACCCTGGCGAATGGCGGCTTCAAGGTGAGCGTTCTGGCCAGTTCGCCGTCCGCGGTCGGGACCGGTTTGCGCTCGTCGGTGGACTCGGGCCTCGTCCATCTCCTGACCGGCGATCTGAGGCGACCACCGGTGGAAGCCCGGTCCTTCGATGTCGTCCTGAGCTACCGCCTCCTCGCTCACGCCCACGACCTCCCCGCGCTGATCGCGGGCCTGGCCCGCCCGGCCCGCCGGGCCGTGGTCGTGGACTACGCGACCACCCGGAGCTTCAACGCCGCCTCCGACCTTCTCTTCGCAGCCAAGAAGCGAGTGGAGCGGAACACCCGGGCGTTTCTGGTCATGAAGGATGAGGACGTGGCTGCGCTCTTCGCGAAGGACGGCTTCACGTTGCGGGCCCGGCGACCGCAGTTCTTCTGGCCCATGGCCCTCCACCGCGCCCTCCGGACGCCGGCCCTCTCCCGCGGCCTGGAGGGCCTGGCCACGGTCCTCGGACTCCGGGCCCTCTTCGGCTCCCCGGTGATCGCGAGGTTCGACCGTGTCTGAATCCTGGGCCCTCAAGCTCTACCGAAGGTCCCCGCTCAAACGCGACAAGGTCGCGGCCCTGCTCTCGGTTCTGGGGAGCGTCGAGGGAAAGCGCTGCCTGGACCTGGGGTCGGACAACGGCGTGGTCAGTCTTTTGCTCCGTCGGCAGGGCGGGTCGTGGGCCTCCGGGGACCTCACTCCGGAAACCGTGGAAGCGATCCGGGCTCTGGTCAAAACAGATGTCCACCTGGTCGACGAGAGGGAACTGCCTTTCCATAGCGCGGAGTTCGACCTGGTGGTGATCGCGGACATGCTCGAGCACATAGAGAACGAAGAGCGTTTCCTGACCGAGATCGCGCGCATCCTCAAGCCGGGCGGACGACTGGTGGTCAATACTCCGCACGCCCGCGACACTCTCCTGCGCCGGCTGCGCCTGAGGCTCGGCCAGACCGATGAAAAGCACGGCCACCTCCGACCGGGATACACGCGCGATTCCCTGACCACACTGCTCCAGAGCCGATTCGAGGTGACCGGAGCAAGCACGTACACCAAGGCCTTCTCGGAAACCATCGACACCGCGATGCAGTGGGGCCTCGAAAGCCTGGGCCAGAAGGGGTCTAAGAAAGGAGTGGTGGTGACGGGCGAGGATCTCAACCGCCACGCCAGAATGTTCACCGCCTACAGCGCCGTCTTCCCGTTGGTCTGGCTGTTTTCGCGGCTGGACGCTCTCCTGCCCCTGAACGAAGGGTATCGTCTGCTGATGGTGGCCATCCGAAAGGCGTCATGACCGATTCGCCGGAACTCGAAATTCGCCTCGCCGCGGAGAAGGACGTGCCCCAGATCCTGGTTTTCATCCAGGCCCTGGCCGAATACGAGCGCCTGTCCGACCAGGTGGTGGCGACCGAAGAGGGCTTGCGGCAGTCGTTGTTCGGCCACAGAGCCTACGCGGAGTGCGTCATCGCGAGTTGGAATGGAGAGCCCGCGGGCTTCGCCCTCTTCTTCCACAATTTCTCGACCTTCCTGGGCCGGCCGGGCGTCTATCTCGAAGATCTCTTCGTCCAGCCGGAACTGCGCGGCAAGGGCGTGGGCCGCGCCCTCCTCCGCCATCTGGCGAAGATCGCCACCGAGCGAAACTGCGGCCGGCTCGAGTGGTCGGTCCTCGACTGGAACAAGCCGGCCATCGGCTTCTACACGTCGATCGGCGCCGAGCCGCTCGACGAGTGGACGATCTTTCGCCTGAAGGGCGAAGCCCTGGACCGGCTCGCCGCGTCCAACTGACGGCCTCGAACCGCTTCCGGACTAGTGTCCGGCCTTGCGCAGGGCTTTGTCTTCGTACATCCGCTGGTCGGCCAGGCGGATGAGGTCGGGCTTGCTCCTCGCTTCGTCGGGGTAGGTGGCGATCCCGACGGACGCGCCGATGGTGGCGTTGATGCCCTCTTCCTGGAGGAAGGTGTGTCCTTCGATCAGTTCCCGGACCTTCTCGCCCAGCGACCGAGCGGCCTCGCCATCGGTTTGAGGCAGGATGATCACGAACTCGTCTCCTCCATAGCGCGCCGGATAGTCCGTTTCCCGCACCGCGGTGCGGAGCAGGAAGCCAACTTCGCGAAGGGCGTGGGAACCCCGAAGATGGCCATGGGCATCGTTGATCGGCTTGAAGTGATCAAGGTCGATGAAGACGATCGAGACCTGGCTCTTGTAGCGGTCTGAGAACTTGATTTCGCGTTCCAGCATCTGGTGGAAGAAGCGGTGATTGAACAGCGGCGTGACCTCGTCGGTGATCGAGAGGTCGCGCATCCTCTGCATCAGGTGCACGTTGTCGAAGGCAACCGCGAGGTGCGAGATGAGCGGCTGGAGGCGCACCATGGTCTCCGCCTCGAACCCGTCGGCCCGCCTGGAGCCGAGGGCCACCACGCCATGGGGCTGGCCTCTGGCCACCAGAGGGAGGATGGCGTACGAGTGGATGCCGTCCTCCAGCAGCTTCGTGTCCTCTATGAAACGATGGGAGTGGCGGATGTCCCGCTGCAAAATGGCCTTGCCCCCGAGGATGGCGTGCCCGAGGCCGCTGCCCACGAGCGGTATCACGCCCCCCATGCCCCAGGTCTCATCGGGCGGGTGGGTGACGAGCTCCACGTAGTCGCCGCCTTCGTTCACGAAGCCGCAGGCGAGACGGTCGAAGTCGAAAAGCCCCCGCATCTCCTGGGCGAAGGGCCCGACCACGCTGGCGAGATCGGCCCCCGTGGTCAGGGCGGTGGTTAGACGGTTCAGGCGCTCCAGCCGGTGGGCGGCGGCCCGCATTTCCCCATAGCGACGGCCGGCGTCGAGACCCGAGCCCACCAGCCGGCCCAGGGCGGAGAGGAAAGCCTGGGGAGGTCTCGCGGCCTCGGGAACGGCGAAAGCAAGCGCTCCGAAGGTCTCCTCCAGCCCGGTCAGGGGGGTGGCCGCAAACCAGCCTGCGCCGTGACTCTCCGCCACCGGCTGGCCGGTCTCGAGACAGAGCCGGGCCAGGGTGAAGTGGGCGAGCCGGACTGTTTCGTCGAGGGCGCCATATTCGGCCACCGCGGAGAGGCCTGACGGCCCCTGAAGCAGACCGATTCCCTGAGAGGCTTGGGAGGTTTCGACCAGCGCCTTCAGGCAGCGGGTCAGCGTATCGGCCTCTTCCCGGTCGGCGGAAAGACTCTGGGCAACCGAGCCGAGAGCGTCGAAGTAGGTGGAGGAGGCGAGCGTGGGGTCGAAGAGCGACATGTTCGGTTGGCCGTCCGGCGATGCGATCTTAAGCGCCCCGAGGGCTGCTAGGGCTCGATCATCTCCCCGACGGAACCCTCGAGGAGACGACCCCGCACCGCATCCTCGCGGCTGATCGCCATTTCGCCCTCCTCCACGCTTCGCAACCTCTCCGCCAGAGTCCCGCTCAAGGGTCTGGCCATGGCCAGCGGCCTCCGGGCCGAGACCGACGGGGGAAGGGTCCTCGCCAGAACCTGGCCGAGTTGGTCTATCGCCGCCTGGGCGGTAGCGCGAGCCGTCGTGTACTTGGCGGTCAGAATGGACACCAGCCGGGGGTTCTGATGGGAAATCAGGCGCGAGCGGTAGATCGGTTCTCCATCCGGCCCGGCCGGAACGTGACCGACATGCACGACCTTGACCTGATCGTCCTGGATCTTCGCCAGCGGGAAGGCCCGCCTTCCCCCTTCGAGTAGATCGCGGACCAGATGGTCGAGCGGCCCCTTGTCATCGTCGTAGATCGTGCCCAGAATCGACCGGCCCATCCAGGGAGCCAGAAACAGGAATCGATCCCCGTCCCGGGCCCCCACCGCCAGAGAGGGTGTCAGGTCGCTGCCCAGGACGACGTTCACCCCGCGGATCATGGGAGGGGAAAGGCAGCTCTCGCCGAAGATTCCGGACACCGCCTCAATCTGCGCGCCCGCCGCGTTGACGATGGATCGAGTGCTAAGGACGAGCTCGTGGCCGGTGGCATTATCCCGGGCCTTGAGTTCGAAGCCTGCCTCGGTGGAGACGCCGCTCTCGATCCGGCAGTGGTTGACGATCACCGCGGAATGCTCCGCGGCTGCGTGCAGGAGGCCGAGCAGAAGGCGCTCCGTGTGGACGATCTGCGCGTCCTGCCAGAGGAAGGCGCTTCCCTCGGGAAGGGCCTTGGTCCAGAGCGAGGCCGCCTCGGCCTTGCCCACGACTCGAGAGACGCCAATGACCCGATCGGGGCGAACGTAGTCGTTCCGATCGAGGGACAGGATGTCGTTGACGATCCCCCCAAGGAAGAACCTGACCCGATCAAGGACGCCCTTCACCGGGATGGCGAAGGTCAGGGGGCGGACGATCTCGGGGGCCACGCAGAGCAGGGCCCGGCGCTCCCTGACCGATTCCCGGAAGCCCGCCAGGTCCAGCCTCTGCAGGTGCCGGAGGCCCCCGTGGGCGGTCTTCAGGGACGACCAGCTGCTGGCCTGGCCAAAATCGTTCAGTTCGACCAGGGCGGCCTTCAGGCCTCGAGAGGCTGCTTCCCAGACCGTCCAAGCGCCGGCGATGCCACCGCCGATCACCAGCACATCGTGATCGCGGGCCTGAAGAGCGCAAGGGTCGCGTTTCATGGAGGGGTAGAGCTTAGCCGCCCCCTCTTGATCCCGGATTGACCAGCGGGCGGCGACGGACATAGCGTGCATCCATGAACCGAACCATCGACCTGCGCTCGGACACCGTGACCCGGCCCACGGAAGCCATGAGGAAGGCGATGGCGGAGGCGGAGGTGGGCGACGATGTCTTTGGCGAGGACCCCACCGCGGTCCGGCTGGAGGAGCGGGTGGCGGCAATGCTTGGTTTCGAGGCCGGGATCTTCATGCCCTCGGGGGTGATGGCGAACGAGGTGGCCATCCGCCTGTGGACGCGCCCGGGGGACGAGGTCCTGTGTGACGCCCATTCCCACGTGGTCGACTATGAGCTTTCCGGCATGGCCGCCCTCTCCGGAGTCCTGCCTCGCACCGTGGTGACCGCTCGCGGGCACGTCACCGCCCAGGATGTCGCAACCGCCAGACGGCCGCGTTCCTACTATCGGTCGGAGGTCACGCTTCTGGTCCTCGAGAACACGCACAACCTGGCCGGCGGCACCGTGGCCACCGCCGTCGATATGCGGGCCAGCATCACCATGGCCCATGACATCGGCCTGAAGGTTCACGTGGACGGCGCCCGCCTGTGGAACGCCGCCGTCGCGCTGGAGTGCGACCTCAAGGACCTGGTCCTGGGCGCCGACTCCGCCATGGTGACGCTGTCGAAGGGTCTGTGCGCGCCGGTCGGGTCGATCCTGTGCGCCGATCGCGCGGCCATCAAGGGCGCCCGGCGGATCCGGAAACAATTCGGAGGAGGCATGCGCCAGATCGGTCACCTCGCCGCCGCCGGACTGGTAGGGGTGGAGACCATGGTGTCACGCCTCGCCGAGGATCATGAGAAGGCCCGCCGTCTCGCCAGGATTGCCTCGGGCGCTCGAGGAGCGAGCGTCGTCCATCCCGAAACCAACATCCTCTTCGTCCACTTCGATGCGCCTTCGGCCCAGAGGCTCGGCGATCATCTCGAAGGCCAGGGCATTCGGGCGTCGGTGATGAGCGAATCGGCCCTGCGTTTCGTGACTCACCGTGATGTGACTTTGGAAGATTGCGAGCTGGCTGGGTCGGCCCTGGTGGAGGCCTCTCGCGCCGCAGGGGCCGAAGGCGCTAAGACACGTTGATTCAATGCTCTGGGGGCGGTTCAGACCGCACCTCAACTATGACGAAACTGTGACACACGTGTCCGGGGAAAGCTCTCTAGACTGCCCACCATGTTGGATAGCGTTCAGGTCAACTCCCAGCCCTGCCCCTCCAGCGATCCCGGGGTCGCAAAGCCGGAGGTCCCCCTCCGTCTGATCATCGCTCCCTTCGCCCAGGCCCAGGACTCCCGCGCCTGGTGGCAGGTGTTGTCCACCCTGACCATGTTCGTGACCGGCTGGTCCCTGCTGGCGTGGGGTGTGGTGCATGAGTGGGGCGTTCTTCCCTACCTGATCATCGCCCTCCCGACCGCCGGTCTGTTCGTCCGCCTCTTCATCGTGCAGCACGACTGCGGGCACGGATCGTTTCTCAGCAGCCATCGCCTCAACAACGCGGTGGGCGCGGTGATGGGGGTCATCACCGGCATCCCCTACAGCTACTGGAAGAAGACCCACGCGATTCATCACGCCACTTCCGGGAATCTCGATCATCGCGGGATGGGCGACATCGACACTCTCACTGTTCGCGAGTACGAGAGTTCGCCCTGGTGGCGCCGCCTCGCCTATCGCATCTATCGAAGCATGCCCGTGATCCTGGGCGTGGGGCCCTTCTATCAGTTCATTCTCAAGCATCGCCTCCCCTTCGATCTGCCCTTCTCCTATGGCAAGGAATGGAACAGCGTCATCCTCAACAACATCGCCCTCACCGTTCTCTTCGGCGGGCTGGGCCTCATGCTGGGAGTGAAGACGCTCCTGCTCATCCACATTCCCATGGTCCTGATCGCCGGCACCGCTGGGGTCTGGCTCTTCTACGTGCAGCACCAGTTCGAGGACACCTACTGGGATCGCGACGGCTCCTGGACCGTCGATCAGGCGGCGCTGCGCGGCAGCTCCTATTACCACCTGCCCAGAATCCTCCAGTGGTTCAGCGGCAACATCGGCTTCCACCACATCCACCATCTCGCTCTGCGGGTGCCGAACTATCGATTGCAGGAATGCTTCGATTCGAGCCCCCGCCTGCAGCAGACCAACTGGGTCACCCTGAAATCCAGCCTCAAGTGCGCCTCCTTGCGCCTGTGGGACGAAGACGCCCACCGGATGGTCCCGTTCCGGCGCTAGCCGTCCGCCGGCTGTTCTAGAGAAGATTCCGCAAAGACGCGGCGAGGACGGCGGCGTTGCCTTCGTCTTCGTGCTTGAAGAACACCCACGCTTCGGACCAGGGCTGCTGCCGGATCCGCTCCAGCCATGCTCGCAGGTCGGCCTCGGTGTAGTCCGTGCGCCGGAGGCGGAAGTAGCCCCAGTCGGTGGTGGGTAGAACCGGTGGGCCCAGTTCTCCCTTTTTCTCGTCGGTCTCGGAGGCGGCGAGGGTGGCGTCCCGCTTCTTCAGAAGGGCGTAGGTGTCCTCGTCGAACCAGGTCGCATGGCGGAACTCGAAGGCCGCGCGGGTGCCTGGCGGCAGAAGGCCGAGGAAGCGGTCCAGCTTCCCAAGATCCTTCTTCATCCAGGGCGGGAGCTGGAAGAGGATGGGGCCGCGCTTTGAACCAAGACTCTCGGCTGAGTTCAGGAAGTATTCAACTTCCGAAGCGCAGTCTTCCAGCTTCTTGATGTGGGTGATCTTCTGCGGCGCCTTGAGCACAAAGGCGAAGTGCGCGGGCGTGTCCGCCGCCCATTTATCGAGCAACTCCGGCTTGGGCATTCGATAGAAGGTGTTGTTGATCTCGACTGTCTCGAAGCGCTCGGCGTAGTAGGCGAGCATGCCTGCGTCCTTGAAGCCCGCGGGATAGAACGAACCCTTCCACTCCTTGTAGGAGAAGCCGCTGGTCCCCACGCGGATCCGCATCTCCTTCTCCCTAACGCGCTCGAGCGCGAGCGGCGCGAAGGGACGCGCGCACCGCGGCGGGGGCGGTGCCCCCGCGGGCCGCTTTCGCCGCCACCGCTTTCGCCGGATCGAAGAAGTCGTTTATCCGAGCGGCGATCTTCGAATGTCTCTTCTGAAGGGTGACACGGGCCAGATCGCGAAGCGGGATCTTCGCCTTCACCGCGTCCGCCACCATGGAGCCCACCATGCCGTGAGCCTTGCGGAAGGGGACGCCCTCACGGGCCAGGGCGACGGCAAGGGAGGCCGCCATCATGCCTTCGGCCGAAGCCGCTTTCTTCATCACCTTGAGGTTGAGGGTCAGGCCGCGCACCACCCCCGCGGTCACGGTGATCGAGGGCAGAACCGCATCGAGGGCGTCGAAGACCGCTTCCTTGTCTTCCTGAAAATCCTTCTGGTAGCCGACGGGCACGCCGGTGGTGAGGGCCAGGAGTCTGACCACCGCCCCGGTGGTCCGCGAGGCCTTGCCCCTGACCAGTTCCATGGAGTCCGGGTTCTTCTTCTGCGGCATCAGGCTCGAGCCCGTGGTGAAGGCGTCGGGCAGGGTGAGAAAGCCGTAAGGCAGGGACGAGTAGTGAATGAGGTCCTCGGCCAGACGGGAGAGGTGGGCCTGGATCTGGGCCAGGGCAAAGACGAACTCGGCCGCAAAATCGCGATCGGAGATGGCGTCGAGCGCATTCTCGGAGACCGCGGCGAAGCCAAGCGCGCGGGCGAGCGCCTCTCTCTGGAGGGGCAGGGCGGTGCCGGCCAGAGCACCCGAGCCCAGAGGCAGGACGTCGACCCGCTGGCGCGCGTCGCCCAGGCGCTCGAAATCTCTCACCAGTGCCCATGCGTGCGCTCCCGCCCAGTGTCCGAACGTGATCGGTTCGGCCTCTCGGGTATGGGTGTAGCCGGGCATGGGCGAGGCAGCGCCTTCCAGCCCGCGCGCCACCAGAGTCCGAATCAGATCCTGCAGACGATCGCGCGCATCGTCGATGGCGCTCCGAACGAAGAGCCGTAGCGCGGTGACCGATTGCTCGTTGCGACTGCGTCCAAGGTGTCCCTGGCCGGCCAGGGACCCGACCTCCTCCTCCAGGCGCGTTTCCACGAAGGAGTGGACATCCTCCACGTCGATGTCGGCGTAGGCGGGATCGGCCTGGTATTTGGCCAGCACCCGGGCCAGAGCACGGTCGAGTTTCGCCGCATCCTTCACGGGAAGGGCCCGACACCTTCCCAGAGCCACCGCGTACGCCCGCGAGGCCGCGATCTCTTCACGGATCAGCCGTCGGTCGAACGGAAACGACCGGTTGAACTCCCAGAAGAGCCGGTCCGGCTCCCCTTCGTAGTTGCCGCCCCACAGTTTGGTCATAGGGGGAATCCTAGCCGCGCCGGTCGCAGACAGCCAGGCAAGGTCCGCGTGACCATCGATTCGGCCCCCGACGCGACGATTCCGCTTCTCTATGCGACGGATTTCTGAGTGCCTCGCTTCGCGAGCCCCTCAGCGCAAAGTCGCTGTCGCTCGTTTGTCACTCCGGCGCATCGAGCATCGCCCGAAACCCGGCGGGCCGAAGGCCGGAGGGGTCCAGGGGAGACGGGTCCGTGGTTCGTCCTCCCTGGACTCAACTACGTCCGGTAGTGGGCGTTGATATCGACGTATGAGTTGGTGAGGTCGCACATCCACATGGATTCTGAAACATCACCGTCGTGAAGGTCCACGGTGATGCGACCGGGATCGGCAACCATGGCCTGGTGGGCCACCGCGTCGTCATAGGCCCGGGCCACCCCACCCTCGCAGACGAAGACGTCACCGATGTAGACGTCCAGCTTGTTGATATCGAACCCGACTCCCGCGCGCCCCGCGGCGGCCATGATCCGACCCCAGTTCGGATCGCCGCCATGCAGTGCGGTCTTGACCAGAGGCGAGTCGGCGATCGCGCGTCCGATACGGAGGGCATCCTCCGTCGAACGCGCTCCTTTCACCACCACCTCGGCGATGCGCTGTACGCCCTCGCCATCGCGAATCATCATCAGGGCGAGATCGCGGCAAACCGCTCGCAAGGCCTCGAGGAAGGCCGTGTAGTCCGGTCCCGGCCCGGAAATGGAGCGGGCCCCGGAGGCGCCGTTGGCGAGGATGATCGCGGTGTCGTTGGTCGAGGTGTCCGAGTCAATGGTGATGCGATTGAAGGTGGGACCCACCGCTTCGATCAGAGCCTGGTCGAGAAGAGGGCGCGTCACCGCGACATCCGTGGTGAAGTACGCCAGCATCGTCGCATGAAGGGGCGCGAGTGCCGGAGCGATCATCCCCGCGCCCTTGGTCATTCCGCCCACCGTGACCGCTACCCCGTTCAAGTCGAAGGTCCGCGACGCTTCCTTGGGCTTGGTATCGGTGGTCATGATGGCGCGGGCGGCCGCCGCTCCACCTTCCGCAGAGAGTCCTTCTACTGCTCGCGGAATGGCGGCGCGGATCTTGCCCATGGGGAGATTCACGCCGATGACCCCGGTGGAAGAAACCAGCACCTCGGTCGCCGCACACCCCAGAGCATGCGCGGTCAGGGCCGCCATCTCGCGCGCGTCCGACATCCCCTGAGCACCCGTGGCCGCATTGGCGCAGCCTGCGTTGACGATGACGGCGCGCGCGGTCCCGTCCCGCAGATGCTCGGCGCAAAGGAGGACGCACGACGCCTTGGCGAGATTGGTGGTGAAGACACCCGAGGCGACGCAAGGCCGGTCGGAAACCAGCAGAGCCAGGTCAGTCCGCCCGGGCTTGATTCCCGCCTCGACCGCGGCCGCGCGAAACCCCCGCGCTGCAGTGACGCCGGAAGTCATTCCTTTAGCTGGGGGGCCGCAGAGTGCTTAGCCCCCCAGACCCCCGCGCTCCGGCCGGAGTAAATCCGGCCTGCGCTAGTTCCTGCGCATCGACGTGTCCTGGCCCGCCAGACCCCCGCGCTCCGGCCGGAGTAAATCCGGCCTGCGCTAGTTCCTGCGCATCGACGTGTCCTGGCCCCCCAGACCCCCGCCCTCCGGC
>JAQBHL010000353.1:0-11222 GCA_032127745.1 Acidobacteriota bacterium
TCGATGCGGATTTCGAATGCCTCCTCTCTCGAGTCGGCGAGGCCGTCCAGAGGATTCATATCCGTCCAGGTGCCCGCTTCTTTCGCCCATTCCGCCTTCCGGATGGCGTTGATCGCGTCCCTGACCACGACTTTCGCCACCGTCCCGTTGAACGAGACCTGGATCGTCGGGGGATCGTTGTCGACATCGAAGGACTCGGTGTCCTTCTCATACGAGAGGCCGAGACCGGCCGGATTCGCATCCTGGTCGCGGGCCACCACCCGAAGCACGTATCGGCCGGACGGCACGGTGGCGGTGTCCCACGTGAAGATGGGCTCCTCCAGGCCGTCGCGCAGTTTGGCGAAGCTGCCGGCGTTCTCCGGCCGGTAGAGGACGTCGTACTTCAAGGCGTCGCCATTGGCGTCCTCCGCCCTCCAGGTCACCGTCCTCAATGAGCGGAAGAACAGCTTGCGTCCCAGCGTGGGGCCGTCGGTGGACCGGCCGGCGGTGGCTGCGGGAGGCTTGAGTTCCGGCGCGCCGGTGGCGAGGCCGGCGATCTCCGTTTCTCCTGAGCCGCCGCTGCCGTTCCCGCGCTGGAAAGCGTCGCCTGCCGGATACAGAGTCAGCTCGCGGACGAGCGGCCGGATGTTCCTCTGGACATAGGCGAGTTGTAGCCACGAAAGGGCGGGACTGTCGTCGGAGCTCGTGAGGGTGGCCCGGATCTGGGCGAAACGGGCCTGAGGCGAGTTCGCTGGCGGCTGGCCCGGCGTCAACGGTTCCCAGTCGCTCCAGGTGGTGTCGGGGTCGGTGGCATTTCCGGTTCGCAGCTCATAGGTCACGGAGGTTGAGGGCGTGCTGACTTCGAGCGCCCCCACCCGGGATACGTTGTCGAAGTCCTTGGCCGCGGACGTGAAGACGCCCTTGGTCTCGCGCTTCGCCTGCAGGTACTGGAGCTTGCCGGGGTTGGACGAGGCAATGGCCATCTCGCCGGTCGAAAGAGCTACCGCGGCGGTGAGCTGCTCCTGCGGCATCGTGCGCACCACGGTGTAGGTGCGGTCGTCGCGGACCTCGTAGATGCGACCCTTTGAACCGGTGCCGAAGAGAACCGCATCGCCCCGTTTGAACAGGAAGAAGGGCGACTCGTCGCCGCTCCAGAGTTGGTCGGCGTCGCCCATGGAGCTCACCAGAAAGACCGCGCCCCGGGGAGCGCCCGAACCTCCTCGGGGCGTGTCGCTGGCGCGGGGGGGGGCAGTGGGGAAAGCGAACACCTCGATGGAAGTCACCGCGGTCACGGTTTCGGGCCCGGGGCTCGCACCCGGAGACGGGGAAGGCGAAGGACGCGGGGCCGGGATCTCGGAACGTCCGTCCACCAGCGCGACATAAACCGATCCGTTGGGCAGAGGGAGCAGGGCTTTCACTTCGCGGTAGTCGGAGTCGTAGACCACGCGGACGTTGTCCTTCGCGTCGATCGAATACACCAGCCCGGAGGGAGAGCTGCCCGCGAAGGCGCCGCCATCCCGGGTCATGGCGATGGAGGTGACGTGGGTGTCCTGGCTGGTCAGAATGGAGGTGGACTTTCCCTTCGCATCGACCCGATAGATCTTCCCCTCGCCGCCCGTGGTCACCCATAGCCGGCCCTGTCCATCGAAGGCGAGCGCCCAGATGTAGCGCTCCTCGGGGTCGAAGAAGACCGTGCCTTTTCCGGCCTTGTCGATCGCATAGACCATGCCGTCGGGGTTCGTGGCCGCGTAGAGCCGGCCGTCCGGGCCCATGGCCAGGGCCTGAACCTCCGCCTCGGCCGCATCGTAGAAGGTCTCCGTGGTCTGGTTGGAGATCTTCAGAATTCGCCCGTCGTGGCCCGTCCCCGCGTAGAGGACGCCCTGAGCGTCGGCCGCGATCGACCACACCGCCGGCACTCCCAGATCGGGGCCGATGGTCGCGGCGGGCCCGAGGGACAAGCGCCCCGCCGAATCCACCGACAGTCCCTGGATCTCTCCTTCCAGGAAATCGCTCATGGTCGAGATCCTGAGGAACTGGGGTTGCACGGCCATAGCCGAGGTGGCGAGGACGGCAAGAACCAGAGGGGCACGAAATCTTGAGGGCATGAAATCCTTGTTGTCGGTTATCGCTCAATCTGAAGGGCCAGGAACCGGGCGCCTTTTATCGAGTAGTCGACGGGCTGCTGGCCATCCCAGACCACGCTGGTGGCGGTGCGGACCACCGGTTCTCCGCCCTGGTTTCCGCCCAGGACCTGCATCATCGAGGGAGGAAGGCCGGGGAGCAGGGTCCCGGAGACCGCAGCACCCTCCTCGAATTTCTGCAGCCGCACGTAGATCTGGGTGCTCCTCCGGATCGAGTTCACCGCCCGCACGATCTGATCGAGACTCCTCGGAACGAAGGCCTGGCGCATCTCCCGCTGTTCAGCGAGGGAGAGAGCGGCGCCGTCCGAAACGTAAAGGACGTAGCGCCCAGGCGTCGCTCCGGCCGGCACATCGACGGATATGGGAACCACGACTTCCTCGCCGCGGAACGTTCGCAGCGCCACCTTCACGGGGAGGGTGATGCCGGGGTGGATCGGTCCGTCGCTCTCTACCCAGGCCCGGTCGATGACCGCGGTTTCCTGCGCTTCCCTGGCGATGAGATTGACGGACACCGAATCGAGGCTGACCCTCTGGAACTCGTTGTTCATCACGAAGGAGATCGCGGCGCCCACCAGGCCTGCGGCCATGGCTCCCGGCTGCCCTTCGGCGAACTGGTCCTGCAGCCTCATCGGGGGGATGCTGGTGAAGTTCACGGTGGCATCCAGAGTCACGGTCGAGGGTCCGGCCACGCGCTCCTGACTCTGGAGGACGGAGAGGACGCTGGCATATACCGTGAGGGGGGTGAAGAGGTCGTCCTGCACCACCGAGAACGAATAGTCCTGCCTGATTCCGGGCCGGTTCTGCAGCGACACCTTGACCGGGATCATCCGCGGTCCAGGTCCGAGCTTCCCCGAGATGCCGGTGGCGCGGTCCTGCTGAAAACTGCCGATGGTTTCGTGGGCGCTCGAGATCTTGAACGACTGATTGAGGCTGGGGAACACGTCGTATACCCACGCCTTTCGCATGGGGAAGTCGATCGGCCCGATTCCGAAGAAGGGATGCCCGAACGCATAGACCGCGTCCTTGTCGATGTGGGTCACCGTGCCGGTGGCCGAGAAATCGAAGTCGCCTTGAATCAGGGACACCGCCACCGGAGATCCCGGCTCGAGGGCCGGAATAGGCCGGGGAGGCTTGCCGGTGGCCGGAACCTGAATGGGAGTGAAGCCCATTCTCGAAAAGAGTCCCTTCGCCACATCGAAGGCGGATCCGGAAAGACCGGAGACGGACAGGGGAATGGGCAGGGGGCTCATCCCCGAAAGGCCGGTGGGCGACCCCGGTCCCTTCGGACCCACGGCGCCGAGCGCCTCCGTGAATTTCGTGACCAGGGTCTGCGGATCGAGGGGCATGGGCAGACCGGACATTCGGAGCGGGATCGGCCGGAGGGCGGCGTCACCCGTCGAGGCCGCGGCCCGAAGCATGGAGTCGTTCAAGCGTGAGAAAGCGGTCATTTCCACATACGGCGTGATGCCGGCGATGGCCTCTTTCGAGAAACCGAACCCGAAGGCCACCGCGCCGAGGAGCTTGCCGTCGATGTATACGGGCGAGCCGCTCATGCCCGCGATGACCCCGGTGTTGGCGAGCGGCCCGCCTTTCAGCCGGGCCATCACCATGGTCTGCTTGGGCGCGGAGTTTTCGAGGGCGCCGATGATCTCAACCTCGAAGGTCTCGAGTTTCTGGTTGGCGAACACGGTCCGGCCCACGCCCTTCATTCCGGGTTTCAGATCTTCGAGGGGAAAGATCGCGACATCGGGGGGAATCTGGACCAGGGCGGCAGCGCCCGGGTCCGGTGGCGCTTCGCTCCCCAGAAGGGCGAAGACGGAAAGCCCGAGGGCAAGTCTTAACATCCCACCATTCTCCTATAAGCCGCCTATTTGGCCGCCCGGCCGCCCTGCGATCCGAAACCTTCCCCGGGGTGCCGGCGCCAGAGCGGAGCGACGATATCCTCCATCCAGATCGCGAACAGCAGAAAGGCAGAAAGGAGGATGCGATGAAACCGATGTCTTCACGAGGCGGCTCCGCAGCGGGCCGGTTCCTGGGCGCCGCCCTGGTGTTGATGTCCGCATCCGCTTTGGACGCTCGCCCGGCCTCTCCGGTCGAGTCTTCTCAGGAGGGACCGGTCGATGGCCTGAAGAGCGAGAACCCCGGGGTCAGGCGCCGGGCCGCCACGGCCCTGGGAAGGTCGAAGGGCCCCGATGCTCTCCCCCGCCTCGCCGAACTGGTGCGCGATCCCGATCCCGACGTTCGCCTGGCGGTTCTCCGCGCCATCGCCTCGTTGCGGGAACTCGCGGGCGTTCCCTCGATGGTGGTCTTCATGGCCGACTCAGAGTCGCGTTTGCGGTCCGAGGCCGTCTTTGGGGTGGTGGAGATCTACACCCGGAGAGATCGCCCCCGTACCTCCAAGTTCCTCTCCATCTTCTCCGACGGGCGGGACAAGCCCGAGCCCATGGTCGTGGCTCCCGTGGACCTCCAGGTCTTCAGATCGCTGGCCCGGCTGCTCAAGGACTCGGACCGGAACGTCCGCGAGTCGGCCGCCGAAGCCATCGGCATCCTGGGTGGCACCGAGGTCGCGGTGGATCTGGTGGCGGCCCTCGGCGACGCGGAGGCGGACGTGCGTGCTTTGGCGGTGACGGCTCTGGTCAAGGTCGGCACCTCCGCGGATGGTGAGGCGCTGTCGCCCCTCATCGCGGATCCATCGTCGTCGGTCAGGCGGCGCGCCATCGCCGGCCTTGGCCGTCTCAAGGTGGGGGAGGCCGCGGCCGGCCTGCGAAGGCTCTTCGCCCGGTCTCCGGATTCGGAGGACGGGATTCTGGCTCTCAGTTCGCTCGCCCAGCTGGCGCTGCCGGAGGATCGCGCACTCTTCGAGCGTCTGGTCCTTCAGGCCGACGTGAGCCGGCGCCGGTACAGCATCGAAGGGCTGGCGCGTCTCGGGGCCGAAGCGAACGAAGCGAGTTTCAAACGGGCCTTTCAGCGGGAGCGGAATGAGGAACTGCGGGCGGCCTACGCATTCGCGATCTTCCTCTTTGGCGACCGCCCTTTCATCGACACCGTGATCCTGGGCCTGGGGGGATCGAACCACCAGTTCCGGCAGTCGAGAGGCTATGTGGAGGAGTTCGGAGCGCGCGCACTGCCCGAGGCGCTCGATTACCTCCAGGAGCCGGATGCCAAGATCCGCGCCGGTCTTTGCGACGCCCTCGCCAACGTGGGCGTGGTGGGCGCGCTCCCCGCCATCGAGCCGCTGGTCAAAGACCGGGACCGGCAGGTGGCGGCCAGTGCGGCCCGCGCGGTCGCCATCCTGAGGCGACAGCGGTCGGGGTCATACGCGCGGCCTGAGGACGACGGGCATCCCCCTCGGCCGCGATCCCTATTGCGGGCTACGTCCCTTGCCGTTGGCGTCGATGTAGATGAGGCCCTGCTCCCGCGCGCCTCCGGGATTCTCGAACTTCACGATCCGCTCGCCTCCCACGGTGAGGCGATCGGCGGAGACGCCGCCGGTCGCGGTGTCGAGAAGATAGGGATCGACGGCGTAGACGCGGTGGGGATCGACGCCCGGGAAATTGACGGGCACGTCCTTGATCGTGGCCACCCAGGTGTGAGGGGAAGACTGTTCAAGGATGACGTATTCGCCAAGCTTCATCCAAGTGGCCTGAAAGGTCACCGGTCCATCGCAGGTTGAGGCGGTGTTCACACAGCCCACCGGCTGCTGATAGAGCAGCGAAACGGACACGGTCAGGGGCGACTTCAGGGGCGGGGGGTCTTCGGGACCCACCATGTGAAAGTCGTAACACGCGGGCAGGGCCAGAGCGAGAGCGAGGGCCAGGGCGGCGCCTTTGTGGTTGAGATCCATCTCGCTAAAGATCGTAGCAGGGAAAACACGTCTCCCCAACTAAACTCCCCGACCATCGCATTGACCGAAGTCCTCCCTCGAGTGTCGCCGGACGAGTCGCCGGGGCCGCCGTACCGTGGCGGCGGAGCCCCCTTGAGCGCCGCGTCTTCAGACCCCGGACGGACCCGGACGGCCACCGGGTCACGACCGCGGCAAAGCTCCGTGCAGCTGGCGAGGCGCCTGCTCAGCTATGCCCGGCCCCACAAGGCCCTCATCCTCCTGGGCTGGCTCGCCACCGTCCTGTACGGGCTGTCGAACGCCGGCCTCGTCTACATGATCAAGCTGATCTTCGACGATGTCCTGATCCGGAACGTCGGCTTTCGCGATGTCGCCGTCGCCATCATCAGCCTCTACGCCATCAAGGGCCTGGGCGCCTACTTTTCGACCACCCTGCTCTCGGAGGCCGGGCTCAAGGCGGTCTTCGACCTCCGGCGCGCCATCTACGCCCACATCCTGGATCAGTCGTTCGATTTCTTCTCGAAGCGGACCACCGGTTCCCTGATGAGCCACCTGACCTCGGACGTGGAGAGGATTCAGACCGCCCTCGGAGAAATCGCGGGCGATCTGCTGAAGGAAGGGCTCACCGTGACGGGCCTCGTCCTTCTGCTCTTCTACCACGACTGGCGGCTCGCCCTCATCGCTCTCGTCCTCATGCCCCTCGCCTTCACTCCTCTGATCAGGCTGGGGCGAAGGCTGCGTCGGTCGAATGAAAGTTCCATGCGACGCTGGAAGGACATTTCAAACATTCTCCAGGAGACCTTCTCGGGATTTCGGGTGGTCAAGGCCTTTGGGATGGAGACTTTCGAGAAGGCGCGTTTCGAGAAGGCGCTGGAGCGCCTGCAGGGGGTGACCTTGCGCATGGTCCGGACGACCGCGTTCCTGCCCCCGCTCATGGAGGCGGTGGGCGGGTTGTCCGTGGTGGTGGTTCTCTGGTACGGCACCTGGGCCATCTCGAAGGGCCACATGACCGTGGGCTCGTTCACTTCCTTCCTGGCCGGTCTGTTCGCGCTCTACACCCCGATCAAGCGTTTGTCGAAGGTGAATTCCGCGCTGCAGGGCGCGTTTGCGGCCGGAGAGCGCGCCTTCGATCTCCTGGACACCCATCGCGAGATCAAGGACTCTCCCACCGCCCGGCCGCTCAAGGCCTTCGAAGGCCTGGTCGAGTACCGCAACGTGTCCTTCCGGTATGACCACGGCTCCAACCCCGTCCTGGCCGGCGCTTCGCTGATCGCGCGCAAAGGGGAGGTGGTGGCGATCGTGGGGATGAGCGGCTCCGGAAAGACCTCGCTGCTCAATCTCCTTCCGCGTTTCTACAACGTGACGGGCGGAGCCATCCTCGTGGACGGCGTGGACATCCGCGATATGACCATCGAGAGCCTGCGCCGTCAGATCGGCCTGGTGAAACAGGACACCATCCTTTTCAATGACACCGTGCGCGCGAACATCGCCTATGGCCTGTCCGGGACGGAAGGGTCTTTGGTGGAAAGCGCCGCGCGCGCCGCCTTCGCCCATGACTTCATCCTCGATCTGCCCCGTCGGTATGACACCGTGATCGGAGAAAAGGGCTCGCGGCTTTCCGGGGGACAGAAGCAGCGGATCGCCATCGCCCGCGCCCTGCTCAAGGACCCGCCGATTCTGATTCTCGACGAGGCCACCTCGGCCCTCGACACCGAGTCGGAGAGCCTGGTTCAGCAGGCTCTTTTCAACCTCATGAAGGGCCGGACCACGCTGGTGGTCGCCCATCGCCTGGCCACGGTGCGGCGGGCCGATCGCATTCTGGTCCTGGAGAGGGGAGAGATCCGGGAAGAAGGCAGGCACGATGAGCTGCTGGCCCAAAACGGCATCTACGCCCGGCTGCACGACTTGCAGTTCAGAGAGGATCCCGCGGTATGAGCGAGCCGCTCCTCGTTGTCGTGGCGGCTCCTTCCGGCGGCGGCAAATCCACGGTTCTGGCCCGGGTCTTCGCCGAGGTGCCCGGACTCCTCTTCTCGATCTCCCACACCACCCGCGCGCCCAGACCGGGCGAGCAGAGCGGGCGCGAATACTTCTTCGTGGACGAAACCCGCTTCCGTGAGCTGATCGCGGAGGGCGCTCTCCTCGAGTGGGCCAAGGTTCACGGAGGGCTCTACGGAACCTCCCGGGCCGAACTCGAGCGCGCCCGGGCGGCGGGGAAGGATCTCGTGCTCGACATCGACGTTCAAGGCGCGGCCCAGATCGTGGCCGCGCATCCCTCCGCTCTGACCATCTTCCTGAGACCCCCCTCGGTCGAAGTCCTGGGCCAGCGTCTGCGCCGCCGGGCCACCGACTCGGAGGATGTGGTGGCGAGGAGAATCGGCAACGCCACCGGGGAGATCGAACGCGCCTCCGAATTCCGCCACGTGGTGGTGAACGACGACCTCGACACCACGGTCCGAAAGGTGAAGGAGATCATCGAAGCCGAACGCGCCGGGACACCGCGCCGCGTGGAGACCCCGCCCTCGCCGCGCGGCGGCGGACTCTGACCGCGCTTCTCCGGCCAGGGGGTGCCAAACGGCTGGATCGGCTATGCTTCGCAATTGAACATGGGCGGGCTCACCCTGCGGTTTCTCTGCGAGGGTTCCCCGAATGAAAGAATCAATTGTCAAACCCCGATAACCCCAAGCCCTTTATCAACGACAGGCCAGTGAAACACCTCATCCTCCCCAAAGAAATCGACAGCAAGTTCCGCTTCATCATCGTGGCCGCCCAGCGCGCGAAGCAACTCCAGGCCGGGGCCAAGCCCCGCGTCCTCACCACCAGCTACAAGCCCACCCGCGTGGCCATCGAGGAAGTTCTGGCCGGCGCGGTCTCCTGGGAAATGAAGCAGGAACCGCCCCGGGTCACCAACATCGACTGATCCGTTTTGAGCCCCTTCGGCGGGTTTTCGCCCCGGGGCTTTGGAATTTGAAGAGGGGCTTTAATCTCCATGGCCAGCATTCTTCTCGGTGTCACGGGCGGAATCGCGGCGTACAAGGCCTGTGAGGTTCTGAGGCTCTTCGACAAGGCGGGCCACCGGGTGCGCGTGGTCATGACCCGCACCGCCACCGAGTTCGTGGGTCCCCTCACCTTCGAAACTTTGTCGAAAGCGGCGGTTCTCACCGACCAGCGGCCGCTGGGCGAGAACGGTTCGATCCTCCACATCGATTACGCCGACGAAGCCGATATCTTCGTCATCGCGCCCTGCACCGCGAACGTCATCGCCAAGCTGGCCCGGGGAATCGCCGACGACGCGCTCTCGACCACCGCCCTCGCCTTCACCGGGCCTGTTCTGCTGGCCCCGGCCATGAACGTGAACATGTGGAACAGTTCCTCGGTTCGGGAAAACCTCGATGCCCTGCGTGCTCGGGGCGTTCACGTGGTGGAGCCTTCCAGCGGGGACCTGGCCTGCGGCTGGGTGGGCGAAGGCCGGCTGGCCGAGCCTCCCGAGATCGTGGCCGCGGTGCTGAAGGTTCTCGACGCCCACAAGGATCTGGCCCGCCTGCGGGTCGTGGTCAGCGCCGGGCCCACCCGGGAGAAGATCGATCCGGTGCGGTACATCTCGAATCGTTCCTCGGGGAAGATGGGCTACGCGGTGGCCGAGGCGGCCCGGGCCCGGGGCGCTTCGGTGACCCTGGTGAGCGGGCCCGTGGATCTCGCGGCGCCTGAGGGCGTGAGCATGGTTCGCGTGGAGTCCGCGACGGAGATGAAAGCGGCCATGGAAGCAGCGCTTGAAGAGGCGGATGTGATCGTGATGGCCGCGGCGGTGGCCGATTACCGGGTCGAGACTCCGGCCGAGGACAAGATCAAGAAGAACCGCGAGGAGATGCAGATCTCCCTCGTCCGCAACGACGACATCCTGGCCGGTCTCGGCCGCCGCAAGCGGACGGGCCAGGTCCTGGTCGGCTTCGCCGCGGAGACGAGCGAGGTGGTCGCCCACGGCCAGGCCAAGCTGAAACAGAAGAAGGCGGATCTGTTCGTCGCCAACGACGTGTCCCGATCCGACATCGGCTTTTCCGCGGACGACAACGAGGTTCACCTGCTCTTCACCGATGGCCGGGTGATCCAGGTGGACAAGGCGCCGAAGCGCCGGATCGCGAACGCGATCCTGGATGCGGTGAAGGACATCCAATCCGCGAAGGCCGCTGCTAAACTGCCGGCCTGATGTCGATCAACCGGAAACTCATTCGCTCCGACATGTCGGCGGCCCGTCAGGCCGCGTCGACCAGCCGGAAGAAGCCGCCGCCCCCGCCGGAGACCGCGGCCGAAGCTTTCTACTTCGTCAAGCAGATGGCCGGAAAGACGCCCATGGTGGTCGTGACCATGGACGGCGAAGTCCTGAACGGCGTGATCGAGTGGTACGACGAGAATGCGATCAAGCTCCACCGCCGCGGCGCTCCGAATCTCATGCTCATGAAGCATGCGATCAAGTACATGCACAAAGAAGGCGACCTGGGATCGCTCGACGAGGTCTCCCCGGGCGAAACGTCCGAGGAGTAGCCCGCACTTTGTTTCCCTGGTTCGCCGGCTTTGTCGCGCTGCTCGTGCCGGGCGCCGGTCACGCCCTGGCCCGCTTGCGGGAGCGCGCCGCGGTTTACTTCGTCTGCACCCTGGGCCTGTTTGGCTTCGGCGTCCTGTATGGCGCGCGACTTCAGTTCCATATCGGCTTCGATGACCCCCTCGCCCTGGTGAGGAGCATCGCTCAGGTCATGGTCGGCGTGCCCTACTTCCTGGCCCAGTTGCTCGGCCTCGGACAGGACCCCGCCCTCATCACCCGGAGCACCTTCGAGTACGGCAGCACCTTCACCGAAGCCGCGGGACTGCTGAATATCCTGCTCGCCCTCGATGCCTTCGACGTGACCGCGGGCCGGAAGAAGTAGCGGGCATGACTTTTCTCGAATCCCACCTCGTGGCCCTGTTCCTGTTCTCCGGCTTCACCTCCGTGGCCATGGGAACGCTCTCCGAGGACACGCCGCGCGAGCGGGCGATAACCGCGGCCAGGATATTCGCGGCCTTCGTCGGATCCGCCATCGTGGGCGCCTGGATCATGCATTTTGTGCGCTAGCAGCCCGTGGTGAAAGTCCGGTCGCGTCGGAAGCGAGAGAATTTTCGTCAGATCAAGGCGCTGGACCGAAGGAATATCGGGAATATTGCGAGGTTCAGCAACGCAGAGCTGGCGGAAAAGATCCGCTTCCGGCGCGGCCCGACTTTCACCACGGGCTGCT
>JAQBHL010000354.1:0-10983 GCA_032127745.1 Acidobacteriota bacterium
GGGTGTCCCCCTCCCGAAAGCAGCGAAGTCCCACACGCACCAAGCGTAGATCGAAGCGCCGGCGGCGAAAGCCAGGACAGAAAAGGCCGCGGCCCGGTCCGAAGAGGGCGGAAGGCCCCGGGTCATCAGTCGGGGCACGTAGACCGCAACCGTACCCGGCACGACCAGGGTGAAAAGCAGATTCTTGAACAGCAGCATCACCGGAATGGAGGCCGGACCAGCGCATGAGCAGATGACATCGTGTCGTAGCTTCCTTGTCCTTATCGAGGTCGAAAGGGCGTCGGCGACGCTGGCGTGGGCCTCGCGATGAGAGCGCGGCTCAGCCAACGCGACCTCTCCATTCTAAGCGACCGGGCCAGGGCAGCCGCCCTGGATCCGCGGTGGATCCTTGACGGACCCCGGTTCTCTCACGTACCGTCGCGGCGGTCCCTCTGTCATGCCCGCTGAACCCTCAAGCCCGGATATCGAGACCGCGCTGCTTCAGGCGATTCGGCACTTCTTCGAAGAGCGGGCGGCGAGACCGCCGGCGACCGAGAAAGCGGGTGAGGCGCTTTCGGGCCGGCCTTTGCAGCTCGCCACCACCATCCTCTTTCTGCAGATGATCCTGGCCGATCGGGAGTCGAAGCACGATGAGCACGCGGCTCTGGTCGCCGCCGTGGCTCGGGTCCTGAAAGTCGACGCCGAGGGCGCCACGCTCGTCATCCGAACCGCCGAAGAATACGTCAAGACGCCTCTTCCAAAACTGCTCCGGATCCTGGAACGCCGGTGCACTCTCGGCCAGAAGAAGAAGGTGGTGGAATGCATGTGGCAGCTCGCGTTCGCCGACGCCGAGCTTGAAGGTCACGAAGAGTACTTCGTGCGGAAGGTCGCCCAGGCCATCGGCCTCAGCACCGCCGACCTGGTCGAAACCAAGATCCTGGCTCGAGAAGCTTTTCTGAATCCCGACGGTTAGCGGTTTCAGGCGTAGGCTCAAGCCTGTTCCCGGCCGGCGATGCCGCCAGGTCGGCGAGAGGAGAAGCCCGTGGACCAAAATCCATCACTCACGCGCCGTCAGGCCCTCGCGGCCGCCGCCGCGCTGGCGCCCGCCCTCGCCGCCGCTCAAACCTCCAGCGCTCCGCAAGCGGGCGCTACGGTGTCGCTCAAACCGTTCGAGATCAAACCCCTGCCCTTCGATCCCGCGAAACTGAACGGCCTCTCCGAACGTCTCTTGAAGTCGCACTGGGAGAACAACTACGCGGGCACGATTCGGGCCCTGAACGGCGTGCGCGATCGCATCGCGGCCGCCCGTCTCAACCAGGACACTCCGGCCTTCGTCTACGGCGGCCTCAAGCGCGAAGAACTGATCCGCCGCGGCTCGATGGTGCTTCACGAGTTGTACTTCGCGAACCTCGGCAGCTCGGGCCGGGCCGGGGGGGCGCTCGCCGACGCGCTCAAGACTTCGTTCGGGTCGGCCGAGGCCTGGGAGGACGACTTCCGAAAGACCGCGGCCTCGCTCTACGGAGGCTCCGGCTGGACCGTGCTCGCCTGGAATCAGCACACGCGCGAACTGCACAACTACTGGTCCTCCGACCATTCCCAGAGCGCGGTCATGGGCACGCCTCTGCTCGTCCTCGACCTCTACGAACACTCCTACCACATCGATTTCGGCGCGTCCGCCGCACGATACGTCGACGCGTTCTTCGCCAACGTCCACTGGGACGAGGTGCAGCGCCGGCTCGAGGCGGTGCGCAAGGCCTGACCGTTTGATTCTTCCGCTTCTTCTGGCGGCGCTCCTCGCCGCCGACGCCGAGACTCGCCCGAGGCTTCGAGCCGGGACCCTGCAGTCGGACGTCGAGGTCGACGGGCGCCTCGATGAGCCGGAATGGCTGAGCGCCGCCTCCATCGCCGACCTCACGATGATGGAGCCGACCCCCGGGGGCACGCCCACCGGACGAACGGAAGTGAGAGTCCTGGCCGGCGCCCGCGACATCGTGATCGGCGTCCGCTGTTTCGACCCCGATCCGGGGCAAATCGTTTCCTTCACCAAGGAGCGTGACGGTGACTTCGACGGAGAGGATCATCTGCTGTTCGTGCTCGATCCCTTCCAGGACGGTCGCTCCGGTTACGTCTTCTCCGTGAATCCGGGAGGAGCCCGCTTCGATGGTCTGGTGGAAGGAAACGGCAGCTCGGTCGCCAAGAACTGGGATGGGGTCTGGGAGGCGGCGACGGAACGAAACGCGGAGGGCTGGTCGGCGGAGGTTCGGATCCCCGTCTTCTCGATCAACTTCGCGGAGGGACTGACCTCCTGG
Source organism: Acidobacteriota bacterium (assembly GCA_032127745.1). Classification (GTDB taxonomy): domain Bacteria; phylum Acidobacteriota; class Vicinamibacteria; order Fen-336; family JAGNNV01; genus JAGNNV01. Next base: position 2,289 of record JAQBHL010000354.1, read on the forward strand.
GGGTTCAACGTGGAACGCCGGATCCAGCGCCATCAGGAGACCGCGCGCTGGGCCTCGGCCTCGAACGACATCAAGCTCTATCAGACCAGCCGCGCCGGACTTCTGACCGACCTGCCGGACTTTGCCCTCGGCCTCGGCCTTTCGGTGCGCCCCGCGCTGGTAGGCGGGTTCGATCGGCCCTCCCGAAACGCCCCGACCTCCGCCACCGGAGACGTGAGCCTGGACGTCGCCAAGCGCCTCGGCTCCAACCTCACCGCCTCCCTGACCGTGAACACGGACTTCGCGGAGACCGAGGCCGACACCCGGCGGACCAATCTCACTCGCTTCCCTCTCTTCTTTCCCGAGAAGCGCGCGTTCTTCCTCGAGGGGTCCGACACCTTCGGGTTCGGTCTGGGTCTGTCGGACGACATCCTGCCCTTCTTTTCCCGCCGCATCGGTCTCGTCGAAGGCAAGGAAGTTCCAATCCTGGCCGGGGTCAAACTGTCGGGCCGGCAGGGAAACACCAGCCTCGGCGGCCTCTTTGTCCGGACGCGCGAGGTCGCGGGCCTGGCCCCGGCCACCTCGCTCGCCGCCCTGCGGGTGAGACGCAACGTCCTGGCCGAATCGAGCGTGGGCTTCATCGCCACCGCGGGCGATCCGCTGGGTCGAACCGGGGCCTCCACCGCCGGCATCGACCTCACCTACCAGACCTCGCGGTTCCGGGGCGGGCAGAATCTGTGGTTCGGAGGGTGGGGCCTTATGGCGCGCCGAGACGGTCTCACCGGTTCGAAAGAGGCCTGGGGGTTGAAGCTCGACCTGCCCAACGACAAGTGGGATCTCTCCGCCACCTTCCGGCGGGTGGGCGACGGCTTCGATCCGTCCCTCGGCTTCGTGCCGCGCACCGCGGTGAAAGTGTACGGACTCTCCGCCGTCTTCGCCCCGCGACTCCAGGGCACCTTCATCCGGCAGATGTTCCACGAGTTCTTCGCGAGCTACATCACCAATCTGCAGGGCGTGCGAGAGAGCTATCGCATCTTCATGGCTCCCATCAACTGGCGGCTCGAGAGCGGCGACCGGGTGGAGGTGAACGTGGTTCCGACCGGGGAGCGCCTCTTCGCTCCTTTCGAGATCGCGGAGGGCGTGATCATTCCGGCCGGGACCTACGACTGGCTGCGCTATCGACTGGAGGCGGGCACGGCGGCCAAGCGGCGCCTGTCCGGACAGGTGACCTGGTGGTTCGGCGACTTCTACGACGGCAGGCTCGATCAGATCCTGGTGGAGGGAACGTGGACGCCGTCGCCCATCGTCAGCTTCCTGGTGAACGCAGAGCACAACATCGGACGCCTCCCCGAGGGCGACTTCAGTCAGACCCTGCTCGGGGTGAAGGCGCGGCTGAACCTCTCTCCCGATCTCCAGGTCAACACCTTCGTCCAGTTCGACAACGAAACGCGCTCGGTCGGCACCAACAACCGCCTGCGCTGGACCTTCCATCCCCAGGGCGATCTGTTCGTGATCTACAACCACAACATCCGCGACTTCAAGGAAAGTCCGGCCGGCTGGGCCCGGGACTCGAACGAGCTTCTGGTGAAGGCGCAATACGCCTGGCGGCGGTGATCGCAGTGCCCCTCGACCTGCTCGACCGGGAAGTGACGGCCTGGATCGACGGCGACCGCGCGGGAAGATAGCCTCCTGGCTCCGGAGCTTGACAGGCTCGGGCGAGGCAGCGTACCTTTTTCTCGTGGGGATGCATTGCTTCTTGAGATTCGCGGCTCTGTTGGGGATGACGGCGGGCGCCGCCTCGGCCTCGTCCCCCGGGACCGCCCAGGAGCCGGGCGCGACCGAGCGCAACTTCTTCGCCTGTCGTGTGGGCTACGCGACCTGCCGGCCGGGCGAGCTCACGAAAGAGCAACTCGAGATCGTCGAGCAGGCAAGCCTCGCTCGCAACTTCTCCGCCTGCCGGACCGGCTCCCTGGCCTGCAAGCGGGCCCTGCTCACCGAGGATCAGGCGGAGGCGGTTCACACCGCAGACCTGGCCCGGAGCTTCGACGCCTGCCGCTACGGCTACATGAGTTGCGACCTCTCTCTTCTCAATGACGATCAGCGGGAGGCGGTCGAGACCGACCGGCGCTCGCAGAACTTTTCCGCATGCTGGAACGGCTACTCGAGCTGCAACCGGGCCGTCCTGACCACGGACCAGGAAGAGGCGGTCGAGACCGCCCGTCTGGCCCGGAATTTCGCCTCCTGTCGGGTCGGTTCCACGCGGTGCGACCCCGGGTCGCTCAGCCCCGATCAGCAGGAGGCGGTCGTGACCGAGCGCCGCGCCCGCAACTACGCTTCGTGCCGGGGCGGATTCACCGGCTGCGACCCGACCCTGTTGAACCCCGATCAAAAGGAGGCGGTGGATACGGCCCGGCGGGCTCGGAACTTCGCCAGCTGCCGGAACGGAAACGCAGGCTGCGACCGGTCGCTTCTGACCGCGGACCAGGCAGAAGCGGTTGAGACCGAGGGTCGGGCCCAGAACTTCGCCGATTGCTGGAACGGGTATTCAGGCTGCGCCCAGAACCTCCTCAGCGCGGATCAGGCCGAGTCGGTGAGGACGGCCGGCCTGGCCCGGAACTTCGCGGACTGCCGAAGCGGATTCTCGCGCTGCGACCCGACCCTGCTCAACCAAGACCAGCAACAGGCGGTGGAGACCGAGCGGCGAGCTCAGAACTTCGCCGCCTGCTGGAACGGGTATTCGAGCTGCAACCAGGAGCTGCTGAGAGTCGATCAGCGTGAGTCGGTGCGCACGGCCACGCTGGCCCGAAACTTCGAGGCCTGCCGGAGCGGCTATGGAAACTGCGACCCTGGCCTGCTGACCCCGGAACAAGTGGAAGCGCTCCGGCGGTAGGAGTCCTGCCGGCACGGTGCCGATGCATCATTGCCTGACCAGGGGGTTCGCTAAAATGGCCCCATGCGCTCATCTGTCATCGTCTCCGCCGTCCGCACCCCCACCGGCAAGTTCCTGGGGGGCCTGAAATCCTTTACCGCGCCGCAGCTCGGCGCCATGGTCATCAAGGAGACGATTCGGCGCGCTGGCATCGATCCTGCCGATGTCGATGAAGTCATCATGGGGAACGTGGTCTCCGCCGGCCTCGGACAGGCCCCCGCGCGGCAGGCCGCCATCCACGCCGGCCTGCCTCCCAAAGTGGGCGCCCTCACCATCAACAAGGTCTGCGGCTCCGGCCTGAAGGCGGTGATGCTCGCCGCTCAGGGAATCGCCACCGGCGACGTGGACATCGTGGTCGCGGGCGGCATGGAGTCGATGTCGAACTGCCCCCACCTTCTGCGGGGGGCGCGCGAAGGACTTCGCATGGGCCACGGCACGCTCATCGATTCGATGATCCACGATGGACTGTGGGACGCCTATTCCGATTTCCATATGGGCTGCACCGGCGAGATCGTGGCCGAGAAATACCAGGTCAGCCGAACCGAGCAGGACGAGTACGCGGTGCAGAGTCACCAGCGGGCTCTCGCCGCCATCGCCGCGGGAGCGTTCCAGCCCGAGATTCTGAAGATCGAGATTCCCCAGCGCAAGGGCCCGGCGGTGGTGGTCGAGAACGACGAATCGCCCCGGGCGGACACGTCCATGGAATCTCTCGGGAAGCTGAAGCCCGCGTTCAAGGAGGGGGGAACGGTGACCGCGGGCAACGCGCCCGGCGTCAACGATGGGGCGGCCGCCCTGGTGGTCATGGCGGAGGAGGTCGCGAAGGGCCGCGGCCTCGAGCCCCTGGCCCGCATCGTCGGCCAGGCCACGGCCGGGGTGGAGCCATCCCTGGTCATGATGGCTCCCGTGGAAGCGGTCCGCAAACTCCTTGCGAAGACCGGATGGAAGACCGGGGATGTCGACCTCTTCGAACTGAACGAAGCGTTCTCGGTTCAGGCGGTGGCGGTGGCCCGGGAACTGGGCCTCGATCTTGCGAAGGTCAACGTCAACGGAGGCGCGGTCGCTCTCGGGCATCCGATCGGCGCGTCGGGCGCCCGAATTCTGACCACCTTGATCTACGCGCTCCGGAGCCGCGGCTTGAAGCGGGGCGTCGCCACTCTGTGCCTGGGCGGCGGCAATGGAGTGGCGCTCGCCATCGAACGGATGTCCTGACCCCATCGTTTTTTTTGGGGCTTTTGTCCCATGAAGCGGCCGCTCACGATAATCTTCGACCGTAAGCTGGTTCCCTCTCCCAAGGAGGACGCCTTCTTTCCGTTCATCCACTTCACCGACTAAGGACGTTCATGCCCCTCGAAGACGAACTCAAAGCCCGCACGCTCGCCCTGGTGAGCCAGCAAATGGCGAACTGGGTGGTCGAGATTCAAAAGCGCATCGTCGATCACCAGGCCAGCCTGGTGGGAGCGCTGGATGAACTCCAGGAGCACGTCGCCCGCTACGACGAGAGGATCGATGAACCCTCGATCGAGAGAGCTATCGAGGAAGTGATCGCCGCCAACCCGGCGGCGCCGGGGGGCGAGGGGGGCTCGGGGATCGCCGTTCTCCTCGCGGCCATGGCCGAAGTCGATACCGGGGCCAATCTCACCGAAGTTCTAACCAGCCTGGTCAACGAAAGCGCCAAGCAGGTCGACCGCGTGGCCATGTTCATCATCAAGGGCACGAACGCAGTCGGCTGGTACGCCAAGGGCTTCGAAGCCAACGAAGGGGTGAAGCAGATCCATATTCCGCTCGCCGCCGACACCGTTTTCAGGACCATCCAGTCCGACCGCGCCCCGGTCCTGTTCGACCCCCTCGCCGCCGGCCAGACCGCCGCGGCCCTCCAAAAGATGGGCAGCCTCGGTTCTTCGGCCATCGCGGCCCCCATGGTCCTGCGGGACAAGCTCGCGGCCGTCCTCTACTGCGACACCACCGGCCCGATGAGCGATCCTCAAGCGGCCTTCATCGACGCCCTCGTCCGCTTTGCCTCAAAGACCACGGACCTGCTCTCTTTCGTTCCCCGCGCCCCCGGAGCCCGCCCGCCCACCCCCGTGGTGGCTCCCGGCGCGGCCGGAGCCAGGGTGGGGGCTTCTCCCTCCGGGGAGGGCGATGGCACGGTGATGTTCACGCGCGGGAAGGCCGAGCCCGCGAAGCAGACCACGACCGCGCCTCCACGCACGCCGGCCCCGCCCGCGGCCGCCCCCAAGGCGGACGGCGCCGGCACGGTGATGTTCACGGCCTCGCAGATGGACCAGATGCGACAGCAGATGTCGCAGATGAAGCCGGCGGCTTCGCCCGCGGCCATGTCTCCCGAAGAGACCAAGGCCCATGAGGACGCAAAGCGATTTGCCCGCCTGATCGTCAGCGAAATCAAGCTCTACAACGAAGCGAAGGTCACCGAGGGACGGAAGGCGAAAGACCTCCATTCACGTCTGAAGGAAGACATCGAGCGTGGCCGTCAGATGTACCACGACCGAATCTCCGCCGGCCTCCGGAACAACACCAACTATTTCCATGACGAGTTGGTCCGGCTCCTGGCCGGCGGCGATCCGACGGCTCTCGGCCCGATGTAGGGCACCACCGCCGTGGCCCGCTCCAGGCAAAGCATCAGGGTGGCGCAGATCGCGCCCTCGAAGCGACGAACCGCGAATTCCCTGGTCTGCCTTGCCCTGACCGCGGGTCTGGGCGCGAGCAGCGCGCAGGCCCAGGAGACCGAGCTCGGCAATCTGGAGCGCCTGCGCCCGGTGCTCACGAAGCCCGAGGCGACGTTGCTCAAAGCATCAACCAATCTCCGCGATGGCGTCCAGGGCACGGAGATTCAACAGCTCCGCCAGATCTCCATCGACCACCCGGGAGAAGAGATCTCTGGTCTTGCCCAGATCCTGGTGGCGAAGTCGTCCCTGGCCCTGGGCCGATACGATGACGCGGCGGCGGCGGCCCGCCATCCCGATATCGATCGCACGGCTCTTGGCGACCGGGCCCTGCTGATCCTGGCCCGGGCCAAGGCTCGCGCGGGCGACTTCGGCGCCGCCGCCTCCGCCTATCTGCGCGCGGTGGATGCCGCCCGGGCCGACGACGTGGGCTGCAGCGCGCGCCTGGGGGCGGCCGCGGCCCTCCAGCAGATCAAGCTGAGCGCGCGACGGGTGGACCTTCTGACCGAAGCCACGGCCGTCTGCCATCAGGACCACGCGGACGTGCTCCTCGACCTCGCTCAGGCCCTGGTGGCCGAGGGCGCTCGGGATGAGGCCCTGATCTGGCTGGAGGAGATCGAGCGGGTCTATCCGACCTCACCCCAGGCGCGCACCGCCTCCACCATGATCGCCCGCATTCTCGCGCCCGGGGGGTCTCATCGGCAGCGTTCGGCCGGTCAGGATTTCGAGCGACGGTTCGCGCGGGCCGGGGCGCTGCTGGACGGAGGCCAGCGAACCGCCGCTCTCGCCGAGCTTCGCAAGCTGAAGGTCCACAAAGCCATCGGCCAGAATCTGGATCAGGTCCAGGTGGCTCTGGGCCGCGCCCTCTCCCGACGGTCCACCCGTGAGGCCAGGAAGGTTCTCGCCACCATCCCCGACACATCCCCGGTCGGTCCGGAAGCCCGTCTTATCCTCGCGCGCATGGCCCCCGAGGCCGAGCGTCCCGCGCGGCTCGAAGAAGTGGTCGCCGCCTTCCCGGGAACCCAGGTGGCCGAAGAAGCTCTCTACTCCCTGGCCACCTTCTTCCAGAAAGACGCCCTGTACTCCGAGGCCGCTCCCTACTATCGGCGGCTGGTCGACGAGTTCGCGGACGGTTCCTATGCTGAGGGCGCGGCCATGCGATCGGCCTTCGTGGCCCTCCGCGCGGGCCGGGCCGCGGATGCGGCCGGGCCGCTCGAGACCATGGCCCGCAGGGCGAGATATCCGGCCGGCTTTCTCTACTGGGCGGGAATCGCGCGCTCGCGCAACGGCGAGAGCGAACGAAGTGCTGTGCTCCTGAACGAAGCCGCGGACCGATTCCGGAACAGCTGGTACGGAACTCTCGCCGGAGCCGAGCTGGCCCTCCGGCCGGAGGGGGCGGCCCTGGCCGGCGCCCGGGTCACCGGAACCGAAGCGGGACAGCCGGACGAGGATCTGCCCGGGCCATTCAAGGCGCGGCTCCGACAGCTCCTTCTCGTGGGTCTGGACAGCGATGCGCTTGCCGAACTGAAAAGCCTCGGCAACACCCGGCCCGCGCTCGAGGCCCGGGCCCTGATCGAGGCCAGCCGCGGCGAGCTTCGCAACGCCATCATCTATATGAAGCGCGCCCGTCCCGAGTACGTCGCCGCCCAGATCAAGGATCTTCCCTCCTACGTGTGGACCACGATCTATCCCCTGAGGCACGCGGAGGCTCTCCAGAAAGCCGCCGCGCGCGAAAAGCTCGACCCCGCCCTGGTGGCGGCTCTGGTCTGCCAGGAATCGACCTTCGACGAGCGGGCCCGGAGCGTGGCGGGGGCGCGAGGGTTGATGCAGATCATGCCCTATACCGGACGGCCTCTGGCCCGGGAACTGGGCATGCGTTACACCCCGACCATGCTGCAGGTGCCGGAGACCTCGCTCGCCTTCGGCACCCGGTACTTCCGCCAGATGATGGAGCGCTTCGACTCCCGCCCCGAAGCCGCGCTCGCCGCCTACAACGCAGGTCCGCACCGGGTGGAGCGGTGGCTGGCTCCCAATCCGCAGATTCGAACCGACGAGTTCGCCGAATCGATCCCGTTCACGGAAACCCGGAACTACGTGATGATCATTCTGGGCGCACGGGACCAGTACCGGAACCTCTACGGGCTGAGTCCGGCCACGGAACCCGGCTCCTGACCTTCCGACGCCAGGTCGAGGGAGCCCGAGCCGTCGGTGAGGCTCTTCCACCCCGGGATGCGAAAATCGCCGGCCCATGACATCCATCGGCGACATCCTCAGGCAGAAAGACCCGGGCCTCGCGGCCGAACTCGCGGTGAGGGCCTCAGGACGGAGGCCGCACGAACTGCGACCCATCTCCATCGAACCCTCGCCCGCCAAGCACGCGGAGGGCTCGGCGCTGATCGTCTTCGGCGACACTCGGGTCATCATCACCGTGAGCGCCGAGGATCGGATCCCCCAGTTCCTGCGCGGCAAGGGAGAGGGCTGGCTCACCGCTGAGTACGCGATGCTTCCACGGGCCACTCACACCCGCACCGCGCGCGAGGTGACCAAGGGGTCGCCCTCCGGCCGCACCCACGAGATTCAACGGCTGATCGGGCGCTCTCTGCGTTCGGTACTCGACATGAAAGCGCTGGGCGAGCGCACCCTGACCGTCGACTGCGACGTTCTGCAGGCGGACGGGGGCACCAGGACGGCCTCGATCACCGGCGCCTTCGTGGCCCTGGTGCTCGCGCTCAAGAAGATCGGAGCCCTGGCCGCGCTTCGCGATCAGGTGGCCGCCATCTCCGTGGGCCGGGTCAAGGGCGCGACGGTGGTGGACCTCGACTACGCGGAGGACTCGAACGCGGAGGTCGACATGAACGTGGTCGGTCTCGCCTCGGGCGCCTTCGTGGAGGTCCAGGGAACGGCGGAGCACAAGCCCTTCTCCAAGGCGGATCTCGACGACATGATGAAGGGCGCCCAGGTGGGCCTCGATCTCCTCTTCCAGAAGCAGCGGGATGTTCTCCCGCCCTTCAAGCTGAAGGCCTGACCGCGCTAGTGTCCTGCCTCACAAGTACGCGTCACATGGGAGCGCCGATGCATCCCGGATCGCCGCGTTGCTCGTCGTTGC
>JAQBHL010000355.1:0-3879 GCA_032127745.1 Acidobacteriota bacterium
GCTCCTGCAATTCGGCGAGGCCGGCGCACACCGTCGGGTCGGTGGTGTCGCAGACTTTCGTGAGCACCCCTTCAATGTACTGGAGTCTCTGCGCCGAGGTCTTCCTTCCGCTTCGTCGCCAGGCCTCGAGGCATGATCGTCCGTCCGCAAGGGTGCATCCGCGCGCCAGCATCAGGTCGGCTTCGGCGCCCGCGAGTTCATGCGCCAGGAGTCCGCATGCCGCGCCTGATCCGGCGGCACACGACTCCCGTATCGCGCGGACAAAGCCAGCCACGTCGTCGCGCATTCGCGCGCGCAGTTCGGCGCACGCGGTGGCGCGACCGCGGTCGCAGGCTTTCCTGAGCAAGGTCAGGGCAAGAGCCTGCCGTTCTGCGCTGTCGCCAAATTGAGACGAGCCGGCGGTCGGAAGTGATCGCGCGAGGCGCTCACAGGCTTCGGCATCATCCTGTTCGCAATCCCGGAAGAGGGCGGGGCTCAAGGGAGCGGCCCCGGACGCAGCGATCGCATTCCAGGAAGCCAGGTCTGGATCGGAGATCGTTGCGAATCGCCCTCGCGCCACGCGGATGAGGCCATCCTCCTTCAGCAGCCAGTTCTCCCCTCCGTCCGCGATTCTGGAATCGACGACGACACGAAGGTCGAAGGTCGAGATGCGCCCGTCTATGCCGCGCGGCCCCGCGGCATAGACGGCGAACTGAGCCCGACGCGGAGCCAGGGCGACGAGCAATTCCGGCGAGAGACACCCTGTTCCCGCCGGGCCCATGTCTTCCTCCCTGGATGGATACCCCTCGTGGAGGGGGTTCGCTGCGTAGTCCGTCAGACAAGCCACGTATGGGGCGAGTGCCCCTGGGTTGGACCCGCCCTGTGGGCCCTGGAGGCCCGCTAGATACGTCGATGTCCAGCACTTTCGATTCTCCCTACTGTCGGGCCAGTCGACGCCATTGTGAAAGGAGCTCGTTTGAAGGACCCCATCCTCGTCGTGCGACGGTATCCCGCAGAGGAAGAACCACGGGATGCGACCGTCGGGTGGAACGGGGGGCGCGGCGGTGTATCGGATGGTGTAGTTGGTCTTAAGCACCGGGGTCTGTGCGGCACTGGCGCAAGGTGACTCGCTCATGTCTCTCGGATACCCGCTTGGGAGCATGTTGGTCACGAGGCACTTCCGCAGGCCGTCGAAGGCCGTGCGCGCACCACTCTGAATCAGGCCTCTCGACGGAGGTCGGTCGCGATCGCGCTGGGACTGAACCCTCGCCGCCCAGGCTTGGACCAGGGAGGACGAGGTCCAGGAGAGACCGAATACGAACATCGGCGTTGCCAGAATGACGACGACCCAGAACTCGGGGCGGCCTAGAGCCAGGCCGAACGTGGGGGCGGGAGCTTGCTTCAAGGTCTATCTCAGTCGATCCAGGAGCCAGGAAAAGCCGGGGAAGCCAGTCAGGTTCAGCAGGGGCCAAGCCAGAATAGCGGAGACCGGGGCCAGAACGCCGATGCCTTTCCAGGCGAGGGTGCGGCCCACTGCTGCCTTCGCTCCGGTAATGTGCGATTCAAGCGCCGATCCAAGGAGAAGAGCTGTCGATACCTCGGCGCCGACGCACAAGAGGATTGAGAGCGCATAGGGGCCGGTTGAGTATCGAAACATTGCCCGGATCAGGAGAGTCGATAGCAGGACCCCGTGCAAAAACCCTCCAGCTGGCGCTACCCACCAGAGAGGGCGCGAGCGAGCCCAAGCGAAGGCGAGGATGAGAAGGAACACCGCTCCTGCGATATCAACCCAAAGAAGCCTGGTCATCGCAGCCGCTGCCTGCGACTCGGGGCGGACGCCGCTGAAGTAACTCGCGGCGGCCTCAGCCGATACATCGTCACCTCGCTTGCCCAGAATCGATTGCAGCGTCGCTCGACGATATGGATCGGTTTCCTTAGCCAGCCGTGCGTTGATTGCGGGAACAATCTGTTCGGTTGAGAGTGACGTCAGCGCCTTTGCCGCCTCGAGAACCTGGGCATTCGGCGCATTCGCGAGGTCGATGGCCAGCTCGTCGAGACAGAGGGCGCTCGCCGCGGCCACGCCCTGCCCAAACGTAAGGTTCTCGTTTGATTTCAGCCAACCTCGGACTCTCTTCACGACGAGTTGCCGATCCCCATCTGTGAGAAACGGATAGACGACGATCATGAACCGAACCGGGTTGGGCTGCGCGGCTTCCGAAGTCGCATGAGCCGCGACGGCGATGGGCTGAAGGGCGACCGCTGCGCGCGCGATCTCATACGAGGGGTCATCGTCGAGGCACTGAACGACCTCCGGTCCCAGCGGTCGGTTTCTCAACGCTTCCTCGCCGATCTCCCCCAGGTGGAGCAGCCCGCACACGCCGGTGGTGCGCACCAGCCGGGAGCGTCTGTCCTCGCCCTCGCGATCGACGGCGAGTCGGAGGGCGGGCAAGGCGGAGGCGCCGACTGAGGCCATCGCCCGGGTGGCCGAAACGCGGACAGACGGGTCCTCGTCCATCTGGAGATCCATCAGCCAAGGGAGAAGGGCGGGATCGGCCAACCCTTCAAGTCCCTGGGCCGCGGCTCGACGTAAGCGTGTCTCCCGGCTGGTGGCATAGCCCGTCAGCTTCGTGCCCGCACCATCGACGTGGAGATAACCGAGCAGGGGAATCCAACTGGAGTCCCGAGAGGCGTCATCAGAACCCGCGTAGGCACTCAGCTCGTCCGTGGCGACGGCTCCCATTTCTCGGAGCAGGCTGACAACCTCATTATTCCCGTCCTTGAACAACTTCACGAGGACGCGAGCGGCCCGGCTGCCCCCCGACACCAGCGTGGCTCGTGCGGGGTCCCCCATTTTCAGCAGCACCGAAACGAGACGCACCTCCTTTTCCGAGCTCAGCCCAGGCGTCTCCAAGTACGCGCCGATGCGGTCCGCGATCATGGGGCGCAGCGTCGCGGGAGCGTCGACGATGGCGGCGATCTCCGGGTCATCCGGCGAACGATCAGTGACGCGTTCAATGACCGCCTGAACGCCGATATCAGTGCCGCTAAGCAGCAGAGCCCTGACTCGGCCCGGACACCGCTGGAAGATGTCAAGGTTCTGAACGCGCGTCAGGAGCAGTTGGGCAGCGCCCCTTGAGCGGAGGCTCGCGGCCGCGCAAATGGCCGGACTTGATGGTCCGCGAACATCGGCTAGGGCTTTGGACCGCTCGAGGATCCACGGTTCAATTCTCGCGGCAGCCGGCACCAGCCATGGATCATGTAGGCCATTCGCCGATGCGGCTGCAATCGCGGCCAGCGCATCGTCGCCCAATGACTTGGCCGCTTCGACACCTCCCGGCGCGACGTCGACGAGCGCCGCCAGAATCTGGGCCTTCACCGAGGTCCATTCAGCACGCGGGGGGAGTTGGGGCGGATGCCGGAACAGATAGCTGAGGGCTGGGATACCGGAAGGGCCCAGGCTCGTGAGCATCCGGCGTGCGTCGGCTGCGCGTCCGAAATCTCCCGCGCTGAAGGCCTGCACGGCGGCGTCGATCGTCTGCTTCTGACTCTGGGTGGACGGATCGCGCCAGCCGCCGCAGGCTGAGAGAGCGGCCACGAGAAGAACGGCTCCAACCGTGGTTTCTGCGATCCGCCTTGCGCTGCGTTCCGCGCCCCGGCCGTGGCCCCCCATAGGCGTGAGACTAGCAGCCAACGGACGTGAAATTGCTGGTCATCGATCGCTTTGATGTTCAACGAGTCGATCGTCGACGAAGCGCCGATCGCCGGCGGCTCCACGCCCTTCGCGTCGAGTACTTCGAACACGTCGGCTCGGCGGGAGCGTAGATCCTTCCCTCGTAGTTTCTTCGTTTTTCGCGAAGATGTTGTGCTGACCTCAGGCGGCAGCGGCGAAGAGTGCCGGGT
>JAQBHL010000356.1:0-6849 GCA_032127745.1 Acidobacteriota bacterium
CATCGGTCCCTCCTGGCCGGCACGAACATCCGGAATCTCGGAGTCGGCCTCGTCGACCGTTACTGGACGGTGGATTTCGGCAGCTCGGCGGCGGGACCCAGTTGTGTCAGCACCGCCGACACCACGGCGCCCACGGCTCACCCGACCCAGTACCCGGATGCCAATGGGGAGGGCTGGAACAACCACGATGTCACGGTATCCTGGAACTGGAGCGACGAATCTGGCGGCTCGGGGATCGACTACAACACTTGCACCCTCGACAGCACTTCGACCGGCGAAGATGGCCCGATCACGCTCAACGCGGTCTGCAGCGACCTGGTGGGCAACACCGGCCACGGGTCCCACACCGTGAACGTCGACAAGACGAACCCCACGATCTCGGTCGGTGCTTCCATGACCGACGGCAGCGTCTACACGGCGGATGCCTGGACAAATCAGACTGTCACACTTGTATTCACGTGTGCGGACCTTGGCGGCTCGAAGGTCGCCACGTGCCCTGCCAACGCGGTGTTCGATTCGGATGGCGTGACTGCGTCCGCGAGCGGAACGGCGGCCGACAGGGCCGGCAACAGCGCGAGCGCGAGCTTCGGCCCGATCAGAGTAGACAAGACCCTGCCCGTCGTCTCACTGGTGGGTGGTCCAATGGATGGCGGCAGCTACTATCTCGGTTCGGTTCCGGCCGCTCCGGCCTGCTCGGCCTCGGACGCCCTGTCTGGTCTGAGCGATAACTGTACCGTCTCGGGTTATGGGACGACGGTGGGGCCGCACACGGTGACTGCTACGGTCATCGACGGGGCCGGCAACCAGAACAGCGCCTCCGTCACCTACGGAGTCCTGCCCTGGAGGCTCGAGGGGTTTTATCAGCCCACCGACATGGGCGGTGTTGTGAACACGGTCAGAAACGGGTCGACGGTGCCGCTCAAGTTCGAGATCTTCGCCGGCGACGCGGAGTTGACGAGCACTTCCATCGTCAGCCAACCCCTACGGGCTGTCGAGGCTCTCTGCAGCGGCGGACCAGCGGATGACATCGAACTCCTGGCCACGGGCGCCACGAGCTTGAGATACGACGCTACGGCCGGGGTGTTCATCTACAACTGGCAGACACCCAGGAAGCCCGGGTACTGCTACGTAGTGACTGTGGCCCTCGTAGATGGCACGGCGATCAGTGCCAATTTCACACTGAGGTAGGACCTGATAAGCGAGAGTCTTTGCCGGCCTTCGCGAGCATTCCTCCAGCGTTGGGAAGGACGCGAAGGGATCACCGCACGCGACACGAAGCTCAATCGCGACGTCGCCATCAAGGTCCTGCCCGCCGAACTGGCGCAGGACCGCGCACGCCTCACCCGATTCGAACGCGAGGCCAAGCTCCTCGCCTCTCTCAACCATCCCAACATCGCCCACGTGTATGGCTTCGAGAGCGCGACGCTTCCGGACGGATCGACCACGCATTTCCTGGCCATGGAGCTGGTCGAGGGTGAGGATCTGTCGGAACGGTTGAAACGAGGCGCTCTTCCCCTCGACGAAGCCCTTCCTCTGGCCATCCAGATCGCCGAGGGGCGCGAAGAAGCGCACGAGCACGGGATCATTCATCGCGACCTGAAGCCCGCCAACATCAAGCTCACCCCCGACGGAAAAGTAAAGGTCCTGGATTTCGGTCTGGCCAAGGCTCTCGAGGGCGATCCCTCTTCCTCGGCGGCCAATTCCCAGCTGTCCCACTCCCCCACCAGGTCGCGCCACATGACCGAGGCGGGGATGATCATGGGCACGGCCGCCTGCCTGTCGCCCGAGCAGGCCCGAGGCAGACCGGTCGACAAGCGGGCCGACATCTGGGCCTTCGGCGTCGTTCTCTTCGAGATGCGCACAGGCACACGTCGCCGGATGGAAGTGGCGCGGAAAGCCTGATTGCTGCTTATCCCCCTTCTCTTGGCGGCTCTCACGGCCGCCGATGTCGGGTCGCGCCCTCGCCCATCGTGAGCTTTCTGTTCAACGCGGAGGACACCAGCGCCGTGGTCTTCTCCGAAGCGCTCGCGTCCCTGGCGGCTCCCCTTCCCGAAGGCGAAGCGGGACGGACCGAGTTGAGCGGAAGGGTGCGCAACGCACGGGCCCGGATCGAGGGCGACGGGCGACTGGGCGTCTTCGCCCCTGCGTTCCTCGGCGGTCTGCTTGCCTTGCCGACAGAGCCTCCGCCTCCAGGCCCGGTCGTGATCGAACTGGACTGGCGCCGGCCCGGTAGATCCTCGGCATCCTGGCTATCACCCGGAGTTTTTGGGCGAGTACGCGGCCCGGCAGGCTTCGAGGAACCGTCTCTTTGCCCTGGGTGCTCTGGCCCTGCTCGGTATCTTTCTCATCCTCCACGCGGATTTCGGCTCCACCCGCATCGCCCTCATCGTGTTTGCGAGTCTTCCCTTTGCCCTGGTCGGGGGAGTGGTGGCCGTGCTGGTCACTGGCGGTGTGCTCTCTTTGGGGTCCCTCGTCGGTTTGGTGACCGTGCTCGGCATCGCGGCCCGGAACGGCATCACGCTGGTGAGCCACTATCGCCATCTGGAAACCGAGGAGAACGTTCCCTTCGGGCGAGAGCTGGTGATGCGCGGCGCCGAGGAGCGTCTGGCTCCCATCCTCATGACCGCGCTGGCCACCGGGCTCGCTCTCATTCCCATCGCGCTGGGAGGCGACAAGCCCGGTCACGAGATCGAGCATCCCCTCGCGGTGGTGATCATCGGGGGCCTGGTTACTTCAACTCTCCTCAACCTCTTCTTCATGCCCGCGTTCTATCTGCGGTTTGGGGGTGGGGCGTCGGGAGTCGAGACCGCGGAAGGACCGGCGCCGACCTTCGCGGATCGCTGAATTAGACCAGCTGCAACCTACCGTCGATCAGCGGGGTCGGGGGTATCTGTGGGGGTCCGTCCTCGGGCCGATGCCCGACCAAACGAGTTTCAGACGCCGCCCGCCTAGTTGCGCTGATCAGTTCCCTCTGCGCCCGCACCGCCCGCCAGACAAAGGAGCCCTGCCGCCGCGTTCACCCCGCCCCCCTCCACCCTTTCCGGTGGCCAGAGGTGGACCTTGTCCAGAGCCGCAGAGGGCTTCATTGGTCCGCCGAGACCAGCTCAGAGTTGAGGGCCTGAGGCGGGCGTCGGGGAAGCGCCGGTCGGAGGTTGCGGTGAAAACGCGGGAAGGACTGTGAGCCCCCGATTCTCCCGGTGCTTCGCCACCTCGGGGAATCCATCCCCTACCGAACTAGAACCGTCCCGGGAGTCTCGGGGCTCCAAACCTTCAGGGCATGGGCGATATCCTACGAACGGAAGGGTGAACGAGTCTATGGCCAGAAGAGAACGAGTGTGTGTGATTGGAGCCGGCCTGTCGGGCCTCATTGCCCTGAAGGAATCGCTTGACAAGGGACACGATGTCGTTTGCTATGAAAAGGCACTTCGCGAAGGCGGAGTCTTCAACTTTCCAACTGGCGTGGCGTACGACGATATGCGTCTCACCGTCTCCCAACACTTCATGTGCTTCACTTCGATGCCCGCACCACCGCAGGAAAAGCGAGAGCTCTGGACACGAGGACGGTACGCCGAGTATTTGCACTCCTTCGCAGAACGATTCGATCTCTTCCGCTACGTTCAATTCGGCACCACCGTAGAGGCGCTCGAACTGGGTGAGGGCGGCCAAGTCCGGGTGACTTGTGGTCACAACAACGAGCGTTCTGACCACACTTTCGATGCGGTTGCGGTTTGCCGGGGTGCGTTTCGCGCAGACACCCCGCGAATGCCACGCATCGATGGCCTGGACAGCTTTCCAGGAACCGTGCTCCACAGCGGCACCTACAACAGCCCGGAAGCCCTTAAGGGCATGCGCGTCTTGTGCGTGGGAATGGGCGAAACGGCCGCGGACATCACCAAACAGATCTCTGAAGTGGCGGCGAGCTGCACGCTGAGTATGCGGACCTTCCCGGAAATCATAAAGAGATACCGGGGTCCTGACCGGCGGACCACGGACGTCGACTCCACGAGGCTCTTTCACTGGATGTCGCTGGAACAACGAAAAGACTTCTACGCCTTCAAACGGAGTTTCAGAGATACGAGGACGCTCAGCGATCACGATCGATTGGTTTACGAATGGAATCGCAAATCGGGCGGCCGTCGCGCCCTCCAGAAGAACGACGATTTCATAGACAACGTCATTGACGGACGAATCCAGGTACGTGCTCCGGCGGCCCTTGAACGTGTTGAAGGAAACACGGTGATCTTTGATGATCACTCAACGTTGGAAGTGGACGCCATCGTGTTTTGCACCGGATACGAGGAGAGCGCCATTCCCAGCAACTGGATCAAGGATGTCGAGATCTCTGACGTCCGTCAGTTGTACAAGCATGCATTCCATCCGGAGTTGGGGAGGAACGTTGCCTTCTTTGGTTTTGCCCGACCTCGGCAGGGAGGGGTTCCTGTCCTCTCTGAATTATTAGCCAGGTATTTCGCCCTCCTGTGCAGCGGTGAGCGGGAGTTGCCTGCGAAGAGCGAGATGAACCGTACGATTGCCGACGATCTCGCGCGCGAGGAGGAGTGGTTCGCCAATTCGAAATCCACGCGCACGCTGGTTCACTACACGCGCTATGCAGATGATCTTGCCGAACTGATTGGATGCCTTCCCAATCTGGAGGACTTTCTGAATGATCCAGAGCTGCTCACCCACCTTATTTGCTCCTCGAACATTGGGCTGAGCTACCGGTTACAGGGCCCAGACGCCCTCCCGGAGGCAGCTAGAGAGGCTTGCGTGTCCGCACCCATCGCTGATCCATATGAAGCGATCGATAAGTTTCTGGAGTGCTCTCTGGGAGACAGACTGGATCCGGACCTGGCAAAACGGGCCGCCGAGGCCATTCGCACACATCTGACCACGCACACGACGGACATGCCTTCGACGGAAACGTGGGGAGTGTAGGTAGAACAAACGGGGTTTGCGCGTCAAGTCCGGCGCGGCGATCGAGCCCCCGGGCCCCCCATCCGCGGCGGCCTTCGGCTCAATGACGCCCGGATCGTTCGATCTGGTCCGGTATCTCGTCAACTGGCTCCAAAGGCAGAACTTGGCGGTCAGGTCCCCCGAGACAACGTAGGTCCTTTGCATCATCTGTCAAGCCATTTGAGAAAGTAGCCCTAGCCTGACACCTTGGCCGCCGGAAAAAGGGCTCTGTTCCAGAATGTGTAGCGCCCCCAGTATCCACGGGGTGACGTGAAAGAGGGCCTCCCCTCCGCGAAGATCCTTTCAGCAATGGAAGGAACTCTCCGTCCTCCGGGATCGCGCAACCTAGCGACAAGGCACGTGAGCGACCCTCATTTCCTTCCCGAATCGAGCTTTTGCAGGTAGTCGCCGAAGTTGAAGAAGAGCGCGACCTTGTCCTGAACCACGGTCGGGTCCCGGGCGACGAGCGCCAGTCGCTTGCCGTCAGGATGAATCGCGAAGCGGCGATTGCTCCATTCCAGAGGCACGAAAGGCGTCGGCTGAAAGACCTGCGGTTTGTCCGCGCGGAACGAGTCGCCGACGACGGAATACTTCACGAACATGATGGTCTGCGTCTTCAAACTCAAGAACAGCAGCTCGTGCCCGGAGGCTGACCAGTCGGGCATGGCGCCGCTCTCGGTGGAGATGCGCCAGGGCCCGCCGGAGCCCGGGAACGGACGCACGTACACGTCTGCGCCGTCCTCAGTAACAATGCAGTAGGCGATCCATCGGCCGTCCGGGGAGAACATCGAATAGACCTCGCTTTCCGGTGTGTTGAGAAAGGCGAAGGGCTTTCCTGGCGAAAAGCCGCGGACGGCGTCGCCCTCCATGGGCAGAATCATCGAATCCGACCGGTTCGCGCCGCCGGCGCTCAAAGTGTACGTGAGGAACTTGCCGCTCGGATGCCACGACAACGGTATCTCGCTCCTGGGGCTTTCGTGCAACCGCGTCACCTCGCCCGTGCCGTCGGCGTTCACCCAATACATGTTCGGGACACCCGCTTGGGCTCGGTCGGAGCCGAACGCGATCCGGCGGCCGTCGGGCGTCCAGACCGGCCAGGAATCGTTGCCCTGGTAGAAGGTCAACTGCGTCAGGGTGTCCCGCGCCCACTCGTAGACCCAGATGTCGCGTTGCTTCCCGTCGGAGATATCGATCGCCAGCTTCTTGCCGTCCGGCGAAAACCGCGGATTCGCCCACTCGGCTCTCGTCGCGCGGAGCACCGACGACTTGCCGTCGCGCGTCATCCAGTGAATGGGGTAGTCCGCCGTCGCGAACGCCGCGGGCAAGTACGCCAGCGTGCCCTCCGAGGACACGGCAAGATGCGCGCTGCCAAGTTCCGAACTCGTAGCGAGGCCCTCCAGCACTGGTACCTCCGCGCCGATGGTCTCGAGACGATCGAGATCGAAGCGCACGGCGAAGAGCGTGCCCTTGCGAATGTAGATAAGATATCCGCCGTCGCTCCGACTCGGCGAGGCCAGGCCTCCGGGTACGTACCGACCGAAGTAGGCCCCACGAACCACGATCTTGGGCGTTCCGCCCGACCGGGGAGCAATGACGAGAGTGGCGCCTTCAAACCCGACAGGCGATGCGTTTTCGGTGTACAGCACGCCTTTGCTGCCGGGGAGCGCCTGCGGGTACTTCTGCGTCGTTTCACCGGCGATGGGCGTCCCGAAGATTGCCGGGGTTCCGCCTGCCGCTGGGACCCCCATGAGTCTGCCGACCGACGAGAAGATGATCATGTCGTCCTCGGTCCAGGCGACGCCGCCGTGATAAGCCCCGAGAGCTTCGCCCACGCGGATGACGGCTCCACCGGAGATCCCGACCTTCCTCAGAACGCCACTCTGGACGAAGGCGATC
>JAQBHL010000357.1:0-9845 GCA_032127745.1 Acidobacteriota bacterium
GCGCCCGCGTGGGTCGGACGACCTTCCGGGCCTGGGACACCCTGAGCGACGCGGTCGGCTTCCTGGGTGAGACGACGCAGGCCTTCGGTTCCATGTTGCGGGGCCGCGCGCGCTTCCGCGGGGTGGACCTGATGCTCGCTTTCCAGTCCGCGGGGGTCGGGGCGCTCGGAATCGTCGCCCTGATCAACTTCCTGATCGGCGGTGTGCTCGCCTTCGTGGGCGCGGTGCAGCTCGGCCAGTTCGGCGCCACCCTCTACGTGGCGGACCTGGTCGCCATCGGCGTCTGCCGGGAGCTGGGGGCTCTGATGACGGGTATCGTCATCGCCGGCCGCACCGGAGCGTCCTACGCGGCGGTGCTCGGAACCATGACCGTGAACGAGGAAGTCGATGCGCTGGGCACGATGGGCCTGCGGCCGGTGGAGTTCCTCGTCCTGCCGCGGGTGGTGGCCTCGGCGCTGATGATGCCGGCCCTCGTTGCCTTCGCCGACCTGCTGGGAGTGCTCGGTGGCCTGTTCGTCGGAGTGGTCGTTCTCGACCTGGGGGCGGTCGAGTACGTCAACCGGACCCTGGAGACCCTCGCCCTGCGCCACGTCGTCATCGGCCTGGTCAAGGGTTTCGCCTTTGGCGGCTTGGTGGCGCTGATCGGCTGTTTCTACGGCCTGCGTTGCGGTCGCAGTGCGGCCGCGGTTGGTGTCGCCACCACGAAGGCCGTCGTCACTTCGATCGTCATGCTGGTGGTGATCGACTCGATCTTCACCGTACTCCTGCACGTGGCGGGGCTGTGAGCGCCAGGCCCGCGCCCATCGAGGTCCGCGACCTCACCATGGCCTACGGGGAGACGGTGGTCCAGCGCGACTTGAGCTTTCGGGTGGAGCCCGGAGAGATCTTCGTGGTCATGGGCGACAGCGGGTGCGGGAAGAGCACGCTGATGCGCCACATGATCGGTCTGAACCGGCCCCGTTCCGGCGACGTGTTCTACGGCGACCAGGCCTTCTGGGGCGCCGACGAGGCAACCCGGGACGCGCTCAAACGAAGGTTCGGCGTCTTGTATCAGATCGCCGCCCTGTGGAGCTCCATGACCCTGGCCGAGAACGTGTCCCTCCCGGTGATCGAGTACGCCGGGCTGAAAGCACCCGATGCCTACGAGGTGGCGCGGCTCAAGCTGGCCCTGGTTGGCCTCGCCGGGTTCGAGGAGCACTATCCCGCCGAGATCAGCGGCGGCATGCGCAAGCGGGCCGGGCTGGCGAGGGCGATGGCCCTCGATCCCGAGATCCTGTACTTCGACGAGCCCTCCGCCGGACTGGACCCGCTCAGCTCTCGGCGGCTCGATGACCTGATCCTGGAACTGCGTGAAAGCGCCGGCACCACCATTGTCCTGGTCACCCACGAGCTGGCCAGCATCCTCGAGTTGGGCGACCGGGCCGTCTTTCTCGACGCGGAGCAGAAGCAGATGATCGCCCAGGGTTCCCCCTCAGAACTCAAGGACAGTGCGGTCGAGAAGGTCCGCGCGTTCATGAACCGGGAGCGCCTGTGAACACCGCCGCCGCCCTCCTTCAGCTTCAACCCAGTGGAATACAATCATCACGGCGTGAGGAAACACTCTTGAGGCGGGCGCGGACGTGAGCGCCAGGACTCATCCAAGAGCGGTCGGAGTGTTCGTGCTCGCGGCCATAGCACTCGTGCTGGCCGCCGTGGCGCTCCTCAGTTCCGGAGGCTGGTGGGTCGAAACCCACCGGTTCGCGGTGTTCTTCCCCGGCTCGGTGCGGGGCTTGAACCCCGGGGCCACGGTCTCCTTTCGCGGGGTCAAGATTGGCGAAGTCGTCGAGGTCACCGCCTTCCTCACCGGCCGGGCGGACGCCCCCTTCCAGATCCAGGTCGTCCTCGAGATCCGCAGGAATCTGGTACAGGTGCCGGAGGGCGTGACCGGGCCGTTCGACGGCCTCCGTGGCCAGTCGTTGGCGGACGAGTTCATCCGCCGCGGGATTCGCGCCCGCATGCTCAGCGCCAGCCTTCTCACCGGCCAGCGCTACATAGAGTTGGACTTCCAGCCAGACAAGGAGGCCCGGCTGGCGGGTTTGAGCCATGGCTATCCGGAGCTGCCCACGACGCCCACCTCACTCGAGCAGCTTGGCGAGCGAGCCGAGGAGTTCTTCGAGAAACTGGCCGAGTTGCCGCTGGCAAGAATGCTCGACGACGTGCGCTCGGGGGTCGAGGGGCTTCGCGAGACCTTCGAGTCGAAGGAGCTGCGTAGCGCCTTCACCACCGCCGATCGCTCGATGAAGCAGCTGGAGCCGACCCTGGTTCAGGCCCGCGCCTCGATGAAGGACATCGAGGCGCTGGTCAAAACCATCCAGGAGGAGACGACCTCGACGGGTCAGGCGGGTCGCGAGTCTCTGGACCGACTGGGCGATACGCTCGACCGCGCCGACCAGGCGACGGCCACTCTCGACGAGACGTTGCGAGCCGGGGACGATGCCCGGGTCGAGGCCATGCGAGTACTGGACGAACTGCACCAGACTCTGCTCGTGCTTCGCAATCTCGCCGAGTACGTCCAGACCCATCCCGAGGCGCTGGTGATCGGGAAGGAAGACAAGAAGGGGGACAAATGATGATGCGGAACGGTGTCGTACCCGTCGCGTGTGCGGTCCTCCTCGGCCCGCTCCTCGTCGGCTGCGTTTCGCTCAAGCGGACCGAGGAGGCGCGCTTCTTCGTCCTGCGCACCCAGGCGCCATCGGGGTCAGGCAACGTGACCGAACCTCGGAGCGGCCTCGTGGGCCTGTTGCCCGTGCGCCTTCCCGGTCACCTCAACCGTCCACAACTGGTCACGGAAGACGGACCGAACGAGGTCATCATCAACGAGTTTGCGCGCTGGGCCGAGCCTCTCGAACCCGCGATGACCCGGGTCGTGGCCGAGAACCTGGCCACCCTGCTGCCCGACCGTCAGGTGGTCCGATCTCCCTTCGCGGCCCGGGCGTCCCTGCGCTGCCGGGTGGTCGTGGAGATCGAGTCGTTCGCGCCGCAGAAGAGCGGCGAGGTGCGCCTCGACGGACGCTGGAGGCTCCTGGCGCCCAAGGACTCGAGCGCCCTGGCCATGCGCCAATTCCGCTTGCGCCGGGGCCCCGTGCCCGTGGGCTCTGGGGGCGTCGACGCGGAAGCAGGCACCGCCGCCATGAGCGAGCTGCTGGCCGATCTGGCCGAGCAGATCGCGGAGGGAGTGCGGCACCTCGAGACACCCGAAGACACGGTGGCCCCGGTAGCCCGCGAGCGATAAAGGACGGGTTCGGTTCTCCTGGCGCCGAAAAACCTTCTGGGCAGGCCCCGGTAGCCCGGGAGCAGGCAGGCCGTCGGCGGAAAGGGGATGCCGGCGGACCGGCGTTCATTACTCGGCCCGGAGCGCCTCCATCGGGCGGACTCTGGTCGCCCGTTGGGCGGGAACAAACACCGAGAACAGCGAGAGCAGGGTCACCAGGGAGAACACCGCGACGTAGGTAAAGGGGTCGAGCGGGTTCACGTCGAACAGCATGCTGGCAATCCCATCCTTGCCCAGCGTCGCTATCCCCAGGGCCATGACCAGGCCCAGGGACAGACCGACCGCTATCTGTCTGGCCCCCTGCTTGAGAACCATGGACATGATGCGCGCGCGCTCGGCGCCCAGGGCCATGCGCACGCCAAACTCCACCGTACGCTGGCTGACCGAGAAGGACATGACCCCGTAGATGCCGACCGCGGCCAGGACGATGGCCACAAATCCGAGAGCGGAGAAGAGCGTGGCCACGATGCGATTCACCGCCACCGCTCCGTCAAGATGGAATTTCGGGGTGGCCGCGAAGTACAGGGGAAGATTCGGGTCGACCTTTCTCACTTCGGCGCGAAGGGCCGGCAGCACGGAGTCGGCGCTCTGATTGCCCCGCGGCTTCACGATGACGGTCGCGAATTGATTGGCGAAGGGCTCCTCGGCCATGGGCCCGAAGGGCACCGAGTAGAAGGGGACGTAGAAGCCGGTCTCCTCGACGTTCTGGTTGTTGAAAGGCACCGACATCCGGACCGTGGTGACCACGCCCACGATGGTCCGCCAGGGGCCGAACTGGGGCGTGCTTCCGTCGCCGGTGCGGATCCGCCGGCCGACCGCGCTCTCGGTTCCAAAATGCTTTCGGGCGAAAGCCTCGTTCACGATGGTCACCGGCTGCTTCGAATCGAAATCCTGGTCGTCGAAGGCGCGGCCTTCCAGGACCTTCTGGCCCATCACGTCGAAGAAGCCGGTCGAGATCTGCTCGAAGTTGACGTTCGGATGATCGGACTTGTTGGCGTAGGTCTTGCCCTCGATCTCGATGGGCCCGTTGCCCGCGAACAGCATCTGGAACCGACTGGTCAGGGCCACGCTCTCGAACTGCGGCGAACCGCTCAGGGAGAGGAGCAATCGGTCGTAGAACATCTTTCGCGCGGCCGGCGTCGGGTAGGCGCCCTCCATCAGGCCCATGCGCGCGGACATGATTCCTTCGGTGTCGTAGCCGAAGTCGATGGTCTGCTGATTGACGATGGAACGAACCTGCAGAATCGATCCGATGAGCAGAATGCAGGTGGTGGCGATCTGGAAGACCACCAGGCCGCGGGTCAGCAGGCCCACGTGCCGTGAACTGTTGCCGCGGCCGCTGTCATTCAGGGTCGCCGCGGTGTTGGTCCGTGAAGACATCAGGGCGGGGAGAAGCCCCGAGGCCAGGGCGGCCACGAAGGTCGAGACCACGGTGATGAGAAGGGCCAGCCGGTCGATCTCGAAGACCATCCAGCGGGGCGGTCCGTTGGTCTGGCTGCCGAAGGCGGTGGCCAGCCAGTCCACGCAGAAGTACCCAAGACCGATGCCGAGGGCCGCGCCGAGACTCGCCAGCAGGAGGCTCTCGGTCAGCATCTGCCGGACGAGCCGGATGCGGGTCGCTCCCATCGACGAGCGGATGGCCAGTTCCTTGAGCCTTGTGGTGGCCCGGGCGAACTGCATGTTCATCACGTTGACGCAGGCGATGAGCAGGACACCTACCCCGAAAGCGAGCATGGTCAGGAGCATGCCGCGCACGGGGAGAGGTATGAAGGTCTTGAGCAGAGGCTGAATCCTCGCGTCCACATACTGCTTGTTGGTATCCGGATAGGCAGCGGCGAAGCGGCGGGCGAACCCGGCGAACTCGGCCTGGGCCTGGGCCAGGGAGACATCCTTTTTGATCAGGCCGAGAACCGCAGGGCTGTTGCCCTGAGGATCGTTTCTCGCCCGAACCGGAAACTCGCTGTGGAGCGGAATCCACATCTCCTCGTTGACCGGAAAACTGAAGCCCTGCGGCATCACGCCGACGATGGTGGCGGGCTTTCCGTTGAGGACCACGTCCTTGCCCACGATGTTGGTCGAACCGCCGAAATCCCTCTGCCACAGGCCGTAGCTGAGGATCAGGACCTTCGGGGCTCCGGGCTGGTTGTCCTCGGCGGTGATGTCCCGGCCCATGATGGGCTGGACCCCGAGAATGCGAAGGAAATCCTCGGTCATGTAGGCCCCGGTGTACCGTCG
The DNA here is from genome assembly GCA_032127745.1 of Acidobacteriota bacterium. Classification (GTDB taxonomy): domain Bacteria; phylum Acidobacteriota; class Vicinamibacteria; order Fen-336; family JAGNNV01; genus JAGNNV01. The sequence continues at coordinate 5,546 of JAQBHL010000357.1, forward strand.
AGGCTCGCCGTCCACGGTCAGGTTGACCGTCGATCCGTTCAGGTAGGCCGCCATCATCTCGAAGGACTTCTGCTCCTTCCTGAACTCCACATAGTCCATGGCGAAGACCTGATTGTTCGCGCCGAACGGCGAGACCGTGGTGGGGTCGATGAAGGTGACATCGGTCATGCGGTCGGAGTTGGGGAACGAAAAACCGCGGATCATGGTCGCGTTCACCAAAGTGAACATGGTGGTGACGGCGCAGATCCCGAGGGAGAGGACAAAGACGGAGAGCGCGGCAAAGCTCTTGTCCTTGCCGAGGACCCGAAGGCCGATGCGGACGTCCTGAATAAAGGTTTCGATCATGGCGGTCCCTCGTCAATAGGGCCATTCGGGGGCCGGAGCCGTGGTGGCGGAATGGCGCTTGGAGAGATAGACGAAGGCGGGGTCCGGAAGGTTCCCGTGGCACCCAGTGACGGGGTTCAAACCGATGAACGGCCCTCGGTCGCGCCGACCGCGGCCCTGACCACCAGAACAGACCGTGAGTGGTCGCGCTCGAGTCGAATCGCGCTATGGCTTCGCTTCTCGCACCTTCAGATCGCGGGCGACGATCAGCGCGACCGATGAGTACAAACGAATTCGATTCATCGGTGCTCCCGGTCATACGGGAGGCGAGAGCATGCCACGAGACCCTCACGCGACCAAGCCCGGAAGCCGCTGCTTGACCACCTTGAGCGTGGCCTCGACCCATCGGGCCGGCCGGGGCCGCTTGAGACTTCCTTAAGATCCTCTCAATCCAATGGCATGCGACTTGCTCCTCCTGATCGACGTTGGATCAACCCGTCATCAGGAGGAGTCGAATGAAGATCTTCAAGTCAGTCGCATTTCTGTCAATTGCCGCGTTCACCGCCCTCGGAGCGAACGCCGCGCCTCGCGGCGAGGCGTCAACCGAGCCCGAACTGGCGAAGGCGATCCGGGAGAAGCTGGAACGGCTTCCCTATTACGGCGTCTTCGACCTGCTCACCTATCAGGTCAGCGACCACGGCAGGGTGGAACTCGGCGGGTTCGTGTTCCGCGATTCCCTCAAGGGAGAGGCGGAGAACGCGGTCCTGAAGGTGCCGGGGGTGAAAGAGGTCCTGAACAAGATCGAGGACCTGGACTGGGGCGTGCAGGACGACGAGATCCGGGCCAAGGTCTATCTAACCATCTACCGGGACACCTTCCTCTCGCGCTACGGAACCTCGACCGACATGGCCCTTGCCAACCGCGTCGGTTATGGCCCCCGAGGCCGGCGCTCGGTCTTCGGGCCGCTGGGAATCGGGAACCCTTACTTCCCGGGCTTCAACCCGGCGGGCGACTACGGGATCCACATCCTGGTGACCCACGGAGAAGTCATCCTGGTCGGGACGGTGGACAGCGAAGGGGACAAGAATCTGGCCGGACTCAAGGCCCGCGGTGTCTTTCCGGTGAAGAAGGTGTTCAACGAGCTTTCGGTCAAGGGGGCCAAGCCCGAGCCGGGGATCGCCCCGGCCCCCCCGGCCAAGCGCGGGATCATCGCGGACGGCGACGCGTCGTAACCAGGTCAGGAGAAAAAGAGGCCAGGGAACAAACGCCGGTTCAGGTTCGTAGATAACCGCTAATGGCCATCCCGTCTGCGCGTCGGCGCGACTTGCCGGAACTTCCGAAGCTGCGACTGTGGCCCGGCGTGGTCCTCGGGGTGCTGCTGATCCTGGTCAGGTTTGTGGTCCCTCTCATCGACCCTGAGGCCGAGGCTTACGGGGTAATGGGCGGAGTCCTGGGTGGGCTGGCTATCGCGTTGTGGTGGGTCTTCTTCAGCCGGGCCCCCTGGTCCGAACGTCTGGGTGCCATCGGCGTGATCATCGGCGGGGTGTTCGCGACCTCACGCCTCGTTGACCCGTCCATTTCGAACGGGATGATGGGAATGATGCTGCCCGTCTTCGCCATCCAGGTCCTGAGCCTCGTTCTGGTCGCCTGGGCAGTTTTCAGCCAACCACTCACCGGCGGGCCCCGGCGCGCGTCGATGGTCGCCGCCATCCTGCTGTCGTGCGGAATGTTCGCGCTCGTGCGCACCGGCGGGATCAGCGGCGGCGGCGGTTCAGACCTTCATTGGCGATGGACGGAGACTCCCGAGGAACGGCTTCTGGCCCAGACCGAAGACAAGCGGCCGGAACTTCCAAAGGCTCCAACCAGCGCGAAGCCGGTCGAGCCAGGACCCGCGGCCCCGGCCGCCCAGACGAAGGCGGCAAGCTCGTCGGCACCCTCCACGGCAACTCTCCCTGCGGGACAACTCGGCGCCCCGGCAGGCAACGACGCAACCGCCCCACCCATCGGGCAGGTGTCGACCGAAACCGGGGCCGAGTGGCCCGGCTTCCGTGGACCTAACCGCGACGGTGTTGTTCGCGGAGTGCAGATCAAGACCGACTGGGCGGCGTCCCCACCGGTCGAGCTATGGCGTCGCGCCATCGGGCCTGGCTGGTCGTCGTTCGCGGTCCACGGAGACCTCATCTATACCCAGGAGCAGCGCGGAGATGATGAGGTCGTCTCCTGCTACAGACTGACCACGGGAGAGCCGGTGTGGAAACACCGCGACGCGGCCAGGTTCTGGGAGTCGAATGGCGGTGCGGGCCCGCGCGCCACGCCCTTCTTCAGCAACGGCCGCGTCTACACCCTCGGCGCCACCGGAATCGTGAACGCGCTCGACGCGGCCAGCGGCGCCGTCATCTGGTCGCGCAACGTGGCGACCGACACCGGTGCTGAGAACCCGGGCTGGGGTTTCGCCGGCTCGCCCCTGGTCATCGGTGATCTCGTCGTCGTTGCCGCATCGGGCCGGCTTGCTGGGTACGAAGTCGCCACCGGCCATCCGCGCTGGTTCGGCCCGAAGAACGGCGGAGGCTACAGCTCGCCTCATCTGGCGACGATTGACGGTGTGGCTCAGATCCTGTTGGCTCGGGGCTCTCGAACGACCAGCTTCGCGCCGACAGACGGCGCCCTGCTCTGGGAGGACTCGTGGCAACCGGGGGTCAGCATCGTGCAGCCGGCTCTGGCCGAGAACGGCGACATCCTGATCGCCCCCGGCGATGCCATGGGTGGAACCGGCATTCGCCGTCTCGCGGTCGCGCACGATCCCGCCGGATGGTCGGTTCAAGAGCGCTGGACGTCGCGCGGATTGAAGCCGTATTTCAACGATTTCGTGGTTCACAAGGGCCATGCCTTTGGTTTCGACGGCAGCATCCTCGCCTGCATCGACCTGGAGGACGGGAAGCGCAAATGGAAAGGCGGACGCTACGGCAGCGGCCAGCTCATCCTGCTGCCGGACCAGGACGCTCTGCTGGTTTTGTCGGAACGAGGCGAGCTGGCCCTGGTCGAGGCGACCCCCGGCGAGTTCAGGGAGATGGCGCAGTTCAAGGCCATCGAGGGCAAGTCCTGGAACCACCCCGTGCTCGCCGGTGACCGCCTGCTGGTTCGCAACGGCGAAGAGATGGTCGCGTTCCGGCTGTCCCTCGCGGGCCCCTGACCAAGGGGCCGCTACTTCGCCAGTTTCAGATACGTCTCGGAGACGTCGGTGAATCCCCAGTCCTTCAACTGCCGGGCCCAGGTCCCGAGGTTGTCCATCGAAACCCGCACCAGTTCCATCTTGTTGAGCACGGGAACATCCTTCTTCAAATACACCTTGTCCACGATCATCCCCACCGAAACGTAGCCCCAAAGGTAGGTCGATTGGGCCAGGAGAACGGGAGCGAGTCCCTTCTCAACGTAGACGAGCTCGGCGGGCAGCGCGTCAACCGCCACGATCTTCACTTTCCCGGGATCGAGGTCGGTGAGCAGGGTCGGGGTGAAGAGGGGCCAGGCGCCGATCATGGCCCACCCCTGGATCTCCGGATAGGCGTTTTGAGCGCGGATCACTTCGGCCGCGGAATCCTGAGGAGTTTCCGAATGGTAGAAGGTGTCGACGATCCTGATGCCGGGGTACTTGGTCGCCTCCTGCCTGACCCCATCCACGCGCTGACGCAGGTTCGGAGCATTCTGGTTCCCGGCCAGGATGGCGATGTGGCCCTTGCCGTTCATCTGCTTCGCGAGTTCTGCCATCACCGCCACTCCGGTCTCGACGTCGTCCACGCCATAGAAGGCAAAACGCTTCGAGTTCGGCGCGTCGCTGTCGAACGTCATCACGGGAACTCCGCGTGAGACCGCGTCGTTGATCGCGCCTTGAACCTTGCCGGCGTCGGAGCAGGAGATGAGGATGGCGCTCGCGCCCTCATTCACCGCCTGGGCCACGCGTTGGGCCTGAACCTGTCCGTCC
>JAQBHL010000358.1:0-3004 GCA_032127745.1 Acidobacteriota bacterium
CACAGAGACGCTGGGGCGGAGGGTTACGCACCGGTCGCGAGCAGGATCGACGGTGTCCGGGGAAAAGCGGTGTGACCTCTTGCCGCGGGAAGCGGTGGCCCGGTGAGCGAAACGGGGAGTGTATTGTCTGGCGCGTCCAAGCAGTTCGGGCGTTTCTTCGGGCTATTCGGAAGTGCGGCAGGGGTTGCGGCCTTTCTGCTCTTCGCCGGATTCCTTTCCGATTTCGCCATGTACCGGCAGGCAGGACTCCCTCGCCTGTCGCTCACTCCGACGTCCTTGATCGAGTCCGGCGCAGGGGTCATCATCGATGCATTGGCCTCGTCAGTGGGGAGTTCTTGGCGCTCCGGTACTTTGATCGCAGGGTTCTTGATCCTGGTCTCAACGTGGGCTTCTCGCGAGCGTGACGGAGCGAAGGCTCTACTCGCGTCTCCCCTCTTCTATCACCTCGCCCGGTTCGCCACGTTGCTGCTGAGCTTCTCCATCCTCTCGGCTCAAATAGAGTTCGCGGACCGCGGCATCCACGGTACAGAGGGCAAAGAGGGCCTTGCGGAGTCTGCTCTACGCAGGGCTTACGCTCGGGACTTTCCAACACCGCGCGAGCGACTCCGCGAGATGGAACGGTCGAGCTACGAGCTCAGCTTCTACCCTCTTCCGAACTGGGCCGAGTACCACCTCGATAAGGCGTCCCAGACCCGAAGGACGGACTGGCAGGAACCGGCGGGGATCGCGTTCCGGGTGCTTCCCGAGTCGCGGGAGGCCGCCGGCCATGTGTTCGGCTGGCTGGTTCTCAGCGTGGTCGGCCTTGTGTGTCTCATCGTTCTGATGCCGGTTTGGAAGATCTACCTTGACCGTCACGCGGGGTGGCGCAGCCCGCGGCCTCGCCGTGTCTGGGAGGTGTGGCGCAGGCCGGGCATCGCCGAGCATGACTGGCTCCCACTCTCTTCGCCCACCCACTATCTGGTTACACCGATCACCCTGCTGTTCTGTGTGCTCTCGCTCGCCGTACTCCCTCTCGTTCACGGGCTCTTGGCAAGGAACAGCGTAGGACACGAAACCGTGCTGGTCTTCCTCCGTGACCCGAAACTAGGGACCATCATGACCGCGACTTGTCGAAAAACCGCGGCCATGGACGCGAAGGGGCTGGCCTACGCGGACGCTCTGCGTGACCTCCTTCAGACCCGGTCGAGCGAGTTCGAGAGGGCCGCGACGCGCTCCAAGGTGAGGGAGGGAATCGCCGAGATGGCCCAGGCGGCCATGGATGCCCGGTGCCGTCAGGCTCTGACCCGGTTCCTCGAACTGAGACCTCCTCTTGGCTTGGCCCGGCTGGAACCCGAACTCGCAGCCGACTTCAACGCGGCCACCCAAGAGGTTCTCACCGCGTATCATGCACGCGTCGGCACGATCCTGGCTTACCCGCGAGAGTCCGAACAGATTGCCCTGGTGGACTCCATCCTGCCCCAAAGCAGTACTTCGGAAGGGCAGTGGTCTCTGACCTCGCTCGATCGCGCCGAAATCGATGTGATCGAGGTCCTGCCCGACCTTCTTCCTGACCGGGCACATCGACAGAATGCTGAACTCGAAGAGCGGGCAGGAAGCCATGCGGATCAAGAGGCGATCAGACGTCTAACCGCATCACGGGATCCGTCTGCGCTCGCGTCCTCCGTTTCACTGCTGGAGCAGGCCGCCCCTTCCTTCCATGCCTCGGCGGCCGCCATTGAGGCCCTGGGAGGTATGGTTCTCGCGAACGCGACCAATAGACCTGACCTGGCCACGCGCGCCGTCGACTTCCTCGCTCAGGTCCTGCGGGGCAGCAGCGAGGTGGGAGAGCTGAAGCGCTTGCGCTCTAGCGCGGCCACGAGCCTATATCTCACCCGCTCTCCCTACGCGGGCGACGTTCTGGCGCGCGCCATTTCCACGGCTCCAACCGACTGTCAGCGAAAAGGCGGGGACTTGTCTATCAGCCTGAGATGTGAGGGCGCAGTCATCGACGCATCTGGATTCCTGCTCGAGGACCTGGTGCGTGAGGCGGCTCTGTTCGGCGAGCAGGTACCGAAGTCTGTCCAGACTCCAATCGGTGTCCTGGTGGCTTACCTGGTGGACGTCGCCGAAAGCGGCTCGCGCCCCGACCGGCAGCGGGCCGCTGCGTGCTCTGCCTTGGTACAGTCAGGCTTACATGACCTTGGTGAGCAGACGGCAAGGTACCTCAAAGCCGTTGCCGCGATGACGGCCGCCGACCAGGAGGCGCTGCCGGTCTGTGTACAGGCGATTGGGTTTATTCGGATCGAGCAAGGTCGTCCATATCTTCGTAGGCTCATAAACGCGCCGAGCGGTTCAGAGGGTGACGCCGCGACTGCGCAGGCTGCCCGGGCACAGGCCCTGGATTCCCTGTACGAGCTGGGCATGCGAGGTGAGGCTGCCGCTTTGTTCGAGGCGTTCACAAATGGGGACGCGCCCGCGCGGAATGAAGCCCGCAGTTTCTTGGGATATGTCGACGGGAATGATCTGGGCAAACTGCTTGAACAGTGCGTATCGTCGAACCTGGCTCAGGACCCTCGATTGGCATGGCAGTGCCTGATCGGCCTGCCGTTGACCAACAAGGAGTACGACGGGGACCGGGGCGGCACAGCGATCATCGCCCAGGTATTTGCCGATTCGAAGGCACGACACCTCTGGCCGTTTGCCTGCGCGGCACTGAAAGAATTCTCAAAACGAGGAGGTCAACTGGCGGGTGGGGTCGGGCTGCCGCCCGACGCCGCGAAGGCGTGCCCGCCAGACGTCAAGACCCCGCAGGGACCAACGCCTTAATCAGGCCCTCCTGGCTGCCGTGGCCCAGGACCTCATGGACCAGCCGGTGGGTTTCAGGCGGTGTGGACCGGTAGCCGGCGCGTGAACCGCTCGAGCCAGGCTCTGGAGCGGTATTGGGTGGTAACCAGCTGCCTCAAGTCGGGACTGCCGCTTTCTCCGATTCTTGAAGCGTCGTAGAAATCAAACCCATCCGGCTGGA
>JAQBHL010000359.1:0-2594 GCA_032127745.1 Acidobacteriota bacterium
CAGCGAGGCAACTGCTCGTCGCTCGGGTCAGGACCAGGCCGTCACCGCCCACGGAGGGTGTGGGTATGGCGCTACCATCCTCCGGTAGCGAGTCGGTGACGTACGTTGCCTGAGCTGGTCAACGACGCTAGGCAGAGCGACGAGGCCACCGAACAAGGGGATGAAGCAGACGAAGCCGGCGCAAGCGATGGAGCTTCGCAGCTTATCCCCGGTGTTCTGCGGACCCCACGGGATGGTAGCGGAGCGCAGAGGCGGCACGGCAGTATGGCTTCACCCGCGTCGGCCAATAGGAGTGCCCCATGACTCCCGACATCGATCGTCTTCGGAACGCGCGTGACGCGCTCAGCGACATCGCTGATGGCCTTGAGCTTGAACTCGTCGACGATCCCAACTGGGCCGAGCCTTCGGACGTGAGCTATCTGAACGAGCAGGACCGTGCGAATCCGGACATCATGGCAAACGTGGACGCCATGGCGGCCACGAACCGGCTGATCGCTTGGTTCGCCCGCGACTCGGAGGGCTTTGTGGGTCTGTGGCGCGGTCCCGAGAACAAGCCGCTCCTTGAAGCTCCGATCGTCCGGCTCGATAGCGAAGGCCAATACAGTATTGTCGCGAAGAGCGTCGGAGACTACCTCGCCATCTCAGCTGACGATGATTCGTTCGACGATACTCGTGAGCGGCTCGTTGCGGCGGGGTTCACCGTGCGCGAGTCGCCGGATGCCATCTGGGCTGCGGTCGACACGGAAGAGGCCGCCGCGAACCAGCATCGGCACACGCTCTACAACGAGGGCCGCGTGAAGCGGGGCCTCGAGCCGATCACCTATTGAGGGGCCACGCAGAGCGGGCAGGCCGCAGAACAAAGGGATGCAGCTGACGAGGCCCGTCCAGATCGCAGCCTCGCAGCTGATCCCCAGTGTTATGCGGACCGGAGAGGGTCAAGGAGGATCCCATGAAGAACGTTGCTACGTCCCGCCCGCTGACGATGTATCTCGTTCTTGTCTTCGTAGGGTTCTGGGGCTGCATCGCGCTCGGCACTCTGCCTAGCTTCCGCTTCTGGGTGCCCATCCTGGGCGCCTTCGCACCGGCGACCGCCGCCCTCATAGTAGTGGGCTTCGGGCAGGGCGAGCCGGCCGCGCGCGATCTCATGCGTCGACTGTTTGCGTGGCGGGTTCACCCAGCTTGGTATCTGGCCGCCATCGGAATACCAGTGCTCCAGAACATCTGTGCCGTCGGGCTTGCGGCCGCCCATGGCTCGTTCGCTCTAGCTCGGGTTCCACCGGTGTGGCCTGTTCTGCCCGGCCTCTGGGTGGTGTTTCTCTTTGCCGCCGGCGAGGAAGTGGGCTGGCGCGGCTTCTTGCTTCCTCGTCTCCTTGCGACTCGTGGAGCAGTAGCCGCTAGCATCCTCGTTGGGGTCATCCACGCTGTGTGGCACTGGCCGCTCATCGTCCTGCCTCGTCAATACCTGAGTGGCGAACCGCTCGTCGCCTTTTCAGTCTTCGTTGTCTCCGAGGCGTTCCTTTTCACATGGCTCTCCCAGAACTCTGGTGGCAGTGTTCTGCTGGCGGCACTTCTCCACGGCTCTAGCAATGGGGCGATGCTGTTCTACGGGGGCATTGCACCGGAGCTGGCGCCATGGCTGAAGGCATCCATCTCTGCGCTGACGGCTGTCATTTTGGTCTTGACATGTGGTCCCACTCTGCGAGCGGGCCGCATAACAACGCAATGAACCTAACGAAGTCCGCGCTGACGGACCGTGGCCTTCGCAGGTTATTGTGTTATCCAGGCAGTGGGATCTCGTGCTGGAGCTAGCCCCCGCCGTCCTCGGAGCAAGCAGCAGGGTCGAAATTCACCTGTACTCGGACACAGGTGCGTCGCGCGACGACATCGAGGCTTGGCGCGACATTGAGGCTTTGACGGATCGCCGGTTGCTTCGACGGATCGTGGTCTCTCACCGCGGCGAGATGTCGGTGGATCTGCGCACTCTAGCGCGTGGGTTCCGCGGGACTGGGTGGGCCGTGCGCGCGACCGAGCACCGGTCAGAAGGTCACCCGTTGGAGTTCGTCGTAATCGATAGAGAAGTAGCCTGGGTGGGCGGCGGCAATCAGTCGAGTCGGCAGCTAAACCGCCAAGTCCAGGACGCCGGGACGATCGATCATCTGGTCAACAACTTTCGGCACCTTTGGGCTATGGCGGTACCAGCGAATAGCGACTTTCTCTATGACGCTCCGGAAACTCTCGCAAGGCCAGGAGGTGACTGGGATGAATTGCTCGCGGAATTGGATCGACGACCGGAGAGCGTGTATTCACTCGAGCCGCGCAAGTTCGAACAGCTGGTCGCAGAGATTCTGACGCGGCAAAGGTATCGCGTCACCCTCACCCCAGCGTCCAGGGATGGTGGCCGCGACATCCTTCTCGCGTCGCCAACGGACGTCGGCGACTTCCTCTACTTGGTTGAATGCAAGCGTTTTGCGCAGCACAATCACGTCGGAGTCGAAATCGTTCGACAGCTCTACGGAGTTGTGGAGGCTCAGCGCGCAACAGCCGGAATCGTGGTCACAACGTCTTCGTTCTCAAAGCCCGCCCAGGAGTTTCGG
>JAQBHL010000360.1:0-4648 GCA_032127745.1 Acidobacteriota bacterium
GTCTATGTAGACAGAACGGCATGAGTTGACCCCCGTATACGTCACCCGATAAGTAACAACTGGTCTACAACATGCCGTCCCGCCCCTCTCTTGCTGTTGCATATGAAATGCGCCGTCCTGACGTTCCTGCGGGTGTGCTCTCCGCCGTCACAGATCGGGATGATGTGATCCAGTGTCGGGGCAAGCGGATGGTCCCACTTCACGTTCATCCGCACCTTCCTGCCGCAGATCCCGCATCGGTAGCCATCACGCATGTAGACCTCCGACTTGCCGAATCGTTCGCCATGTCTGCGTGCTGCCCTAAGGCGCCTGGCATGCATGTGATTCATTTCTTTGTGGTTGCGCTTCTCCATGATTTTCCTACACGCCACGCCGCAGTACCTGACGTTGCGTTTCGTATCCAGAAATCTCTTGCCACAAACACCACAATCTATCTCGACAACGCCACTCGTGAGCACTCTCTGGGATCTGTTCCATGCCAGCATATACTGATACTTGCACTTACTGGAACATACGTTCTGCCCACGGTTCTTGTGCTTGTGGGCGAACACCTTACCGCACATGACACACTCGCTGGCATAGCGCGTATGACGTGACACCCATGCATTTACGGACAATAGCGCAGAACCCATCTTGTATTGCGGATTGTTCCTGAATGCTGGACTCCCCAGCACCTTCTTCTCCTCAAATGCGCACTCCCGCGAGCAGAACTCCCGACCTGGATTCCTGTCGAGTCTCCGGTTCACAAACTCATTGCCGCACCACACACACTTGACATACTCGGCTTGTTTGCGCTCACAAAAGCACTTACGAGAGCAGAACTTCTCTGTCCTGCCTGCGTGTTTATCGGTGAATATCGCACCGCAAGTGGCACACGTTCGTTCTAAGTGACGCTCGTGTTTTATCTTCCCTGCATCACTACACGACCTAGAGCAATACTCAAACGTTCTTCTCGGGCCAGGCTTGCTCTTGGCCCTGAACGCCTTCCCGCATACCTTGCAGTTGCGTTCGCGCTGCCATGTTTCGTCAACCAGCCTGCCGAGCATCATCCCCCCTCAACCTCACCACAGCCCCGCCACGCCCTCGAATGCACCTCATGTGCCTCATGCGTCACATGCTCTCGCGTTCGCCCCGCTACGGGCACGTCAGACGGTTTGGCTCATCCGCCCTGGCCGTCGCCCTGATGATCGCTATCCTGCCCTGCACGGGCAGCCGCATCGGGTAGGGGTCCCCACCATCGGGCGGCCAGACCCGCATCGAGGCGATCAGCCCGCAGTCCATGTCGATGTCCACTCGGGCACACGTCACCCGGATGGTCGACCCGTCATCCATCACGATCTCGTAGGTCATCACGTTGCCCTCCTCGCCGCCACCATCAGCAGCACCCATGCCCACCCGAGGCAGGCGCCCAGGATCCAGGCTAGCCAGTCCAGGACGCTGGGCCTGTCCGACTCACGACGTGGGGACAGTGCCCACCATCCCAGCTCCCACACGAGACCCGCCGCGATGCTGATGCTCAGCGCCCAGCCATGATCGACACGCGCGACCACGGCACCTAGCACGAATACGGCGCCCCATGCGATGTGGCTACACCAGTTCGTCCACTTCGGGTTGTGCAACTCAGCGGCCAGCGTCTTCCACCTCACGCCCCACCTCCACCGCGTGACGACCAGCAGCGGAGTTGTCGATCCCAGCGGGACAGCAGGCGGATGATCCACATGCTTTATCCCTTCCCCTTCAGCTTGTCCAGGGCGGCGTCGAGTCGCTCCCAAGCGTCCACCGATTTTGCATCACGGGTATCCATAGCAGCCCGCGCTACGGCCATGAGCTTGCGGTAGTCGGTCTCGCGGACGATGCGGACGCGCACATCATAGTCGGAATCCTTACCAGGCACGGCCTCAGGGAGCAACTGCCCTTGTGCTACCCACCCCCACGCTCTCGGCGCGTCAATCTTGATGGGCATCGGGCACCTCCTCGGTCCTTACCACGGGCCACGGCAGCCCGAAGTCCTTCCGCTTGATCTTGCACATTCGACCGTCCGGGTGGTGCCAGACGATGCCTTCGATGGCGATTCCATCCCGCAGTAACGTGGCGATGCCTGTGAATGTGCGCTCACATTCATCGACAGTCATGGTTCCGTGCGGAAAGAGTTCGTGCCGCGATAGACCGTAGGGATTGCTTTGAACCTTCGGTCCGACAAGCTCATAGGTCCCATCCGTGAGAGTGTTGTCCACCAGCTTCCACAGCTCGAACGCTTCCCGGGCGTGCTTGTGCTCGGGACCGTCTCCGACAGGAACCCACCCCGGCCAGTGACCGCTCTCGGGGTCGGGGGCATCCTCGCAGGCCAGCCACCCTGGTGGGGCTGCCTTGCCCCGCTTGCGATCGTAGCGCACAAAGAGCGCACCATCGAGGATGGCACATGCCGTGCCGTCGATCTTCTCAGTTGGACGACCCTCGCCCGCGAGTACCCACTCGCACCCAGGAACTACCTCGTCATAGACCAACCGAGTCCCCTGATAATCACGCTTGAACAGACTCGGAATCTTCTTCACCCTTCGCCTCCTCGATCCTGCGGCCGCAATTGCAGCAGCAAAGCGCCCCGTCCTTCATCTCAACCAGGGGGTGTGCAATCCTCTCCTGCTCACGCTCCCAGGCGGCGATGAGGGCGGCAGCGGTCTCCCGATAGTCCTGCCGTACAGTGATACGCTTGACCCATTCCCCGAATGCGACTACCCGCTCCATCGTGATCTCTTCCATGTCACTCCCCCCCTTCTTGCAGTGCATGCACCCGCAATTGGTTAGTTCCTGCGGGTAGCACCATAGACCACACTTCCGGCATTGCGATTGCCTAATCCCAGCACGCTCCTGCACACCGGCCCACTGGTGCCAGTCCATGCTTCCCTCTGGCGGCGGATCTCCGGCCTTCCACTTGCGGCCGCACTCTACGTGGGCGCTCGTGATCTCATCCATGGCCCGCCTCCTTCGCCCCCTCGGCCGCGGATAGCAGGCTGCCTTTGTCGTACAATGACAGGCCAGGCTCAAGTGGGCTTCGTTTGTTCCACAACATGCTCCACACCGTATGCGCTTCCAGCCAATCCAGCGCCGCCGCCTTGCGCCGCAGGGTGGCGAGTTCGGCGAGGAGTTCGTTTGTCTCGGGTCCAACTCTGTCTGGGTGCATGTGCTCCTTCGTGTAAGCGAAGGTGGTAGTAACACACGCTTCCAGGCTGATCTTGTGTGGCATCCTCTCACCCCCTCCATCTCGCGCCCGTCCCGGGGCGCACGTCCAGATGGTTGCGATTTGAGTACGTGCCGATGCCGCCCTTGCCATCACGCCACACCGGGCAATCCTCGGATGCCGCGGCCACGGTTGCAGGAGGGACAGCTTCCCATTCGAGGGATACCGTGTCGCGCGCCTGTACCGCCACATCCGCGGCCCAGAAGTTTGCGTGCTCGCCCGTACCTGTGGGCGGTGGCAGTCCGTGCTCCTGAGCATACTGGCGGCGCTCTGCGAGATCATGCGCCCGGCATCGGTTGCCGGAGTTGACCAGGATGCGGATCTCGCGGGCGAGGACACGAGCAAGACGCTCATGCAACTCTTCGAGTCCGACCAGCAGGAGCCAGGCCGGGTGGAGGATCTTGCCCTCACACTCCAGGCGCGCGCACTTGCAGGCGAACTCGGACCAGTTGAAGTGTCTGCTGGCGTCACTCATCCATCACCTCCGATATCCGGTCCAGCTTGGTTGACATGCGCCGGGCGTCTGCGGTCTGCTCTTGGTAGAGTTCTTCGATCTGCTCCAGCTCCTTCACGCGCAGCGCCAATGCGTCACGCTCATCTGTACGAACAATCACCTCGTCCTGGAGTTCGCAGTAACCATCGTCCTGGAGTTCGCAGTAACCAGTACAGATTAGAGCGTGCTTATCCTCCAGCTCCTTCACGCGGGCGCGTAGTATCTTGATCTCCTCGTTACCAGCCACCCCATTATGGTAGTCGTCCATGACCCACGCGCAGCATTCATCAACGTGCCACGTTCCATCGGGTCGTTTCAGGCATTCACACATCAGTCGATCCTCCCGCCCTTGACGGCATCGATGATGATCGTCTTGCATCGCAGTTCGATGGCCGCCTTCGCCTCCAGCTCCTTCACGCGGGCGCGGAGTTCCGCGCGCTCCCGGTACACTCTCTCCAGCTCCGCGACGCAGGCCGGGAGGTCGGTGCGGGCGTGGGAGATGAATTGCGCGTCGTCTCTGTCTAGTGGCTCGCCTTCCCGCCCTGGCTGGTAGATGTACCAGTACGCTGTCCCCGCTGGCGCGAACCCTCCGAATCTGCGAGCTACCCATCGTCCCGGTGTGGCCTTCTCGCACCGCTCCTTGATCGCTTCGAGGTCGAGCGGCTCGCTCTCATCGTGCGTCTGGCCGTCGGGCGTGTCCTGGGTGTCAGGCATCGGGGTCGTCCTCCTCATACGTGGCAACGAAGATGCCCGGCTTGCACGGGTACAATTCCCCCTGCACGCCACGAATCACCATGTCCCCCGGGTTGGCGTGCATGGTTCCCTCCAGGGTCACAATATCCTCGCCGTTGGCATGGGCCGGACGTGCTTGGATCACAACGGGACGCTTACGATAGTTCTTCCACGTGTCAGGCATCGGG
>JAQBHL010000361.1:0-2929 GCA_032127745.1 Acidobacteriota bacterium
GACGGGTCGGGATTGACGAACTCCATGTAGGACTGGCCCGCGACGTGCTCGGCGATGGGCGGCCCGAAGCGCTGCTCGAGATAGGACCGGAGTTGCGACACGCGGAGATTCTCGGGAAGCGGGTGCTGCGGGAAACGGCGCACGATCATTCCGGTGCCAGGGTCGCCTATGAAGGTTCGGAGCCAGAGCTGATTCATCATGGGAGCAATGTAACCGCGCGGTGAGTCGGCCGAGGTCCCAATCCGGTCCGCATCTATTGCGCAATCCGCGTCCTGCGATGTGACCCGAAACGGGATCACCGTGGCGTATTGTCTGGCCATAGGAGGCAAGCGATGGGGGAAGAGAAGAAGGTTCTCTATGTGGACATGGATAACGTGCTGGTCCACTTCGGTTCTGGGGTTGAGAAGCTGTCGCCCGAGGTCTTGAAGGAGTTCGAAGGAAGGGACCGCGACGACATCCCCGGGGTATTTGCGCTGATGGAGCCCATGCCCGGGGCCATCGAGGCGTTCCACGACCTCGCGGGGAAGTTCGACATCTACATTCTGTCGACAGCCCCGTGGAACAACCCCACCGCTGCTTCCGACAAGGTGGCCTGGGTGAAGAAGCATCTCCCGGAGGTTGGCCACAAGCGCCTGATCCTCTCGCACCACAAGAACCTGAATGCGGGTGATTTCCTCATCGACGACCGCAGGACCAGAGGCGTCGAACAGTTCAAGGGAGAGCACATTCACTTTGGCACGCCCCAGTTCCCGGATTGGGCCGCGGTAGTGAAGTACCTGGCGGACAAGGCATGAACGCCGACGAGTCGCTCCAGGACGTCCAGGTGGAGGAGGCGGACGCAGGCGCGTCGGAGGTACGCGAACGGAGTCGTCGCGGATCTCGGACGGAGTCTTCGCGCTAGGCCCCGGCGCTTGCCCCCGCCAACGGAATGCGGCAGGGGGTTCGCCGGGGTGACGAGAGGGAATAATCGACCGATAGTTGGAATGCGGTCCGACCACGATCGGCCGTTGCTGTAGACCTCGTCGAGATCCGAGCCGCTCTCTTCGAGATAGTGCGCGAGGGTCACGGACTCGCGGCCTTGAGCGATGCGGCGAAGTTCTGCGACCTTGGCGGGCCACGTCGAGGGGACGGCTTGGCCCGAGGCCAGGCTTTCGCCTGCCTAAAGGCAGGCTTCGCGCTCCTTGATGCTTCGAAGGACGATCTCCGAGGCGATGGGGTCTAGTTCCATGTGACAGCCGGCTGGGAGGTACGGGAAGCCCTCTCGGATCCGCTGCTCCAGTTCCTTCCTTGTGCCGCCGAGGAGCGCGCCGAAGCGTCGATCGAGGCGGAACTCTTTGCGGTGGTGGCCTACGAAGTCGAGGACGGTGCAGACGTCGCGGTCGGTAACGGGAGTTCGCGCTAGGCCCCGGCTTTCGCCGGGGTGACGGACGGGTGGGGCGGAGGAGGAGGAGGGTGTCCACCACCGGGACGTCGACGCCTTCGTTGAAGAGGTCGACGGAGAAGACCACGTTGACCTTGCGTGCGGCGAGGTCGGTCAAGGCGGCGCGGCGTTCGTCGTCTGGGGTGTCGGACCAGACGGCGACGGACGGGATGCCGGCTTCGTTGAAGACGCGGGCCATGAATCGGGCGTGGGCGATGTTCACGCAGAAGCCGAGGGTGCGCATGGTGCGGATGTCTTCCACTCGCTCGATGAGTCTGGCGATCACTTGTTTCGCCCAGGCGTCGTTGGCGGTGAGGAGCTTGGATAGGCCTTCGGCGTCGTAGCCCTGGCCTCGGCGCCATGGGATGTCGCGCAGGTCGAGGCCGTCGTGGATGCCGTAGTAGGCGAAGGGGGAGAGGTACTGCTGGTCGATGGCGTCCCACACGCGGAGTTCCGCGGCTATGCGGTCATCGAACCAGTGAAGGACGGGCAGTCCATCGCTCCGCTCGGGCGTGGCCGTGAGTCCCAGGAGCTCGGTTGGCTTCACATGGTCGAGAAGCGCGCGATACGACGGCGCCTCGGCGTGATGGAACTCGTCCACGATGACCACGTCGAAGTGCTTGGGGTCGAGGGAGGTGAGGCCGCTGGCGTTCAGGCTTTGGATGGAGGCGAAGACGTGGTCGAAGCGATTGGGGCGGGCGCCGCCGACCCATAGTTCGCCGAAGGCTGGGTCGCGGAGGCCGTGGCGGAAGGTGCCGATGGTCTGGGTGAGGATTTCTTCTCGATGGGCGACGAAGAGGAGGCGCGATCGGTGGAGGAGGGGCGTCGCGGACGCCGACGGAGCGCTCGCGCTAGGCCCCGGCTTTCGCCGGGGTGACGGAGAGGGGTGACGGAGAGGGGTGGTGGACTCGGACCTGCACCGTCATTCCGGCGCGAACGAACGGAGCCATAGCCCTGTTGATGGGCCTCTCGTCATCCCGGCGAAAGCCGGGATCTAGCGCGAACGTCCGTTTCCGATCGCGACGTCCTCGAACCACGGAGTCCGCCGGCGGTTCCGGCTCGGTGCGGTCATACGGTGTCGCGAAAGAACGGGACGTCGCGGTCGGAACGGAAACGGCCACGTCGCGGTCGCAGACGGAGTGTTCGCGCTAGGCCCCGGCGCCTGCCCCGGACCACGATCCGGGGTTCGCCGGGGTGACGGATGGGAGTCGCGTGGTGGTGAGGTCGTAGGAGACGAAGACTTCGGCGCCGAGCTGCTGGAGTTCGTCGAGGGCGCGCTCTTCGGTGGAGCCGGTGTAGGTGGTGGTGAGGACGCGGAGGGGCCGGCCGGTCTCGGTGTGCTTCTTGAGCGCCGCCATCATGGGCCGGATGCCGCTGCGGCGGATGAAGGCCATCACCACGTCTATGCGATCGGCGGAGTGGATCTCGGTGAGGATCTGGTGGCCGACGCGGGGTTCGTGGGGGGCGTTGGTGAGGAGGGTGGTGTCGAGGAGGGGCGTGAGGGGGGAG
>JAQBHL010000362.1:0-10031 GCA_032127745.1 Acidobacteriota bacterium
AAGCGCTTGTCGGTGATGTCCTGGGGATGGATGAGGGCGACCTCATCGATATCCTCGCAAGACGTGATGATGACGGCGCAGGTGAGGCCGTCGAGGTCGGCTCGTGTAACCAGTCGCATGGCGTGATCGTACTCCAACTCCCGGCTGGCTCTTGGGTGCGGCGAGAGGACACGACGGGTCCTACCGATGCACGCGGTCACGGAAGACCGCCGAAATGAGTGGTCCGCCTGATTCCACGGCCTGAGGCGGCCGGGGCCGCGTTCGTCGATCAGGCTTTTGCGGTCGCGGCGGGTTGCGGCTTGCCGAGGTGCGGTTCGAGCCTGGCCACGATGAGCCGGGCCAGTTCGGGATGGCCTCGCTTCCATCGGTCTTCGATGTCGAGGTCGATCACTTCTTTCGAGAAGCCCGGGAACCGGCGCTTGATGGCGGTGACGTGATGATCTTCGTTTTCATTCATCACGAACACGCGATCGGCCCAATCGAGGAGATCGCGGGTCACCACCACCTGGGCGAAAGGCGCCACTCCGCAGGACTTCACTTCGAAGCGACGATCACTCTCATAAAGATCCTCGGCGGTTCTGGAGCGGTCGACGTTGGCGGTGCACACGAAGAGAATGCGCTCCGGGTGTTCGTTCTTTCCGAAAAGGTCCATGGGGAAGGCGGGATTCTAGCGCGGGCGGTGGCTCCGTCCCGCCCCACCCCTGCGCAGCCGATCTATACTGCGGGCCGGAAACCGACCCGGGCAGGAGAGACGCTGGTCGTGACGCGGAACATCACCATCCTTCGCCCCGGAACTCCTCGACTCAGACTGGAGAATGCTGGACCATGAAAAGACATCCCCGTCCCGGGCTTGCCTTGGGCGCGAGCGCGCTCGGGGCCGGTTTCCTGCTTCTGATGGCGCCCGCCACTGAAGCGGCCAAGACTCCCGTATACGCCATCACCAAGGCCAGGGTGCTCACGGCAACCGGCGCGGTGATCGAGAACGCGACCGTGGTCCTGAGCGACGGCCTGGTCATGGATGTGGGCCCGAATGCCGCGATCCCCAGGGACGCCCGGGTCTTCGACGGCAGCGGACTCACCATCACGCCGGGGCTCATCGACGCTTTCTCCGGAGCGGGGATGCCCGCACCGCGGTCAAGCGGAGGAGGCCCAGGCGCAGGAGGCCCGGCGGCGAGCCCCGCGCCCGATCCCATCGCCCCCACGTCGAACATCTATGAACTGCTCAAGGCCTCAGAGGCCCTGAAGGCGCGCGACTCGGGCGTCACCACCATTGTTCCCATTCCCCGAGAGGGTCTGGTGCACGGCGCGGCCGCGGTGATGAACCTGGCGGGCGACCAGCCGGAATCGATGGTGGTGAAAGCGAACATCGCGCTCGCGGCCAGCATGGCCACTCTCCGCCAGCGCTATCCGGGGTCGCTCATGGGAGTGGTGGCCTTCTTCCGTCAGGCTCTGATCGACGGCTCGTTTCACCACGCCGAAGTGGCGGCCTACGAGAAGGCGCCGTCGGGCCGTAAGCGCCCGGCCTTCGATCCCGGCCTCGATGTCTGGGCCCAGGTCGCTTCGGGAACGCTCCCTCTTATGCTGCAAACGCCGCGCATCGGCGATCTGCGCCGCGCGTTCGCGCTCGCCGACGAGTTCAAGATCAAGCTGGTGCTGGCCGGGAACACCCAGGCCTTCGAAGAGATCGCCCTGCTCAAGGAGCGGAAGCCCGCCCTTCTGGTGAGCGTCAACTACGACCCGCCGCGCGTGGGTGGTTTCTTCGGCGGGTCCGATGACGACAAGACCAGGGCCGAGATCGAAAAGGCGGAGAAGAATCCCGCCGCTCTCGAGGAGGAGGGTGTCCGGTTCGCCCTCGTCTCCGGCTTCGCCACCGACTTCCTGGCCGGGATCCGAAAGGCCATCGAGAAGGGCCTGCCCCGCGAGGCCGCGCTTCGAGCGGTCACGCTGACCCCGGCGGAGATTCTGGGCGTCGCCGACCGGATGGGCAGCCTCGAGAAGGGCAAGATCGCGAATGTGGTGGTCTGGTCGGGCGAGCCCTTCGCCAAGGAGTCGAAGGTGAAGATGGTCTTCGTGGACGGCGAGCTCTACGAGCCCGAGGAAAAGCCGGCCGGGCCTCCAGGAGGAGGCGGCGCGACCCCACCCGGCGAGGAACGCGGCGATTCCGCGCGCCGCACTGGAGAGGTGAAGTGATGGAGGTCCTGAATTTGAAGCACGCCTCGTTCGCCTTCGCAGCGCTGGCCCTGCTCGCCGCCCCTCGGGACGCCGCCGCCCAGGACACCGTCACCGCGATTACCAACGCGAAGATCATGACCGTGGGCCCGGCCGGCAACATCGAAAATGGAACCATCCTGATCCAGGACGGCAAGATCACCGCGGTTGGAGCCGAAGTCGCGGCGCCGGCCGGCGCCACGGTCATCGACGCCTCGGGCCGGGTGGTCACCCCGGGGCTCATCGATGCGCATTCGCATACCGCGGTGGAGGACGGCGTGAACGAGTGCACCCACATCGTCACCGCCGAGGTTCGGGTCACCGACGCCCTCGATCCGCGCGACATCAGCATCTACCGCCAGCTCGCGGGCGGAGTCACGGCGGCGAACGTCCTGCACGGCTCGTGCAACTCGATCGGGGGCCAGAACGCCACCATCAAGATGCGCTGGGGCGCTCCCTCGGGCGACACTCTCCTCTTTCAGGGCGCGCCTCCCGGAATCAAGTTCGCCCTGGGGGAAAACCCGAAGCGTTCCAGCTTCCGGGGGACGACCCCGCGTTACCCGGCCACCCGTATGGGCGTCGAGGTTTCGATCCGCAATGCCTTCCTCGAGGCCAAGGCCTACAAGAAGGAATGGGATGACTACGAAGCCGCGGCGAAGGCGGCGAGCATGGTGAAAAAGGGGGTCAGGTCGGCCACTCCCCCGACCCTTCCCCGGGCGCCCCGGAAAAACCTGCAGATGGAGGCCCTCAAGGAGATCCTCGAAGGCAAACGGCTGGTCCACGCTCACTCGTACCGCGCGGATGAAATCCTGATGCTGATCAATGTCGCCGACGAGATGGGCTTCAAGATCGCCACCTTCCAGCACGTCCTCGAGGGCTACAAGGTCGCGACCGAAATCGCGAAGCACGGGGCGGGTGCTTCCACCTTCTCCGACTGGTGGGCTTACAAGATGGAGGCCTACGACGCCATTCCCTACAACGCGGCCATCATGGCCGGCCACGGGGTGGTGGTCTCCGTCAACTCGGACTCGGACGAACTGGCGCGACGCCTGTACTGGGAAGCGGCCAAGACCGTCCGCTACGGCGGGGTCTCCGAGGATGAAGCCTTCAAGATGGTGACGATCAACCCGGCCAGACAACTGCGGATAGACAAATGGGTCGGCTCGATCGAGGTGGGCAAGGACGCGGATCTCGCCATCTTCAAGTCTCATCCGTTCGCGCCGGACACCCGGGTCGAGATGACCCTGGTGGACGGCAAGGTGATGTTCGATCGCAGCAAGGACGTGGCCGCCCGCACCGGGGTCGCGGCCACACTCGGAGGCGGACAGTGAGAAGCAACATCTATTCGGTTCTTGCTGTTTCCTTGGCGCTCCAGTGCGCCGGGCCTGAAAGCGGGGCCGCGGACGCTCCTCTCGTCATCAGCGGCGCCCGGGTGGTCACGGTGTCCGGAGCGGTTCTGGAAAACGCATCGGTGGTGATCCGGGACGGCCTGATCGCGTCGTTGGGCAGCGGCTTGACCGCGCCCGAAGGCGCGCGGGTGATCGATGGCCGGGGCAAGACCGTCTATCCGGGCCTTTTCGATGGCCTGACCGAGCTGGGCCTGGTCGAAGTGGGACAGGGCGCCCCGGGCACCGTCGATACCGACGAGACGGGCGACGTGAATCCTCACGCCAGGGCCTGGGTGGCGCTGCATCCGGACAGCGAACTGATCCCGGTGGCCCGCGCCTTCGGCATCACCACTGTTCTTTCCGCTCCCGGCGGAGGGCTGATCTCCGGCCAGAGCGCGGTGATCCGGACCATGGGCGACACTCCCATGGCCCTCACCGTCAAGGGCCCGGTGGCCATGCACATGCGCTATCCCAACGGCGCTCCGGTCATCGACTTCTCCCAGGGCTTCCCGAACCCCGAGCCCCAGACCTTCGAGCAGCGGCTGAAGGAGAGGAAGAAGAATCAGGAGAAGGACCTCAAGAGGCTGCATGGCCTCATCGAGGAAGCCCGCGCCTATGGCGAGGGTCAAAGCGCCGGGCTCGCGGAGAAGGTCGATCTGCCCATGGAGGCCCTGGCTCTGGCGGCGTCGGGGAAGATCCCGGTGGTGATGCGCGCGAACGCGGAAGAGGACATCAAGGGCGCGATCCGGTTCGCCGGTGAAAACAAGCTGAAGCTGATCATCGCCGGAGGTGCTGAGGCCTGGCGATGCACCGAGGATCTCAAGAAGAACGATGTCCCGGTTCTGATCGCGGTCGATCAGCTCCCCACCCGTGAAGGGGATCCATACGATGCCGCCTACGCGAACGCGGCCACCCTTCACAAGGCCGGCGTGCGCTTCGCCATCGTCACCGGCGACGCCTCGAATTCCCGCAACCTCCCGTTCGAAGCGGCCATGGCCTTCGCGTTCGGACTGCCCCGGGAAGCGGCACTCCGCGCCATCACCCTGTCTCCGGCAGAAATCTTCGGGGTGTCGGATGCTCTGGGGTCCATCGAGGTGGGAAAGGCCGGGACCTTGATCATGACGAATGGGGATATCCTCGACCATCGCACCAGCATCACCAACGTGATCATCGATGGACGGGAGGCTTCGCTCGACAACAAGCATCTGCGCCTCTACGAACGGTACAAGGCCCGGTAGCGAGCGCTCGCTTCGGGCGCATTCTCATTGGACGCTCGAAGCATGACGCGAGAGAAAACGGCCCGAGCCGCGGCCCCCACGGCGGGCGGCACGAAACGAGAGAGGCCGGCGGAGGTCGCGGAGACCCGCGGGTTCGAGGTCCAGCTCTCGTGTCCCCATTGCGGGGGCCCCTTCGTGGTCTCGGATGCCACCGTCTCTCACACCTGCGAGCACTGCCGGTCCCTCCTCCTCGTGGAGGCTCCCGACCGGGAAGAGGTCTTTGTCGAACCGGCCCGGGTGAGGGAACCCGCGGACATCCTGGAGACCCTGCTCGTCTACCGCATCGACGCCCATCGCGCCGCCCTGGTGGCCAAATACTCCGACGCGGAGGGCAACCCGCCTCCGGATCTTCTGGTCGACGGCCTGCTGAGTCGCTTCGAGAAGCGTCTGCGCCAGAGCGCGAGGATCGTCGAGAGTCGTCTGATTCATGTGCCCTATCGGCAGACTTCGGGGAAAGTGGTGCAGGCGGTTCTCGGCCGGCATGGCGACGGACCCAAGATCGCTCGCCTGCGCGCCTACATGGCCGAGCAGACCGCACCCGCCTACGACCCGCGCTTCAACATGCGCGACGCCGGCCTCCGGATGGGACGCAGCATCTTCCGCCCTCTTCTGAGCGCCGACCTCGAAAGCCTGGGAGGATTCGTGCCTCGCGCCGAAGCCGACACATCACGACGCGACCTGGAGAAATGGCGGAACCGGGATCTGGAGGCGGGCTTCGAGTCGGTGACCAGGCGTGGAGAGGTGGTGGTGACGTTCGAGGCCACGGTGTACCGGCCGTTCTTTCTCGTGCGGGCCTCGCTCGACCGGGGGGACGAGACCCTTCTCTTCGATGCCGGTTTCGGGACCATCGCGGGCTACCTGGGCCCCGAGGAGGCGGAGGCGTTCACCCGAGGACGAGACAAGGATCCCCTGGGGGTCCAGGGAGCCTCGTTCCGTCGTGTGGCCATCATCCCCGCGCGGTGTCCCAATTGCGGAGCGGATCCTGGGCTGGAAGAGGAAGCCACGCTGTCGGTCTGCCTTAACTGCCACGCGGGGGTCACTCCGACCGCTCAGGGCATAGCACTCAAGAGCTACGAACGCGAGGAAGGCGTGATCCCCACTCGCGAGCTGACTTTCCTTCCCTTCTGGCGCTTCCCGTTCGAGATCAAGGTGGCGGGCTCGCCTCCGTGGCGAAGTCTCGAGACCTATGCGGCCGCACTGTTCCCGCAAGGAGTCCCGAAAGGCTTCGCGCCTCAGGGGTCGTTCGTCTTCGTCCCGGGCTGGCGCCTTCTGACCACCCAGGCCGGAGACGACGCCTTCGCCGCCATCGCCCGGAGCTTCCACGCGGCGGCCTGGAACTGGACGCCGGACCGGGTGGGCCTGGAAGCGCGGCCGAAGTTCGTTCCGGTGTCGATGCCGGAGGCGGAGGCGAAGTCCCTGGCGTGGGCTGCCCTGTTCGCCATGCATACGAAGACTTCGGCCGCGCGACTCAATACTCTTCTCGTGAAGCGCATGCTGTTCGACGCGAAGCTGTCCTTCGGGACGGGGACGGTGAGCCTGGTCGCCTTCCAGCACGACGGGAACACCTACGTGAGGCCGGAGGTGAGCGTGCCGAAACTGGTGGTGGACGGCGGTCCCCTGCTGGCCGCCCAGCGGGTCACGGTGCACGCGGCGGCCTCGTCAGCCGCGGCTTCGAAAAACCGTCCGTCGATGGCGGATCGAGTCAGAACATCGCGGTTCACCGGCGGCGAAGACCTCTGAGGCTCATCATGAGCCCGAAAGCCCCCACCGTCATCGCGAAAGCCCCCCACCGTCATCGCTGAAGGACCCGAAGTTCTTGCTCGGACTGAAGCGATCTCGCCATCGCCTCCATCATTGTGGTGGCCCGCGGGGCCGGGCGCCGACGTGGGTCGCCGCGTCGGGGAGCGCGCCAGCCTGGCCTCGGGCCACGCCTCGTGCGTCGTACTGCGTCGACGAGACTCCGGAACCGTCTCCTCCTTACTCGGCTCGCGAACCGCGAAGACGCCAACGGACTACGGTGACTCGCTCTCGACGCCCCGGCGCGTGCGTCCCACATCGGCGCCCGGCCCCGCTCCATTCTCGTCAGAAGGCCATGTGCCGCCTTCGATGCTTCACGAGCCGGGCTTCAGTTGGAGAGGGAGATCACAATGATGGCGACGACGATCGCGGCCAGGGCGGCGAAGGCGATCTTCACCCACGACAGCGGATGCTCGCCCGCGATCTTGCCGGTGTAGCCGTTCACCACCACCTGAAACGGCTTGCCGCGATAGACGTAGGTCAGGAGCCAGAGCGGAGCCAGGACGTGCTTGAAGGTCTGGGCTGAGTATTCCTGGCGGGTCTGGAGGTTTCGGTGGGTATCGCCTGGGACCTGCCGGCCGCACAGGGCCCCCACCTGGCGTTCCATGGAGGAGCGCGACGTCTGCGAGGCGGTGCCGAGGTCGATCTGATAGCGCTCGACCACGAACCCGGCGAGATATCCAGCGTCGTACGGCATCGCTTCCTTGGTGGGGAACGGTTCCACGGCGCGAAGGAGCTGGGGATGCACGCCGCGGGATCCGCAGATGAGCTCATCGTCGAAGAAATGGTTGAGTTCGCCCGAGGCGGGGCTCCAGCGGGTGTGTTGCACCTGGCGGATGCGGCGCCGGCCGTTCTCGGTGTAGGTCTCGGTGGTGTAGTAGTACGTGCCGGCGTCGGCGGTCCACCAGGCATGAGCCCTCGCGTCGAACGTCCAGTACGGGACGTAGAGACCGCGCAGGGTGTCGGTCATGGCCTTCGCGCCGAGGGCGTTCGGGGCGAACCAGCGCGATCCGTACCAGCGCCTGATGTCTTCCCTGACCTTCGACTCCGAGACCTTCATGGGCAGAAGGCTTTCGGGCCGGATGACTTCGTTCACGTCCTCGTAGGGGACGAGCGCGGCCGACCCACAGAAGTCGCAGTTCTGAGCCACGCGGTTGGGCTCGAAGAAGGAGATGGCCTGGCAGCTCTGACACTTGACCTCGATGGCCTCGCGGGCGAGGCCCAGCTCGCGGCCCTTGAGCGAGGCCAGGGTCTGCTTGAGGTCGTGTTCGATGATGTCGCCTTCGACCTTCAGTTCCGAGGCGGACTCGGTACCGCAGAAGGCGCAGATGAGCGCGCGCTTCCCGGGATTCCACGTCGCCTCGGCGCCGCAGGCCGGGCAGGCGTACTTCGACCGCGCTTCCACTTCGCTCATGGGCGCGGCGTCACCCCTGCAGGCAATGTTGTGGGGGCCCGCGGGGTCGAGAGCCGATGTGGCCTCGCCGCGCCGGGGACGCCTCCCGCGTCGCCACTTTGCTGCCGAAACTTCGGAATCGTGTGGCTCCTTGCTCGGCTCGCACGGCGCGAAGGCCGCATGCGGACGGCCGCGACTCGCGCCTCACGCCCCGTCGCGTGCGACCCACATCGGCTCTCGACCCCGCTCCGTCGTCGCTCAAGCCTCGAATTCACACGCTCGCAGCCGGTGAATGGATAGGGTTTACCGTTTCGTTCGCAAGATGAGGGCTCAGCTCCTCAGGAACTCGTCGAGGGCGGTCCGGGCGATCCGGAACTGGGAGCCGATCTTCTTGGCCTTGAGGTCGCCGGACTTGATGGTGGCGAGGACGTCGGCTTCGGAGACGCCCATGGCCTTGGCGGCATCGGCGGGGCTCAAAAGTTCCGGAAGTCCCGCAACGGCGGGAGCAGGCGGAGCGCCCGGAACCGGGAAGGCTCCGGCCAAAGGCGGGCTGCCCGGGGCGGCCATGCCCTGCATCATCTGCTGGGCCATGGCGAAGCCCATGGCCATCTCCATCGGCCCGCCCACACCGGTGCCGCCGCCGCCACCCTGCTGAGGCAGCGACTGGCCCATCTGATACTTGACGTAGTCGTTCAGATTTCCAAGCGTCGCCATCGCGGCCTTCTTGTCGATGGCCTGTTCCACTTCGGGCGGCACGGAGACGTTCTCGATGATGAACGAGCCCAGCTCGAGACCGTACTTCTGATGGATGAGAGGGTTGATGACGCTCAGAAGGGCATCGCCCAGCTCGCCATAGCGGCCGACCAGGCCCACCACCGGAATCTTCGCGGCGCCGAGGGCGTCCGAGAACATCGACACCAGGCGCGATCGCATGGTGTCGGCGAACTCATCGAGACGGAAGTTGTGATCCGTGCCGGCGACTTCCTTCAGAAAGATCTTCGGATCCGCCACCCGGAAGTCGTAGGTCCCGAAAGCGCGCACGCGGACGATGCCGAAGTCGGCGTCGCGCATCATGATGGGGTTTGCGGTGCCCCACTTGTTGCCGGTGAAGAGCCGGGTGTTGACGAAGTAGACGTCGGCTTTGAACGGAGATTCGAAGCCGTACTTCCATCCCTTCAGTCGGGTCAGGACCGGGATGTTGTCCGTGACCAGGGTGTGCTTGCCCGGGAAGAAGGTGTCGCCGTACTGGCCCAGGTAGACGAACTGGGCGAGCTGCGACTCGCGCACGATGAGCTGCGCGCCGTTCTTGATCTCCCTGTCCTGGTCCTCGAAGAGCCACGAAACCGTGTCCCGGGAGTCGTCCTGCCACTCGATGATCTCGAGCAGCTGACTCTTCATGAAACCCTTCAGATCGACCATTTGGAAGTCTCCTTGCCCGAGAAACGTCTGGGGCGCAACTCTAGTTCTGGCCCATGTTCTGGCCCATGTTCTGGCGCAGGGCCTGGATCCGAACCTCGAGCGGAGGGTGGGTCGAGAACAGTGCCGCGAACCTGTTTGGCTGGCCCGAGATCTTGAAGCTCGCGAGGGCGGGGGCGCGCGGATCGACGAGCTGCGGACCGGCGCCGAGACGCTTAAGGGCGGCCACCATGTTCTCCCGGCCGGCCAGGGAGGCGCCGCCCTCGTCGGCCCGGAACTCACGGTAGCGAGAGAACGAGGCGGTCACGAGGGAACCCGCGATGCCGAGAACGATCTCGGCGACGATCCTCACGCCGAAGTACATCATGCCCGACCCGCGCTCGTCGCGGGAATTTCCGGCGACCACCGAAGCGATGATCCGGGCAATGAACATGACAAAAGCGTTCATGACCCCCTGGAGCAGGGTCATGGTGACCATGTCTCCGTTCCCGATGTGGGACACTTCGTGGGCCAGCACCGCCTCCAGCTCATTGCGCTTCATGGCCTGGAGGA
>JAQBHL010000363.1:0-3524 GCA_032127745.1 Acidobacteriota bacterium
CGCGATGGGAACAAGGGCGTGCGTCGTAGGGAAACCGACCGCCAGATGAAGTACACCGACGGGTACACCAGCAACTCGCCGATGAAGGAGGTCAGCACGCCTCCGACCATGGGGGCGGCGATCCGGCGCATCACATCCGAGCCCGTGCCCGTGGCCCACAGAATGGGGACCAGGGAGAACAGGATGGCCATGACCGTCATCATCTTGGGCCGGATCCGCTGCACCGCGCCGTGATCCACGGCCTCGGCCAGGTGAGCGTAGTTCTCCATCCGCCCCTTCTCGCGCCACGAGTCGTAGGCGATGTCGAGATAGAGAAGCATGACCACGCCGGTTTCCGCGTCGAGTCCGGCCAGAGCGATGAGGCCGACCCACACCGCGATCGACCAGTTGTAGTCGAGCGCATAGAGAAACCAGATAGCGCCGATCAGAGAGAACGGCACGGCCAGCAGAACCATGCCCGTTTTCACCAGGGACTGCAGGTTGACGTAGAGAATCAGGAAGATCACGAACAGAGTGATCGGGACGATCAGCAGCAGGCGCTGCTTGGCCCGCTGCATGTATTCGTACTGCCCCGACCAGAAGATGGAGTAGCCGGGCGGCAGGTCTACGCGCTCGGCGACTTCAACCCGGGACTTCTCAACCCAGGAGCCCACATCGATGCCACGGAGGTCGACGTAGACCCACGCGTTCGGTCGCGCGTTCTCCGACTTGATTGCGGGGGGCCCCTGGTGGATGTCGATCCGGGCCAACTGCCCGAGGGGAACCTGGAGCCCCATCGGGGTGGCCACCAGAATCTCCCGCAGGCGCGCGCTGCTGTCGCGCAGTTCCCGCGGATATCGCACGTTGATCGGATAACGCTCGAGACCCTCTACCGTCCAGGACACGTCCATGCCGCCCACCGCCGACTGGATCACGTCCTGGACGTCTCCCACCGTGATGCCGTATCGCGCCGCCGCCTCACGGTCGATGACGAAGTCGAGGTAGTTCCCGCCCATCACCCGCTCCGAATAGGCGGAGAGCGTTCCCGGCAGCTCCTTGACGATCGCCTCCACTTCCTTGCCGAGGTCCTCCAGAACCTGCAGGTTCGGCCCCGCGATCTTGATCCCCACCGGGGTCTTGATGCCGGTGGAGAGCATGTCGATGCGGGTCTTGATGGGCATGGTCCAGGCGTTGGTCAGGCCGGGCAGGTGGACGGCCCGATCCATCTCCTCGATCAGGGAGTCCTTGGTGACCCCGGGCCGCCACTCGGACGGATCCTTCAGGATGATGGTGGTCTCGATCATCGACAGAGGGGCCGGGTCCGTCGCGGTATCCGCGCGCCCGACCTTGCCGAAGACCGATTCCACCTCCGGGAAGGTGCGCAGGATCTTGTCCGTCTGCTGCAGAACCTCCTTCGCTTTCGTGATCGAGAGCCCCGGGAAGGTGGTGGGCATGTAGAGGAGATCGCCTTCCCAAAGGGAGGGCATGAATTCGGAGCCGATGCGCTGGATGGGGATCCAGATGGTGGCGGTCAGGAGGATGGCCGCCGCGACAACCACCCATCGTGCCCGCAAGGCCAGGTTGAGCAAGGGGGTGTAGAGCCAGCGCAGGAGGCGCGAAACCGGGTGGGTCGCCTCGCTGTGGATCTTCCCCCGCACAAACCAGTACATGAGCACCGGGATCACGGTTACGGCCAGGATCGACGACATGGCGATGGCGTAGGTCTTGGTGAAGGCCAGGGGCCGGAACAAACGCCCTTCCTGGGCCTGAAGGGTGAAGATGGGCATGAACGACACCGTGATCACCAGCAGGGTGAAGAACAGGGTCGGACCCACCTCCTGAGCCGATTTCAGGATGATCTCGAAATGGGAACGTTTCCCTTTCCATTCTTCGTAGTGCTTGTGGGCGTTCTCCACCATGATGATCGCGGCGTCCACGAGGACGCCGATCGAGATGGCAATGCCGCCCAGGGACATGATGTTGGCGCCCAGGCCCTGCCACCGCATGATGATGAAGGCCATCAGGATCGACAGAGGAATCGAGAGAATGGCCACGAAGGCCGAGCGCACGTGGAAAAGGAAGAAGATGCAGACCAGAGCCACGATGATCGACTCCTCGAGCAGGGTATGGGTCAGGGTCTCGATCGATCGGTTGATCAGGGGCGTCCGGTCGTAGGCGACGGAGATGGTCACGTCGTCCGGCAGGCCCGGCTTCATCTCCGCGAGCTTCGCCTTCACCCCGGCAATGGTGGAGAGGGTGTCGGCTCCGGCGCGGACCACCACGACCCCCCCCACGGTTTCCCCCTCGCCGTTCCATTCCGCCAGGCCCCGACGGATCTCGGGTCCGATGGTCACGTGGCCCACGTCCCGTAAGAGCAGAGGCGTCCCGCCCGGCCCCAGGCCGAGAACCACCTGCTCGAGGTCCTTGACCTCCTTGACGTAGCCGAGGCCGCGGACCATGTACTCCTTCTCCGACATTTCCACCAGCCGACCGCCGACGTCATTGTTCGAGCGCTGGATGGCGGCCTTCACCTTCTGGAGGGTGACGTCGTAGGCGCGCAGCTGCACCGGGTCGACCTCGACCTGGTACTGGCGAACGAAACCGCCGATGGAGGCCACTTCGGAAACCCCATCGACCGCGGTGAGGCCGTACTTCAAGTACCAGTCCTGGAGACTGCGCAACTCGGCCAGAGAGTGGGTGGGCGAATTCAGCACGTACATGAAGGCCCAGCCCACTCCGGTGGCATCCGGCCCGAGTTGAGGCGATGTGCCCTTGGGCAGTTGCGCGGAGAGCCCGGAGAGGTACTCGAGTACTCGCGAGCGCGCCCAGTAGAGGTCCGTCCCGTCCTCGAAGATGACGTAGACGAAGGAGTAGCCGAAGAAGGAATAGCCGCGAACCACCTTGGCGAAAGGAACCGCCAGCATCTTGGTGGTGATGGGGTAGGTGACCTGGTCTTCGACCACTCGGGGAGCCTGTCCCGGATACTCGGTGTAGACGATCACCTGAACATCGGACAGGTCCGGGATGGCGTCGAGACGCGTCT
Source organism: Acidobacteriota bacterium (assembly GCA_032127745.1). Lineage (GTDB taxonomy): Bacteria > Acidobacteriota > Vicinamibacteria > Fen-336 > JAGNNV01 > JAGNNV01. The sequence continues at coordinate 3,023 of JAQBHL010000363.1, forward strand.
CGCGGACCGCCCACACGCCGGCCAGGATGGCGAACAGGGCGCCCACGACAACCAGGAACTGGTTCTTGAGCGACCACTCGATGATTCGGTTCAGCATGTCTTGTTCATTTCACGGTGGCCGTGGCGACCATCTTCTGGATCGCCTCACGCAGGCTCGATTCCGAGTCAATGAGGAACTGGGCCGAGGTCACGATTTCCTCGCCCTCTTCAAGGCCCTTCAGCACTTGAACCTTCCCGTCCCCTTCGTTGCCGAGTACCACCTCGCGCGGGGCGAATCGGCCCTCTCCCGAAGACACCACCACCAGGTTTCTCTGGCCGGTCCGAAGCACGGCCAGGCTGGGCACGGTGATCGCGTCCCTGGCCACCACGGGATGGAACCGAACCGTCGCGTACATTCCGGATCGAAGCCGCCCGGAGGGATTCTCGACCTCGAGTCTCAAAGGCACCGTCCGCGTCTTTTCCGTGACCTGAGGCTCCACGAAGCGGACCCGGCCGGCGAAGG
>JAQBHL010000364.1:0-3048 GCA_032127745.1 Acidobacteriota bacterium
GGGAACGCTTCGAGAAGGCGAAGGCGCTGGCTGCGCTCGGCGAGTCCGTCTACCCGACGAAGTTCGAGCGGTCGCACGGCCTGGCCGCGATCATTGCGGAGTGGGGCACGCTCACCACGGAAGAGTTGGCCGCGAAGACCATTGAAGTAACCATCGCGGGCCGCGTCCTGACCCTCAGGTCTCACGGCAAGACCGGGTTCGCCACCCTCACCGACGGCGACGCGCATCTCCAGGTTTACGTGCGCCGGGACGGGGTGGGTGAGAAGGTCTTTGAAGTCTGGAAGCTGGTGGACATGGCCGACTTCATCGGGGTGTCCGGCAAGCTCATGCGCACGAAGAGCGGCGAGCTGACCGTGCAGGCTTCTTCGCTTACCTTCCTCTCGAAGGCTCTCCTGCCCCTGCCCGAAAAATGGCACGGCCTCACCGACGTGGAGACCCGGTACCGCCAGCGCTACGTGGACCTGGTCGCGAATCCGGAGGTGCGGCAGACCTTCGTGGCCCGCTCGCGGATGGTCGCGGCCATTCGGCGCTTCATGGACGAGCGCGGCTACATCGAGGTCGAAACCCCGATGATGCATCCCATCGCCGGGGGTGCCCTGGCCCGGCCTTTCGTCACCCATCACAACGCCCTCGGCGTCGATCTCTACCTGCGCATCGCCCCCGAGTTGTACTTGAAGAGGCTCACCGTGGGCGGCCTCGAGCGTGTGTACGAGATCAACCGCAATTTCCGGAACGAGGGGCTCTCCACCCACCACAATCCCGAGTTCACGATGCTGGAGTTCTACACCGCCTACTTCGACTGCCGCGATGTCATGGCCATCACCGAAGAGATGATCGAGAACGCGGCCAGGGTGGCCACCGGCGGCACCGACATCACCTGGGGCGAGAACGCACTCTCCTTCAAGACGCCCTTCGCGCGCGTGCGCATGTCGGAGGCGATCGCCTCCGCCCTCTCGAAGGAGCTGGGGCGGCCGGTTTCAGTGGCCGAGGTCGAGGACCATGGAAAACTCAAGGACATCGTCACCACCGAGGCCTTCGTGGCGGTCTGCCGGAGGAAGGGCGCGGGCGCGGCCGAATACAAGAAGGCCTCTCACGGCAAGATCATCGAGTCCCTGTTTGCCGACTTCGCCGAGGAGGGCCTGGTGCAGCCCACCTACGTGATCGACTACCCGGTCGAGATCTCGCCCCTGGCCAAGCGCCGCGCCGATAACCCGGAGTTCGCCGATCGGTTCGAGCTGTTCGTATGCGGCATGGAGATCGCGAACGGGTTCTCCGAGTTGAACGACCCGCTGGAGCAGCGCGCCCGCTTCCTCAACCAGATCGAGAGTCGCGAGGGTGGCGACGACGAAGCGCATCGGATGGACGACGACTATGTCCGGGCCCTCGGGCACGGCCTGCCTCCCACCGGCGGCTGCGGCCTGGGCATCGACCGCCTGGCCATGCTGCTGACGAACTCGATGTCGATCCGCGACGTGATCCTGTTCCCGCAGATGAGGCCTGAGGGGGGACGGCGCGCCGAAGGCTAGCCTCGATCACCCGATTGAGAAACCCGCACCACGCCGACGTGTTCTGCCTGAGGCTCGTCCCTTGAAGGTTGCGGTGATCGGCGCCGGCATTGCCGGCTTGACCTGCGCCTTTGAACTCCACAAGGCAGGGGTGGAGGTCCAGGTCTTCGAGCGCGAATCCAGCGTGGGCGGGCGGATGAACACCCGCACCAAGGACGGCCTGGCCTTCGACGTGGGCGCCAACTTTCTGATCCGCGCCTACCAGGGCGTGAACGCGCTGGCCGAAGAGATGGGAATCGAGCTCAAGAAGGACTCTCCGGTGACCCACATGGTCTACCGCGACGGCCAGCCCCACCTGATGAACTTCACCTCGGTCCGCGACATCTTCCGCATGGACGGCCTGAATCTGACCAGTCGCTTCCGGTTCCTGGCCTTCGTGCTCAAGGTGCGCACCGCTCACGCCGGCCTGGACTTCTTCGACCTGGGCCTGGCTCCGGAGGCCTTGAACGAGGAGGACGCCTATACCTATGCCCGTCGTGAGGTGGGCCAGGAGTTCGCCGACTACATCCTGGATTCGTTCAACTCCTGCATGATGTTCTCGCGCTCGACCGACACCAGCGTCGCCGCCTTCCTGTCCCTGTTCAGCATGATGGCCGACCCGGCCTTTGATTTCGCCGTGATGCACGCGGTGGGCGACATGCGGGCGATCCCCGAAGCGCTGGCGAACCGTCTGGTCGTGCATCGCGATTGCCCGGTTCTGGCCCTCGAGCCCGGCGACGGCGGCTGGCGCGTGGTCACCGCCGAATCCAGCGCCGATTTCGATCAGGTGGTGCTGGCCGCGACTTCGGGGGCCGCGCTTGCGATGCTCAAGGACGGCCCCGACCCTCACCACCGCCTGCTTACGGCTACCCGCTACGCCGCCACCATCAACGTTTCCTTTCGTGTCCCAAAGGAGGCGCTCGGCCGCACCCACTGCTTCTACGTCCCCTACGTCGAGAACCGGATCATTTCGGAGTTCACCAACGAGTCGCTGAAAGGCGAGCACACCACCCACGAGGGCATGTCCCTGGTCAACGTCGGTCTGCATGAAGAGATCGCTCTGACCCTCCTGGGCGAGGAAGACGGGCGGATCTTCGAGATCGTCAAGGGTGAAATGCTTGGCCTGAACGAAAACCTGCGCGAAGTCGCCGATCGGGTTCAAGGCTACGACCTGCAGCGCTGGCCCGAGGCCATTCCAAAATACGACTGCGCCCACATCGCCCGGGTCAAGGAATTCCTGCGCGACTCTCAGGGCGGCCAGGGGCTGTTCCTGTGCGGCGACTACATGAACGCGCCCTGGATCGAAGGGGCCAGCCGCAGCGGAGCCAAGGCGGCGCGGCAACTCCTTCGCGGCCTCGCTCAGCCCCCCAACAGCTGACGGTGCAGGGTGGCGGTGTCGGGGGTGTCCCGCGGATTCCAGAAGCGATCGCCGGTGAGCCGCATGTAGAGCTCCATGCCCGTGCCGATGGTGCCATTGACCCCGGGATAGCCGCTCGCCGCGTTG
>JAQBHL010000365.1:0-4465 GCA_032127745.1 Acidobacteriota bacterium
GGTGTAGCCGCCCACCAGGCCCTCGATGTTGATGGTGGGCTGCGAGACGAGACGCTCCAGGGAAACCGCCCACGATTCGTCGCCGATCCAGCGCTGCGTACTGAGCGCCTTCTTCGCCGCCGCCTCGCTGCGCTTCGGGATGGCGTCGGCCAGGATCTTCTTCAGTTCGGGAGTGAGAGGCTTCACCTTGTCGAAGAACCCTTCGACCGCCGGGGTGTGGCCGTCCGCCTTCATCAGGGTGTTGAGCGCCTGCACCAGGTGCCAGGCCGGGCTGTCGATCTGCGCGGCCAGGCTTGAATGCACGTCCTTCGACGGCCCCCGGCCCCACTTCTCGCCGCTCGAGACGATCTCCATCTCGACGATTCCCTTGGCGCCGAGGTTCACCTGAACGCCGCCGTCTCCCTCCTGGCTGCCCAGGGGAATGATGATGCCCACGCACTGGCGAAGCGCCGCTTCCACTTCGGGCTTGAACACGATCTGCGAGAAGTTGGGCGAGCCGATCTCCTCTTCGCCCTCGGCCACGAGCACGAGGTTGATCGGCAGCTTTCGTCCCAGGGCCTTGAACGCGCGCATGGCCGCGAGGCACGCGGTCTGCGGCCCCTTGGTGTTGGTGGCGCCGCGGCCGATCATGACCTTGCCGAGGCCGGGCCTTTCGACGATCCGGCCTTCCAGAGGGGGTGAACTCCATTCCGACGGGTCGAACTGCTTCACGTCGTACATGAAGTAGAGGCCAAGGGTCGTGGCCGCCCCGTTGTCCAGCGTGGCGAAGACGCCGGGCTTGCCCCTGGTCTGAACGAGGTCCACTTTCGTGAAGCCTGCCTCGTGCGCGAGCTTCGCCATGTATTCGGCCCCCTGCGGGTAGCCGCGGTTCTCGGCCGCGATGGCAGGGAGCGCAATCCACTCGCGCAACGACTGGATGGTCGCGTCGTGCTGCTTCGCGATCTCGGCGACCAGCGCCGCCTTGTCGTCCTGGGCGAACGCGATGCCTGTGCCGGCGATTCCGATGGCGACCGTACCGGCCGCTCCGGCGACGGTGGTGTTGATGAAGTCCCGGCGTGTGACGTCCGGGGTGTTATGGGTCGGCATCGAACCCTCCTGGTCGAAATGGAAAGGGCCATTCCCTGGCGCTTCGAATCACTATAGCGGCGCCGCGCCGGGCGGGGAAGGGCTCGGGCACTTCAAGACCAGCGAGGTCGGCGCGGTGCTCGAGAGCACGGTCAAGCGTATCGGCCGTCGTCCCCCGGGGAGGCCTCGCGCCGGCCAGGCTCCGCGCGCTCTTCGCCCACTCGCGATGTCCCTGCGGGTCAGCCCAGGAGCGTTTGCATGGCATACGCGATAGCCATGCCCAGGTAATTGCCCATGGCGTTGCCCAGCATGCCGACCGCGAATCCAGGGAGGATCAGATCCGGGCGGCGTCTCGCTCCCGCGAGCGCCATCGCGGTAGTCGAACCGCCCACGTTGGCCTGGGAGGCGATCGAGAGAAGGTCTCCGTTCAGCCTGAGCAGACGGCCCACCCCGAAGACGATGAGGCCGTGGATGGCCACCGTTCCGGCCGCGAAGTAGAAGATGCCGGGGCCCACCTCGACGATGCGGGCGATCACCGATTTGGCGCCGTTGCTCGCGAGGAAGAGCAGAACGATGAAGTTGCCCAGCACCATGCTTCCCGAAAGGCGTCGGACGAATGACATGTGGGCGAGGCCCAACGCCAGGGTGGTCAGCCAGATCACCTTGGGAATGGCCGGGACGAGAAGGGCCAGTCCTTCGGAAGTGGCGATGGTTCCGAGGGTCAGGGTGGTGAGGCCCGCGAAGTCGGTCAGGGTCATCGGGGCGCCGCTGGTATGAAGTTGCGCGCCCAGGGCCCGGGGGTCGGAAGACGCGGCCCCCGGGTCGGGCGAAACCCGCGGCGGGAACATCTCCGGGATGACGAGACAGGCCACCAGCCAGATCGCGGTGACGATGACGTCGGCCGCGATTCCCGCCGCGAAAAGGTCGCTGCGGGTTTGGAGGGCCTGCCCTATGGCCGCGAAATTCATCCCTCCGCCGACATAGGTACCGGTGAACTGACCGGAGAGCTTCCAGGTGTCCGGGCCGATGGAAGGACGGAGAACGGCCGCCATCACCACCGCGCCGAGCGCCGATCCGAAGGCGCCGAGGCCGAAAGCCACCAGCATGGGCCGGCCGGCCGCCCGGATCGAACTCAGATTAACGTTCAGGAGAATCAACACGATCCCCGCCAGTACGCCTCGTCCCATCAGGAACTCGTAGACCGGCGACTCTCCCGGAATGGCGCCCAGGTTCGAAAGCACCAGGGCGATCAGGATGGCCATGGCCGCCGACCCGAGCTTCTTGAAGATCGATCCCTGATTCTCCAGCCAGATCGAGGCCAGGACCACCGCGGCGAGCACGAAGAGGATGACCACCGGGTCGGCGAAGAGCACCACGGTGAGAACGTTAGCGTGGTTCCGGGAGGGTCTCGAGGTTGGTCACGAGGCGGGAGCGACGGTTCGGCGCGCCGCCTCTTGGTTGGCGCGCAGGAGGGCCAGCCGCAGATCGTCGTTGTCCCGGTAGGTCTGCGGGGCCTTCGAGCGGAAGGGCGAGTAGTGAACGCCCAGGGTCTCGGACCATGGCTCCACGGGAAAGTCGTCCCCCGCGGTGAGAGCGTCGAGTTGTTCCTCGGTGAAGATCATCCTTCGCATCAGGGCCCGCTGAGCCTTGAGCCCCAGACGAAAGACCCAGAGCGGGACGGGCACGAACAGACTCGAGAGTCCGCGGATGCGCCGAATCTCGCGGAGAAGATCCACGAAGGGGATGTGTTCGTGACCGATGATGTTGAAGATGTCCCCTGCCGCCTTCCGCTGCAGCACCTGTTCGATGACCGCGCACATGTCGCCCACGTACAGGGGCTGGCGCATGAAACGGCCGTCGCCGGGGATCGGGATCACGGGCAGCCGGGTCATGAGAGCCAGGATCAGTCCCAGGTGCTTGATGTCCCCGGGGCCGAACATCAGCGGAGGCCGAAGAATGGTGTGAGGCGCGCGGCTCTCTCTCACCGTGGCCTCGCCCAGCCGCTTGCTCTCCGTGTAGAAATCACAGGCCTTGGAGATCACCACCGATGAGCTGAGATACACGAGATGGGGCACTCCGTGGCGCTCGCAGGCTCGCACCACTCTTTCCGTGGCCTCGGCGTTGTTCCGCAGGTGAAGTGCTTTATCGGGAGACGTGATCTGGGCCTTGAGATCGATCACCGCGTCCGCTCCGTCAAAGCGACGGGACCAATCGCCGTCCTCGGCGAGATCGGCGACCTCGATCTCCGCCGCCGGGGCGCGCTCCGCGAGAACACCCAGGGTCGCGCCGTTCTTGTCCAGAGCCACCACCCGGTCCCCCCTGGCCAGAAGTCTCGGGATCAGGTTCTGACCGAGCATTCCCGCCGCTCCGGTGACCACGATGAGTCGCGGCCCCGGGCGAAGTTCGCGGGTCACGCGCGGTCTTGAACCGGTCTGGTTCTCTCCCGGTATGAGGCCAGGAGCCGGGCCGTCACCGGCCCCGGCCGGCCAGCGCCGATGGGCGCGCCATCGAGGGTCACCATGGGCGCCAGCTCCTTGAGCGTGCTGGTGATGAACAATTCGTCGGCGGTCTGAAGGTCGGCGGGGTAGAGAACGCGCTCCTCGTGAGGGACGCCCGTGACCGCGGCGATTTCCAGGGTGAGCTCGCGGGTGATCCCGGCGAGCAGGCCGCAGGACAGGGGCGGGGTCAGCAGTTGGCCGCTCTTCACCATGAACACGTTCGAGCCGGCGCCTTCCGCGACCTGACCTCGGGTATTCAGGAGGATGGCCTCGAACGCGCCCTTCGCGTAGGCCTCGCGGGTGGCCAGAGCATTGTTCAGGAGGTTCGAGGCCTTGATGGCCGGGTTCAGGGCTTCGATGGGATTGCGACGGATGGAGACGATGACCGCGTTTCCACCCTTCGCATAGAGCGCCTCGCCGGTGGGCTCGAGGGGCTTCACGTACATGGCCATGGTCGGCTCGGGGATGCGCTCGAACCGGTACGACATGTCGCCCACCCCGCGGCTCACGATCACGCGAAGGTAAGATTCGGCGTTGCCGGCGAAAGAGAGACACGCATCGATCCGAGCCCTGATCTCGTCGTCGCTGGTCTTGAGGTCGAAACCGAGAAGGGCGACCGAGCGACGCAGCCGCGCCAGATGCCGGCCGAGTTCGAACGGTCTTCCTCCTCCGTACGTCCGCAGCGTCTCGTACGCGCTGTCGCCGAAAACGAATCCGTTGTCCGTTACCTTGAGTGTGACCTCTTCCGGCGTGCCCACCCGACCATCGATTGAAACCGCGAACCCCATGATCCGAAGTCTATCCATCCTTCCCAGGGAAGTGGCGTCGGGTCCGGGGCCTCGTGGACCCAACCCATGAACATCATTGAAGCGATCATCCTGGGCGTGGTCCAGGGCGCGGGC
>JAQBHL010000366.1:0-8704 GCA_032127745.1 Acidobacteriota bacterium
GGCCGATCGGTGAAGAACTCGGCGTGGCGAAGACGGTGGCCACCGCCCCTCCATCCTGGCTCACCACTGCCGCGCTCGGCGACGTGGACGTCGCGTTCGGGCGCGACTGGCAGGCGATCAGGGCGAGCGAGCCCGCCAGGAGGGAAAGAAACAAGGTCTGTGGCTTCATGGCGGGCCCTTTCGGCAAAGCCTTAATGCCCCGGTGTGCTTCGAAGCGGCTTCAATGGTCAGGTTTTCACAGCGGCAACACTCGTGTCAAGCGAGGACTGAGCCGTTCGTGATCAAAGTCACTCCAGATCTCGGTTTTCTTTGGCGCCACAAAACGCCCGGGGTGCGTCGCCACGGGCCGCCTGTGAAGCACAGAGCCTGAGCCTCTAGGACAGCTTCTTCACCGCGGCCATGGCGGTGGCGAGGGTTCCCGCCACATCGCCGATGTTGGTCGGGACCACCAGAGTCGTGCTCTCCTTCGCGATCTGGCCGAACTGGGTGATGTACTGCTCGGCCACCCGCAACTGAATCGCCTCGTAGCCGCCCTCCTGTTTCACCGCCGCCGCCACCGCCGCGATGCCTTCGGCCTGGGCGTTGGCGACCGACCGGATAGCCGATGCCTGGCCCTCGGCCTCGTTCACCTGCTGCTGCCGCCGCGCTTCAGAGGCCTTGATGACCTGCTGCTTCTTGCCCTCCGCCGAGTTGATGGCCGCGTCGCGCTCGCCTTCGGAGGTCAGAATCACCGAACGCTTCTCGCGCTCGGCGCGCATCTGCTTTTCCATGGCCGCGATGATGTCGGTGGGCGGCCTGATGTTCTTGATTTCATAGCGCAGAACCTTGACCCCCCAGGGGTCGGAGGCCTTGTCCACCTCGGCGACCACCTGCTGGTTGATATGCCCGCGGGCTTCGAAGGTCCGGTCGAGCTCGATCTGCCCGACTTCGCTGCGCAGCGTGGTCTGGGCGAGTTGGGAGATGGCGAAGAGATAGTTGGAGATGCCGTAGGAGGCGCGCTCGGGATCCATCACCTTGAGGTACAAGATCCCGTCCACTCCCACCATCACGTTGTCGCGGGTGATGCATTCCTGCTCGGGAATGTCGATGGCCTGTTCCTTGAGGCTGTGCCGGTAACGGATGCTCTCGATGAAGGGGACCAGAATATGGAAGCCGGCGTCGAGGGTCTTGCTGTATCGACCCAGGCGCTCCACCACATAGGCGCTCTGCTGCGGAACCACGATGGCCGTCTTCACAAAAAGGATGAAGACGAAGATGACGAAGACCAGGACTGCCAGACCCATGAATTGCTCCTACTCTTTTTCGACCAACAAACTCAAACCATCGACCTTGGTGACGCGAAGGCGGTCATCTTTGACCACGCGTCCCGGCCCCGAATAGACGCCGCTCCAGGAGGTGCCGCGCAGTTCCACCTTCCCGCGCCCATGCTCATCGAAGTCCTCGATGGCGATCGCGGTCTGAGCGACGATCTGATCGACCTTGGGGGTGTCGGTCTCGAACCGGCGCCTCACCGTGGACCGGAGGGACAGGATTAGAGCGGTGCCCAGAACCGCAAAGACCAGCCATTGGGCCGCGCCCGAACTCAGGACGCCCAGCCCCGCGAGGGCGGCCACCAGGAAGGCCGCGACTCCGAAGAAGAGGGTGAAGAAACCTCCCGGAGTGAGGATCTCGAAGGCCAGGAGTCCAAGGCCGAAAATCGCCCACGACGACCAGCTCATTGCCGACATGGTGGAATAGTAATCCAGATTCGCCGCCCCTCAGGCCAGTTCAAAGGCCGCGGCCATGCCCATCCCGCCGCTGATGCAAAGCGTGGCCAGCCCGTATCGCACCTTGAGGCGGGCCATTTCGTGGACCAGGGTGACCGCGATGCGGGCGCCCGTGCACCCGATCGGGTGGCCGAGTGCTATCGATCCCCCGTTGACGTTGAGCTTCGAGGGATCGAACCGAAGTTCGCGATCGCAGGCCAGCACCTGGGCGGCGAACGCCTCGTTGGCCTCGATCAGTCCAAAGTCGTCCAGTTTCATCCCCAGCCGGCTCAAGAGGGCGCGCGTCGAGGGCACCACCCCGATGCCCATGATCTTTGGATCGACGCCAGCCGCGGCCACCCCGAGGATGCGCGCCATCGGCTTCGCTTTGAGCTCCTTGAGCATCGACTCAGAACACACGAGCACCGCCGCGGCCCCGTCGGTGATACCAGACGAGTTCCCCGCGGTCACCGTGCCGCCGGTCTTCTTGAAGACCGTCGCCAGCTTCTTTAGGCCCTCGATAGACGAGTCTGGCCGGAGATGCTCATCGCGCGTGATGGTCACCGTGGTCTTGCCCTGAGCGACCTCCACGGGAACGATCTGGGAATCGAACCGACCCTCGGCCTGAGCGAGGGCGGCCCGCTTTTGGGATCGGAGCGCGAACTCATCCTGCTCTTCGCGGGAGATGGAATGGATCTCGGCCAGGCGCTCGGCCGTCTCACCCATGAGCATGTCGGCGAGGGGACAGGCGAAGCCATCCTTGTACATGCCGTCGGTCACTTCCTGGGCGCCCATCTTCGAGTCCCAGCGGGCGCGGGTGAGGTAGTAGGGCACCCGGCTCATGGACTCGGTCCCGCCCGCGACCACCGCCTGAGCGTCTCCATCGCGCACCGCCCGGAAAGCGAGGTCGATGGCCCTCAGACCGCTGCCGCAGGCCATGTTGATGGTCATGGCCGGCACGGATTCGCCGAGCCCGGCGCGGAAGGAGATCTGGCGGGCCACATTCGGCCCCGCCCCCGCCTGGCGGGCGCAGCCCATGAGGGTCTCGGCCACGGAGGCGGGATCGACGCCGGTGCGCTCGAGGACGGCCCGGACCGCGTGCACACCCAGATCCGCGGCGGAAAGCGACGACAGTCCGCCGCCGTAACGTCCGATGGGGGTTCGCAGGGGTGAAACCAGGTAGACAGACACTGAAGCTCCTCGCGCTCGTGGGCGCATAGATCGGGGCGCGGCCCCCGTTGGTTTGTCTCAGTCCTCCAGAAACAGGCGCCTCAACCTGAGAGGGGAGCCGATCGAGGCCTCGAAGCGCTCGGCCGCCGAGCCCATATTCACCGCGACTTCGATCCGGCCCGACGAACCGGGATAAGCGCACGCATCCTGTTCGGGCACATCGCCGAAAGTGGTGACCACCGGAAGGATGACGCGGTTCATCTCGACCACCATGTCGGTGAGATCCCCTTTGGCGCCGTGAATGAAAGTCTGCCACTCCGCGCCGCCGATCGACGAAACGAGATTCCCGAAGGTGTCGATGTAGACGACCTCTCCTTCGAGCACCCCTTCCCCGACGTACTCGGGCGGCGGGAACTCGAAACGGAAAGCGTCGTCGATGGCGGGCCCCACGTCTTCGAACCGGTCGCCCCTGACCAGGGCTCCCGCGACCGGGCCAAAGATGTCGCGACCGTGAAAGGTCGCCGACACGTTAGCCCGGAAGAGTCCGGGGTTTGTGAGCTCACGCACCTCGGCCGCGGGATGATCGGCGAGAATCAGGCTGAACAGACCGTTGTCCGGGCCGACGAAGAAATAGCCTCCCGCCCGGATGGCGACCCCCCGCCTGCTGGTTCCCACCCCCGGATCGACCACCGCCACAAAGGCGGTGCCGACGGGAAATACCGGAGCCGATGCGCGCAGGACGAAGGCGGCTTCGCGCACTCTGTGGGGGGTAATGTCGTGGGTCAGGTCGACCACCTGAGCCTCGGGGCAGGCGGAGAGCACCGCGCCCCGAAGGGACCCCGCGTACTGGTCCCTCGTTCCGTAGTCGGTAAGAAGGGCAACTATCTTCGGCATGGTCTGGCCGCGATTCTAGCTAGACTTTCCCCGAAGGGCTCCCCAAGACCGCCAAAATGAACTCACTCTCCTCGCTCTACCGGCCATCGCTCGCGCTGCTGACCGATCTGTATCAGCTGACCATGGCCCATGCCCACTGGAAGACCGGCTCGTATCGGAAGGAGGCGGTATTTCACCTGTACTTCCGGAACAACCCGTTTGGCGGCGGCTTCACCGTGGCCTGCGGCCTGGCCCGGGCCAAGGAGTTCCTTTCCGAATTCCGATTCGCGGACGACGACCTCGTCTACCTGCGGACTCTGACCGGGCGGGACGGCGCCCGACTCTTCGAGGAGGGCTTCATCGAGTACCTGCGCGACTTGAAGCTCGATTGCGACATCGACGCCGTGGATGACGGGCGGATCGTCTTTCCCTCGACCCCGCTGGTTCGCGTCCGCGGGCCGATCATCGCGGCCCAGCTTATCGAAACCCCTCTGCTCAACATCATCAACTTCGAAACCCTTATCGCCACCAAGGCCGCGCGCATCGCCATCGCGGCCCGCGGCGAACCGGTGATCGAGTTCGGGCTTCGCCGCGCTCAGGGCATCGACGGATCGCTGGCCGCGAGCCGGGCCGCCTACATCGGGGGCTGCAGCGCCACCTCCAACGTGCTCGCGGGAAAGCTCTTCGGCATTCCGGTCAGAGGCACCCACTCGCACAGCTGGGTCATGGCCTTCGGAAGCGAGATGGAGTCTTTCGAACAGTTCGCTCGGGCCAGTCCGGGCAACTGCGTCTTCCTGGTCGACACCTTTCACTCCCTGGACGGCGTCGCCCATGCCATCAAGGTGGGAAGAAGGCTCCAGGCCGCGGGCCATCAGCTGGGCGGCATTCGCCTCGACTCCGGCGACCTCGCCTATCTCTCCATCGAGGCCCGGCGAATGCTTGACGAGGCCGGATTTCGAGACGCGGCCATCATGGCCAGCAATGAGCTGGACGAAAACATCATCACCAGCCTGCGCGAGCAGGGGGCCCGGGTATCGGTCTGGGGCGTGGGCACGAGGCTCATCACCGGACACGACCAGGCGGCCATGGGTTGCGTCTACAAGCTCTCCGCGGTGAAGGACCCGGGCGGGTCGTGGCGGCCCCGCATGAAACTCTCCGAACAGGCGGCCAAGGTCTCGAACCCGGGGATCCAGCAGGTCCGCCGCTTCTCCAGCGGCTCCGAGTTCGTGGGCGACATGATCTGGCACGAAGACCCGGACGCGGACCACCAACCCTCGCCCCTGATGATCGACCCCCTGGACATGACCCGACGCCGTTCATTCGCTCCGGACTGCGGGCATGAGGATCTTCTGAAGCCCGTCTTCCGAAGGGGCTCCCTGGTGAGCGCGCCGGTGACCCTCGCGGACGCGCGGGAGCGAGTGGTGGATCAGCTTTCGAAAGTGCACGCCGGCATCAAGCGCTTCGTCAATCCGCATGTGTACCCGGTCGGACTGGAGGAACCGCTGTTCAATATGAGATCCGATCTCATGCTCCGTCTGCGCAACCTCCCCCCGGACGGGCTCTTCGACTGATGCCGGCTCCCCGCTTCGCCGGCCAGAAGGAAACATGACTGGAATCCCGGCTCACTACGATCCCCGGCGCGCCTGGGAGTTCGGTTTCAGACCCGACCCACAAAGCCTCTTCGAGGCCGCCACCATCCACCGTCGTGAAAACCACGTGTTGCCCGCCGCCTCGGACGCGCGAAGAAACCATCTCGTTCTCATCGACCTGCAGCGCGACTTCTGTTTCCCGGAAGGGACGCTGTTCGTGGGCGGCCGCAGCGGCCAGGGTGCCTTGGAGGACAACCACCGGATCGCGCGTTTCATCTACCAGAACCTCGCCCACATCAGCGAGATCACCTGCACTCTCGATTCGCATCTTCCCTTCCAGATCTTCTTCGCGCCCTTCTGGGTGGATCGCAGCGGCCTCCCGCTCGCCCCCCACCGAACCCTTTCCGCGGACGAAATCCGCGCGGGCGACGCACGGCCCAATCCCGACCTCGTGGCCGCGGTGGGCGCGCCCGATCTCGACTGGCTCACCCGGCAAGTCCTTTTCTATTGTGAGTCGCTCGCCGGGGCCGGGAAGTACGTCCTGTATCTGTGGCCCCCCCATGTCCTCGTCGGCGGTGATGGCCACGCCCTCGCCGGCGTGATCCAGGAAGCCCGCCTTTTCCACGCCTACGCCCGGGGCGCGCGCAACGGCGTGGAGATCAAGGGCATGCACGCGCTCACCGAGAACTACTCGGTCTTTTCGCCCGAGGTCCTGCTCACCCACGACGGCGCCTCTCTGGCGAGCCGCAACGGCGCCCTGATCGAATCGTTGCTTGGGGAAGACCGGCTGATCATCGCCGGCCAGGCCTCGAGTCATTGCGTCAAGAGTTCCATCGACGACCTCCTCGCCGCGATTGTGGAGAAGGACGCCGCACTGGCCCGGCGCGTCTACATCATCGAGGACGCGATGTCCGCGGTGGCCGTGCCCGACCCCTCGAAGCCCGGATCGTTCCTGGTCGACTTCACCGAAGCCGCCGAGAACGCGCTGGGGCGCTACCAGGAGGCGGGCATGCACGTGGTCCGCACCACCTCGCCGGTTTCCGAGTGGCCGGGCTTTCTCGACTAGGACATGCGCCGCATCTACCTCGATCACGCCGCCACCACGCCTCTGGACCCGGAGGTCCTGGAGGCCATGATGCCCTACCTGCGCGACGAATTCGGGAATCCGTCGTCGGTCCACGGCTTCGGCCAGAGCGCGCGGGGGGCCATCGACGAGGCTCGCGCCCAGGTCGCATCTCTCATCGGAGCGCGCGATTCGGAGATCGTGTTCACGGGCAGCGGAACCGAAGCGGACAATCTCGCCATCGCGGGAACCCTGCAGGCGAGCGCGGCGAGCGAAACCGGGCGGACCGATCTCGTGACCAGCGCCATCGAGCACCACGCGATTCTGAATTCCGCCCGGGCGCTGGATAAGTCGCGGCACCAGGTGAGTGTCGCGCGGGTGGACGAACTCGGTCAGGTCGATCTCCGAGACCTCGAGGCCGCGATCACGGCCGCCTCCGGTCTGGTCTCGGTGATGTTCGCGAATAACGAGACGGGTGTGGTGCAACCGATCCCCGATGTGGTTCGCCTGGCCCGATCGAAAGGAGCCCTCGTCCACACCGACGCGGTGCAGGCCCTTGGAAAGTTGCGCCTCGACGTGGGCGGCCTCGATGTCGATCTGATGACCCTTTCGGCCCACAAGATTTACGGCCCGAAGGGCGTGGGCGCCCTCTACGTCCGAAGCGGAACCCGGATGAAAGCCCTGGTGCGCGGCGGGTCGCAGGAGCGGAATCGTCGCGCCGGCACCGAGAACGTGGCCGGCATCGTCGGTCTGGGGAAGGCCGCCGAGCTTGCCCGCGCGCGCCTGGGTGACGACATACCCCGAATCGAGACCCTCCGGAACCGGCTGGAAGCGGCGTTGATGGAAGGAGGCCTGGGGCTGGTGGCGCGGAACGGCTCCACGGCCAGCCGGATCGCGTCGACCACCAGCCTTTCCTTCGAGGGCGTCTCGGGCGAGGATCTTCTTATCGCCCTCGACCTTGCGGGCATCGCGGTTTCGACCGGGGCCGCCTGCGCCGCCGGATCGCCCGAACCCTCGCACGTTCTGAAGGCCATGGGCCTGCCCAGAGCGCGAGTCAACGGATCGTTGCGTTTCTCCCTCGGCCGCAAGACCACGGCCGAAGAGATCGACCGCACGGTGGAGGCGGTCAGGGCGGCGGTCCTGAAGCTGCGGCACGAACCCCCGGATCGAGCCCACGCTTGACGCCCCTGACCGCCGCAACCCAAGGGGTCCTCCCAACCCATCGAAGTTCAGCTTAAGGCTGAAGTCCTGACTTGAAACCCCGGCCCCTCTTGCCGGGTGCGCATCGCCCAGGATGTGCCCGTTGACGTCCTTAAGCGCAGCGACCTATGATCCTCGCGTCAAGTCGCCCAGAGCGGGCGTAGCTCAGTTGGTAGAGTACGAGCTTCCCAAGCTCGGTGTCGCGGGTTCGAACCCCGTCGCCCGCTCCATCCTTTAGCTGGGGGGCCGCAGTTCTGCAACGGACGGCCGTGCTCAGCCCCCCAGACCCCCGCGCTCCTGCGGGAGTGACTCCCGCCTCCGCTAGCCCTTAGCTGGGGGGCCGCAGTTCGGCAACGGACGGCCGTGCTCAGCCCCCCAGACCCCCGCGCTCCTGCGGGAGTGACTCCCGCCTCTGCTGGACCTTTGACTGGGGGGCCGCCGTTCGGCAACGGGCTGCGGGCCAGACCGCATTACACTATGTAGTCCGTTCCACCTGATTCGGAGAAAACATGGGCCTTTTCGGCAAATCTGAACCTCGACCCGCTCAAGAACCCGCTCGCCCCCCCGAGCCGGCCCCGCCTATTCCGCCCAAAGCGGCGAAGGGTTCGGTCATGGGCCCGAAGACCCGGTATGCCGGGAGGATCGACACCGACGAGCCCCTCCTGATACTGGGCCCGCTGGAAGGCGAGATCAAGTCCGTGAGCGAGGTGGAAGTCGGAGAGACCGGCGACGTGAAAGCCAACCTGTCCGCCCGTTCGATCGTCATCGCGGGACGCGTGATCGGTGACTGCTCCGCTTCGGACCGGATCGAAATCCGGGCCTCGGGGAAGCTGCATGGAAGCGTCAAGACGCCCCGCTTCGCCATTGCGGATGGAGCTGAGTTCAAGGGAACCAGCCAGATGACCGGCGTCCAGTCCTGATGCGATTCCCGACCATGGCCTCGTTATACTGGTGCGAGCCTTGATGCCTACACCTGATTTGACGTCAACCGGGCCTGACGAGGTTCTGCCCGAGGACGTTCGCGAACCACGAGCCGGGTCGGAAGAACCCTCCCCGGGAGAGGA
>JAQBHL010000367.1:0-4259 GCA_032127745.1 Acidobacteriota bacterium
ATGGACGTGGCCGCAAGCAGCGCCCGTCGGAACGTCTCGACGCTGCCGATATCCGGTTTCGCCATCCCGGCGCGCACCACCATGCCGATCTGCGACAGGGCGAGATCCACCTTGCTGCCGGCGCGCACGAATCCGCGCTTCGCGAGCTCGCCGGCGGATCCGCCATCCAGGATCACGACGTCCGCGGTCTCGCCTCGCGCGAGGCGCGTGGGAATCGCCTCGGGAGAGTCGCCCATCGACGGTCCGCGCGTCGTGACCAGGCGGTGGCCCGTCGCGCGCTCGAACGCCGGGCCCAGCTCGGCGTAGACCTGATAAAAACCGGCGGAGATCATCACGTGCACTTCGGCGGCGGATGCCGAGCCCGGGACCAACAGGGCGAGCACGCCTAGCCTCGCGAACCGTCGAGCGAGCAACCGTGTTGTCATACGACCCTCCAACGCGAGCCGGCGAAATCGATCAAGGGATGGGTGTGCCCGAGGGGCGAGAGGGTCTCGCAGGGGACGAGCGTCAGCTTCGAGTGTCATCACTTCGTCGGCACGAGGCATTTCAATTCTTCGAACCAGTTCTGGACGAGGATGACTTGGGTGGTGCCCGAACTCTGTGACTGCGTTGGAGTCCGAATCATCACGAACCCCCGACCGTCGGGCGTTACGTCGTAGTTCGTGGCACCAGGACCGTCTTTCAAATCATAGGGTTCCTCGAACAGCAGGGTGGGCTTGCCTGGAGAAAGCTCCGGGCCGCCGGAGATCGTGACCGCCATCATCTTCTCGCCATTCCGGTAGAAAAGCTCCCGACCGTAGTGTTGCCAAGAAGGCGACTGGAGGACGCCCGCAACGGCCTGCCATGCTCTGGAAATCCGAGCCTTGGCCGACTCGGATGCCACGATCGTCCTGGGCGATGAGCGTATTTCTTCAGCTCCATCACGAGGGCCTTCCCGGCGTCGGCGTCTTCGAGCCCATGGATCTGCGCGATGTGGGTATGGTTCAGCGAGGCGAGGACCTCGGCTTCGCGCTGGAACCGGGCGAGGCGATCCTTGTCGCCGGCGACGGTCTGGGGCAGCACCTTGATGGCGACCTGACGCTTCAGCTTCGTGTCGGTGGCCTGATACACCTCGCCCATGCCGCCCACGCCGATCTGGGCGGTGACTTCATACGGACCGAGACGCGTTCCGGGGGCGAGGGGCATCCGTCATACCTTCTCAGGGTGTCGGCAGTCTACTGCTCAAATGGGAGCCTGCGCCGAAAAGCGTCGCGAATGGTTGCGGAGGCCGGGCGCCAGGCTCCCCCACGCCCCGCCGGTCGAATGCCCGGGTGAGATCTCCCCGGCAGGACGGTCGAGACGAACAGAGAAGCCGGAGGTATCGGCGCGGTATGGTGCCCCAGCCCGGCACCAGGGGTTAGCGCAAGTCCCTCTCCGAAATGTCCGTCAAACCGCCGTTCAGCCATCGCACCCCTATCCTCCATTGTCGGATTGTGGGCCACGCGATTCGGGTTACACTTGAGTCAAGCCGCGGAAATCGAGAGGAGCATTCTCATGGACTCGCACCCACGTTTACATTCAGTTCGCTTCGGCTTGCTGTTTGGCCTCCTGACCATCCTGTATGGCTGGGGACTGGGAGCTGTCTTCGGAATCGACGAGCACGGGTTGAGAGACCGCCTCTTCGTCCAGCCCGCAAGGGCGGCCCGGGCCATCTACCTTGAGAAGGCGAAGGGCGATGAGGAGGCCGCGGATGCCGCCATCAAGCGCATGGATGAGAGCGGCTGGCGCTATGTGCAACGGGCTCATTTCCACGCAGGCGGTATAGGAGCCATCGCCATCGGCGGGAGCCTTCTGCTCGCCCTGCTGAGCGTTTCGGCCCGAGCAAAGGCGGGGACCAGCCTCCTGCTGGGACTGGGGGGCCTCGGATATGCGCTTGCCTGGATGCTCACCGCGATGCGGGCTCCCAGCCTTGGCTCGGTCAGCGCGGCCAAAGAAGCCACGGAATGGCTGGCCATTCCTTCGGCGGGTGGCCTGCTGATCGGCGCGCTGTTGCTGCTTGTGTTCGTTGTCTCCGAGTTGTTCGTCACGAAGCGCCCCGCACCGGCCTCGGGAGAAAACCAAGGGTCTTCGATGTAGTCGCCGGAAGCGCCAGGATCTCCTCCTCCAGGCGGTGGGGAGGGATGCGGCTTGGTCGAGGTTGCAGCCGACCCCTCCGCGATGCAGGGGCGGCGCTGGTGGCCGCCCTTATTGGCCTTGTGGCGGCGAAGAAGTAGATAGCCGTCTGCATCCTTGCCCGGGTTCAAATGGGCGTACAATTTTCCCGGTATCCCCCTTGACGTTGTTTCGTCACCTATCGTCCCTTCTCGTCGCCGTCCCGGCGATGCTGCTCCTCGGTTCGTGTGGTGGCAACCATGCGCCGGCCGGCAATGCTGCGCCAACGACCGCCCCGACACCCGTCGTGGCAGATGCCATTCTCGATGGGATCACAGGCGTTTCGGTCGACGCACAGCTTCAGGGTGCCGACCCCATCACGGTTACCGCTTCCGGGTATCTCACCAGGCGACAGCCCGTCACCCAAATAGTCTGGCTGTGGCCGCAGAGTGAGGAATACGTCAAGAGCACGGTTTATGGCGACGGCTCGAACTGCCTGATTCGCTGGGCTGAGGGCAGCACGCTCCGTTTCGCTTTCACGTCTGACCTTGGGCGCTACGACTCTTTTCTCGCGGAGATGGCGGCGGAGGCGTCCAAGTGGGCTCGTTTGCCGGTTGTCGCCCTGCCGGCTGGCGATCCTTCCGCCAATGTCGTGTTTTCGGTTGACCCGGCCGAGGTTGATGCGCAGGACGCGTTAGCGTTCGCCCGCCGTACGTTCAGCGGCGGATCGTGCAAGATCATCGGCGGGGAAGTTAAGTTCATCGCCACGACAAATATCGACGGGGGGTACAGGACGAACACCCTGTTGCACGAGATCGGGCACATCTTGGGGCTCGGCCACTCTCCCGATCCGAATGACGTCATGTCTGTCCTACCGGACAGGACAACGGTCAGGCGCTACAGCGGGAACGAGGGCTTGGCCTTAACCATGATGTACGTGCGGCGGAGGGCTGGGAATGCGTTCCCAGACAATGAAAGGTTGGGGCTTAGTTCTCTGCGGCCAAGCAGTGAAACGATCGCCTGCCGATAAGGGAGTGCCCGTCAGTCCCGATGACCACGCGGGATCTTGATTCCCGTCCGGCCAGGTGAACTGCGGCGGTGGCTTTGAGGGTTCCGCCCTTTGCGTTGGCGACGGCCACGGTTATCAGCTCGGGCGCTTTCGATGCCATCCAAGCGTCGCTTGCCCATGCTCCCTTCGATGCGGGAGAGTTGTTTGTCGCGCTTGCCTACCGCCGCTACAGAAAAGCAACCCTGTGGCAACCCTGAAGCAGAAACTCGCTCTCCGACGTTTTTGCCCTGGATCTGGGACCGCCGTAAGACCCCATAAATACCGGCGCGAGTGATGGTGGATCGCGCCGGGATCGAACCGGCGGCCTCCTGATTGCGAACCAGGCGCTCTCCCAGCTGAGCTAGCGGCCCACGAGGGTCTGGTGAAGAGCGGGGAGCTTATCAGAACTGGGCGGAAGTCGCGGGCGACGCGTCGTAGACCAGCTTGAACTTCAGGCCCGGGGCCCGACCCGATCCGCTGATGTCGAAGATGACCTCCAGTTGATTGTCCTCACGCAGGGTGTAGGTCTCCTTCCGCTTGCCCCCCTGCTCTCCCTTGGTCTCCACCACGAGAGACCCCTTGACGAAACGGGCGGTCACCTCCTGCTTTCCGGCGCCGTTCTCCTTCTTCCTCTTCTCGCCATCCGAGTGAAGCAGGCGAAGATTGGCGTCCGTGCGGAACGCGATGTTGTCGCCGTCCTGCTCGATGTGGAACAGAGGCGATGGCACAAGACCCCGCATGCCTCGTCCCCTGCGGCCTTGATCACGGGCGCCGGATTCAGCGTCCGGACCACGGTTCGGGGCGCCGCCCCGGGGCCCGCCTTGAGGTCGATCCACATCGGGATCTCCGTCTAGAGGGGGCTCATCGTTCGCGAATCCCATTCCCGGACCGCCCCGTCCCTCCGGCCCGCCGCCTCCCCCGCCCCTGCCGCCTCCCCCGCCCATCCCTCCGCCTCCCCCCATGCCGCCACCGCCCGGACCACCCATTCCACCGCCGCCGCCCGGCGGACGACCTCCACCCCCGCCACCTTTCTCCATGCCCTCGCGCATCTTCTCGCGCGCGTCGTCGCTCAGCTCTCGGT
>JAQBHL010000368.1:0-75373 GCA_032127745.1 Acidobacteriota bacterium
CCGGCGACATCGACACCTTCTTCTTCACCAACGGCGGGGCCGAGGCCAACGAGAACGCCCTGCGCATCGCCCGGGCGGTGACCGGCCGGCACAAGATCATGGTCCGGTATCGCTCGTACCACGGCGGCACCGCCGGGGCCATCGCCCTCACCGGCGATCCGCGGCGCTGGTTCTCCGAGCCGGGCATCCCCGGTGTGATCCGAGCCCCCGACTTCCACAAATACGGGCGCCGCGAGCCTGAGCCTCTCGACCATTGCCTCCGCGAACTGGAGGACGTGATCCGCTACGAGGGTGGCCAGAACATCGCCGCCTTCATCATGGAAACCGTGGTGGGCACGAACGGCATCCTGGTTCCGCCCGACGGCTATATGAAGGCGGTGCGCGAGATCTGCGACCGGCACGGCATCCTGCTGGTGGCCGATGAGGTCATGTCCGGGTTCGGACGGACCGGAAAGTGGTTCGCGGTGGAGCACTGGGACGTGGTGCCGGACATGATCACCATGGCCAAGGGCCTCACCTCCGCCTACGTCCAACTGGGCGCTTTGGGGATGCGCTCGCCGATCGCCCGGACGTTCCAGGATCGCGCCTTTCCCGGGGGATTGACCTACAACAGCCACACCCTGGCCTGCGCCGCCGCGCTCGCGACCATCGCGGTCTACGAGGACGAACGCCTCCTGGAGAAGGCGGTCCAGCTGGGCAAGGTGCTGCGGGAGAGGATGAAAGACCTCGAAAGGAAACATCCATCGGTCGGGGCCACGCGCTCCATCGGGCTCTTCGGCATCTTTGAAATCGTTCGCGATCGCAAGACCTACGAGCCCATGGCCCCCTTCAATGGCGCCTCCGAAGAGATGACCGCCCTGGGCCGGTTCTTCCGCGAGGAGGGGCTGTACACCTTCGTCCGCTGGAACACCTTCTTCACCAATCCGCCGCTGGTCATCACCGAGGCGCAGCTCCATGAGGGGCTCGACATCGTGGACCGCGGACTCGAAATAACCGATCGCGCCCTGAAGGCGTAGGAGGATCTACCCATGGCCAGCGTCACCCAAGCTACCCGGGAACTGACCGTACTGACCCACTGGATCGGCGGCCAGCGATATGCGGGGCCGACGGAGCGATGGGGCGACGTCTTCGACCCGGCCAAGGGCGAGTCGAGCACCCGCGTGGCCTTTGCCACCGAGGCGGTGGTCGACCAGGCGGTGAAAGCCGCTGCTTCGGCCCAGAAGAAGTGGGGGGCGGCTTCCCTCGCCCAGCGTTCGCGGGTCATGTTCGCCTATCGGCAGCTTCTGGAGAAGCACAAGGTCGAGATGGCGGCCCTGATCACGCGCGAGCACGGCAAGGTGGCTTCCGATGCGCTCGGCGAAGTGAATCGCGGCATGGAGGTGGTGGAGTTCGCCTGCGGCCTGCCCCAGCTCCTCAAGGGTGAGTTCTCCGAGAACGTCTCGACCGATGTCGACAGCTACTCGATCCGGCAGCCCCTGGGCGTGGTGGCCGGCATCACCCCGTTCAACGTCCCGGCCATGGTCCCGATGTGGATGTATCCGCTGGCCCTGGCCTGCGGCAACGCCTTCATCCTCAAGCCCTCGGAGAAGGATCCCTCCGCCGCCAACTTCTCGGCCAACCTCCTGGCCGAGGCCGGGCTGCCCCCGGGAGTGTTCTCGGTGATCCATGGCGACAAGGTCGCGGTCGACGCCATCCTGCGCCATACCGGAATAGCCGCGGTGAGCTTCGTGGGCTCCACCCCCATCGCGCGCTACATCTACGAGACCGGCACCCGGGCGGGGAAGCGGGTGCAGGCTTTGGGCGGGGCCAAGAACCACATGGTGGTCCTTCCCGACGCCGACATGGACCTCGCCGCCGACTCGGCGGTGGGCGCGGGCTTCGGCTCGGCGGGCGAACGCTGCATGGCCATCTCGGTCCTCGTGGCCGTGGGCGACGCCGCGGAGAAGCTCCTGCCCAGGATCCAGGAGCGGATGGCGAAGCTGAAAGTGGCGCCGGGAGACGCGGAGGGCGCCGAGATGGGTCCGCTGGTGACGCGGGAGCACTTTGCCCGGGTGAAGGGTTACGTGGACAAGGGCGAGTCCGAGGGGGCGAAGCTTCTGGTGGACGGTCGCGGCCTTCGCATTCCCGGCCACGAAAGCGGCTACTTCCTGGGGCCGTGCCTGTTCGACCGCGTGACCCGGGGGATGACCATCTACAAGGACGAGATCTTCGGACCGGTGCTGAGCGTGGTTCGAGCGAAGACCTACGACGAGGCGCTCAGCCTGGTCAACGACAATCCCTGGGCGAACGGTGTCGCCATCTTCACCAACGACGGCGGGGCGGCCCGCCGTTTCCAGAACGAGGTCCAGGTCGGCATGGTCGGCATCAACGTGCCGATCCCCGTGCCCATGGCCTACTACTCGTTCGGGGGCTGGAAGAATTCACTCTTCGGCGACTCCCACGTGCATGGCAAAGAGGGCATCCACTTCTACACCCGCGGCAAAGTGGTGACCAGTCGCTGGCCCGAACCCCATCACCGGGGCGTGAACCTCGGCTTCCCGGAGATGAAATAGCTTCGAGATGAAATAGCTTCGAAAGAGGCCCGATCACCCTCTCACGACGGCGGGCGGGACCGTGGGCCCGGCTTCGGGACTCTCGATGGCGTCCTTCTCCCTCAGGGCGTAGAGGATCATCAGTTTCTGCCAGATCTTGCCGGAAAGGCCGGTGGTCACGCTCTCGACCTCGTTGACGGCCTGAAGAGCCACGGTGTCGTCGAAGCGCTGGATGTAGAGGGCCGCGATCTTCCCGGTCATGGAAAGCATCTCGCTGCAGTAGTCGAGATAGCGCGAGAGTTCGAAGGGGGTCATCGTGCGGGAGGGGCCCGCCGCGGTATCGGCTTCCCGATTGAGGACCCACTCGGGATCCTTGGTCAGCTGGTGCATGTCGATGACGTGGGCGATGGCCCGGAGTTCGTGAATGGATCTGAGGGCGCGGTTCCGCTTGATGCGCGTCTCCAGGCTGGCGAGAAAGAAGATCGCAGCCACGATCAGAACCACATCGTTGATGCCGGCTTCGAGAACCTGGATGAACTCGGAAAGTCGAAGGCGACCCTGAGGCACCTCCAGGGTCCACAGGGTGAGCCCCAGCCCCACCACGATGAGCAGGATGAGGCCGCCCACGAGGACGCGCAGGGAGATGATCGGGCGCGCGATCCACTCGGAGGTGGCACCCGCCCTCGAGGCGATGTTCGAGAGCTGTGCGGCCACCTTCGAGAGGCCGGACTGGGGGAACCGCGCATCCACGCGCCTTGCCAGCAGGTTGATGGTTTCGGAGATCAACCGGGCGTCGAGGGTCGTTGCGGCCATCGACCACGAGGCTAGCAGCCCGGCTGCCCGTGTTCCAGGGGTCCAAGCCGAGGGGTGCGACGACATCGCGACGGCTCCGTCCCAAAACCGAACAGTCGGCCACCCCGATCGGGGAGTCTAAAGAATTAGATTAGATCGAGTTAGGGCCAGGGCGCGGGATGGCACACGTCTTCCTAGTAGGAAGGAGCATGACCTTGCTTCCTGCTCCTTCCGTTCTGGTCGCCGATGATCAGGCCGATGTGAGGACCTCCTTGCATCTGGCCCTCAAGTGCGCCGGTTTCGATGCTCATATGGCCGATTCTCCAGAGGCCGTCCTCGCCGCGGTGGCGCGCCGACGCTACGACGTGGTGCTCATGGACCTGAACTACACCCGGGACACGACTTCAGGGGGAGAGGGTCTCGACCTTCTGCCTCGACTGAAGGCCCTCGATCAGGACCTGCCCGTGGTGGCGATGACGGCCTGGGCCACCCTCGACCTGGCCGTCGAAGCCATGCGGAGAGGTGCTGGAGATTTCGTCTTGAAGCCGTGGGACAACGCGACCCTGGTGAAGACCGTGCGTGAGCAGGTCGACGCGCGTCGTCAGAGCAACGACCGCAACGCGGTTCGCGCCCTCGAAGTCCGCGACCAGGCGGGCGCGCGTCGGGTGCAGTCCCGGCTCCTGCCTCAGAATCTTCCCCGGCTCGCCACCCTGGAGTGCGCGGCGGAGTGCGCCGAGGCCGGCGCGGTGGGCGGCGACGGGTACGACTTCATCGATCTCGGCTCGGGCCAGTTCGCGGTCGTTCTCGCCGATGTGTCGGGAAAGGGGATGCCGGGTGCGATCCTGTGGGCCCATCTTCAGGCGACCATCCGCAGTCGAATCGTGGAGATGAGCGGCGATCTGGTCGCGCTGATGCGCATGGTCAACCGTCTTTTCTTCGCCGCCACCGCGCCCGAGCACTTCGCGACCATGTTTCTGGGCGTGTACGAGGAGAAACTGCGCGTCCTCCACTACGTCAACTGCGGTCACAACGCCCCCCTGCTGTTGAGGGCGAACGGAGACTGCGAGCAGCTTCCCTCGACCGCGCCCGCGCTGGGAATGATGGAGCGGTGGACGGCGCAGGTTGGGGAGGTGGAACTGCGCGCCTCGGACACTCTCCTTGTCTACTCGGATGGCGTGACCGAGGCTCGGCAGACCGCCTTCTCCGGCGATGAGGATGAGTTCGGCGAAGCGCGCCTCACCGCCTCTGTGCTTCGCCATCGTGGCCTGGCCCTGTCCGATCTGCCCTCGGCCCTGCTGGCCGAGGTAGAGGCGTTCGCGGGGGGCGAGCCCCAGGATGATCGCACCATCGTGGCCCTGCGGGGCAGGCCCGAGCCGCCCCTGATCTGAGCGAGCGCCCGGTCCGCGAGGGCGTCGATGGCCGTCCCGGCTTCATTCCTCTCCGGCTCGATCGGCAGAGGGAGAACGGTCCTCCCCCTCGATGCGGCCCCGGGCTGCTAGCCTTCTTCGTCTTGAAGAACGGAACCAGCCCGGGCCCGCGGGCCGATGCGATCACTCTCGAACAGCGCTTCCTGCTGCGGGCCGCCGGGTCCCGCGACCGTACCGAGGTGACCGAGGCCTGGGCCAGCTTCAGACAGCTGGTGCCCGAAGGGAAAGAGGACCAGCCGTCCCGCCGCCTTCTGCCCGCGGTGTGCCTCAATCTGGCCCGGGCCGAAGGCGGCCAGGACATCTTCCTCCTGCACGCGTACGCGCAGAGCTTCGGCGCGAGCGCACGCCTTCTCGCAGCGACCGCGGGGGCGTTGCGCGTCCTCAATCGGGCCTCCATTCCCGCGATGGTCCTCAAGGGTGCCGCCCTCCTCGTCGCCCACTACCGCGACCTGGGAATCCGCCCGATGTCCGACGCCGACATTTTGGTACCCGAGGCGCGCATCGTCGACGCCATCGAAGCGCTGATGAGAGAAGGCTGGCACGGCGATCGGACCCTCGCCTGGCTCCAGACCGAAATGCATGCGGGCACGCTGACGCATTCCGGGTCAACCATCGACCTTCACCGCCATGCGCTCTACGAAGCGCGGTACGCCGCGGCCGACGACGCTTTGTTCGCCGTCTCCATTCCGGTCGAGGTTGCGGGCGTGCCGTGCCGCGCCATGAGCGCCGAGGATCAGCTGGTCCATTCCGTCGTCCACGGTCTGCGCTGGAGCATCGCGCCCTCGAACATCTGGATTCTGGACGCAATCACACTCTTGCGCGGAGGTGCTATCGACCCCGAGGCCGTCCGCTCCCGAGCCGAGAACCTGGGTTTCACCGTCCCCCTCCGGCGCGGGCTCGATCTCGTGGCCTCGGTATTCGGACCGGAGGAAGCGCTTTCCGCACTCCTCGCCCACCTTGCGCGTTCTCCCCAGCCGATGGGAGCTCGGGCGGAACACTGGTTTCGCGTGCGCGAGCCCGCAGGCCTTTGGGGCGCGCTTCCCAACCTCTGGTTCGCCCATCAACGGTCGGAGCGCCCAGGACGGATCGGAATCGCGGGCTTTCCCTCGTTCCTCACCCGGGCCTGGGGGCTGGGAGGGCCCGGCCAGCTGCCCGGTGCGCTCTTCCGCAAAGCGGCCAGGCGGTTGCGATCGACGGTCCGCTGAGATCTCGCTCCCCCGACGCGGAGATGGACACGCGCCTCGTCACCCGCTGTTCATCAGGCAGCCCGGGGCGAAGGAGAGGGCCTCAGGGACCGCTTTCGACTTCTCTCTCCCCGTCCCCGGCCTCGCCTGAAACCACCGGACCCTTCAGCCCAAAATGGGAGGCTTCGGCAGACTCACGATTAATGCGGGCCAAGAGGCTCCGCGGAGCATCACGCCGAAGCCGGCGGTCCTCCATGCCGGCGGCGTGACCGCCGAGCCTTTGAAGACCGAACCTCGGGCGCGGCTCGGTTGATGTCGTCGGGCGGGGTCGGGGCAGGGGCTGAGGTGGCCTCAGTCGCCGCGCTCACCCTCAGCGCCTCGGCGGCGGCCAGGGTCTTCGCGGCTGAAGCGGCACCGTAGTCGCTGTAATAGCCGCTGTAGTAGTACCGGTAGTAGTACGAATCCGCCTGGAGATCGGCTGCGTTCAGAATGCCGCCTCGAACCCTGGCCCCCACCGCCTTCAGTTGGCTCAGGGCCGCGCGGACCGCCCCCACCGGGGGCTTGCCGGCCCGGATGACCATGACCACCTCGTCGGCCACCCCGCAAAGGACGGCGGCATCGGCCACGGCCAGCACGGGAGGCGCATCGCAGACGATGAAGCGGTATTCGCCCGCGAGAGCCCGGATGGCGGCGCGGAAGCCGTCCCTGGTCAGCGCCTCGGGCGTGGCCGCTTCGGGGCTTCCGCAGGGCAGAAAGTCGAGGCCCGCGAAGCGGGTGGAGCCCACACAATCGTGGGCGGGGGCGTTTGCGGCCAGGTCGAGCAGCCCCTTTCGATCCATGAGCCCGAGGTGCCGAGACAAGCTGCCCCGGCGGACGTCGCCGTCGATCAGGAGGACCCGTTTGCCGGTGGCGGCCAGGGCGACCGCGAGCCCGAGACTGGTGGTGGTCTTTCCTTCGCCTGGACTCGAGCTGGTGAGGAGGAGGAAGACGGAACCCTCGCCCGGATGGGCGGCGGTCACGTTGGTGCGTATGACCCGATACGCCTCGATGAGTCGCGAATTGAGCCCCCCGTCTGTGAAAAAGGAGCTCATGCTCTCCGGATCGACCCTCGGCACCAGACCCAGGCACGGCAGGTGAAGCGAGGTGCTGATCTGCTCCGGCGTGCTGATGGTTTCGTCGAGACCCTTGATCAGCCAGGTCAGGGCAACGCCGAGCCCCAACCCGATGGCCAGGCTGTAGAGAAGATTGCGGCTGCGCTGGGGCGAGACCAGGGGGGCCGGTCCCTCGGCCGTTCCAACCACGCGGGGAGAGAGGAAGATGATCTCGTCCGGTTCCCGAACGCTTCGGTCGATGAGCTCGCCGACCGCGCGTTCATTGGCGTCGCTCTGCTTCCGCATGAGCGAGAACTCAACCGCTTGGGGAGCCATCTGGCTCAACTGCCACTCGACGCCGGCGAGATTGCGGCTCAGTGAGGCCTCTTCCTCCTCGGCCATGCGGTGGTCGCGCTCGATGGTCTGGCGCAGGACGAGAAGTCGCGCTTTCAGCCCCCGCTCGGCGAGGGCCAGTTCCTCCTTCAGGGCCCTCACGTCGGGATGCATCTCTCCGAGAGTGGCCTGACTGCGCGCCTGTTGGGCTTCCAGATCGGCAATCCGCGCCAGGAGCGACGCGATCTCGGGGTCCGCACGCACGGTGGGGATGGTCAGCATCCCCGGCCCCGCCAGTCGCTGTTCTTCTTCGAGCAGCACCCGACGGGCGAGCCGGGCCTGCCGGGCCTGAACGAGCGCATTCTGGAGGCTCGCGAGCTGCTTCTCCAGGAATAGACGTTTCGACTCGGCGCCTTGAAGGCCGGTCCACTTGTCGTCCTGTTTCAAAGCGACGAGGCTGTCCGACACGAGATTCTTACGAGTCTCCACCTCTCGTTGCAGTTCAGCGCGTCGGATTTCCGCGAGGTTCTCGGTGTGCTTCTTCGCCTCGGCGACATACGTCTCGACCAGTTTGTTCACGGTCCAGGTCGCGACCGCCGGGTCATAGGCCCGGAACGCGATGGTCACCCATGCGGTTTGCGCTTCGTTGGTGACCTGGAGCCGCGAACGAAGGGCTTCCACCTGATCGCCGATGGACACGCTGTGCGCTTGACCCAGACCCAGAACAAACTGGACCTCCCTGCGAATCCGGCCCAACCAGGTATCGAGCCGCCCGCGGGCCAGTTCGGCGCTCAGGCCCGGCCCGTGGGTGTTGACCACGCGCAAGGCGAGTTCCGGGGACTTGATCACCGCCAGTTGCTCCCACAGGGCGACGGACCGTCTGGTCTGATCGACTGCGGTCTTCACCTGGAGCGTCGATGCGCCGTCCACATCCAGCGATATCACCGACTCGGCCTCATACAGAGGCCGCGCGCCACAGTTGTAGACGGTGGCCATGAGCGCGCTCGCCGCCACACAACCGGCGATGAGCCGGCGCCGCCGAAACAGCACCGCCAGTTCGCGCCGCAGAAGAGATGGCTGCGAGAGATCTTCAAAGCCGTCGGTCAGCGAACTGATGGCGGGTACGGGCGAGGGTGCCTCTGTACTCATAAGGATCGTCGTGAGACGACCTTAGCTCAGGGAAGCGAGACCGGAAAACTTTCTGCCGCCCAGACGCCTAGTTCCCGACACAGGCGAAGGCCCCTGGACCGGTCATGACGGAGGCTCCGCTGCAGCAATTGTTGCCGGAAGCGTTCGCTCCGGGGTCGGTATCACACAGAGTGTCCATGGTCGCCGCCGCCGTGCAGCATCTTGTGCCATTTGCGCCCGTCGTGCAGGTGCGGCCGGCCGTGGCGCACGTATCCGTCACACCGCCCGGGCAGACCGCACAGTCGGCGACATTGGATGCCGCCACCGCCGCCGAGGGGGCCAGAATCGAGATCACCATGGGCAACGCCGCGGCCGTGCCGAGACTCCTTAGAAGGCCTCGACGATCGGCCCGCCTCAGCGCGTCTCCATCCGCGACCAGGAGCCCGGCGCGTTCGAGATCGGAAATGGCAAGCTGCACGAGCCGGCTCGCTTCCTCGGGGTTCGCCCCACCCATCAAAGACGCCAGGGCGGCCGCCTCGGTTTCGCCTGAACTCGCGCGCCAGATCGCGGCCGCGCGCGCATCCAGCAGGTGAGCCTTGTTGGTCCGGCGATTGAAGATGACCATCCCGTTTCCCAACGCCTCGATGATTAGGTGAGATCCGGAGCACCGTTGAACTCGAACGTTTGTTGCCGACATCTCGAAGGACCTCAACTACAAGATCTCCGGTCGCGAACCGGCCTGGAAAGGGACCTGAAACAGGTTTCGTGCGCTGCGACTGGAAAGATTTCGAGGGGGCAATCTATCCCACGTTCTTCTTCGTTCGTCAATCACGGACCCAGGCTGAGGCAACCCGGATGGTCCCATCCCGGTACCCCATGGTCGTGGAAAATGACGTGCAGGCCGGCTTGGGCGGCCTCCTCCTCGATCTCCGCGGGGGCGAAGAATCGCGAGTGGTAGAGGCGGGCCGCCCCAGGGGGACCACTGAACCGGAACTCCTCGAAATCCTCCGGAGGCTCTCCGCCCACGAGTCTCGCGACCGCTCGCGAAAGCCGCCCCAGAGCCCTGGAGCCCGAGCCCGGCTTGTAGGAGATCAGGATCACGCCCCCTTGCGCCGCCAGGACTCTCGCCGCCTGCTGGAGCGCGCGGATGCGGTCCGCTCGAGTTGGGATCAGGATGTAGGCGAGCCACGAGAAAATGACGGCGTCGAACCGATCCGGCGACTGGAAATCGACGATGGACCCGGCGCGAATCACCGCCGTCCGCTCGGCCTGAGCCAGGCGCCGGCTCAACTCTTCGAGGGCCGGGGCCGACTCATCGAGGGCGACGATGTCGTGATCCGCCCGGAGGAAACACAAGACATCCCGCCCCGATCCGGCGCCCACCACCAGCAGCTTCGATCTCGGCTTCAGAGCCTTGGAATAGAACTTCTCCTCCCAGAGGAAGAGCCCCTGCTTTCGGCTCACGTGTTCCGTGGAGAAAGCAGCCCAGTGTCGGACCCGCGATTCCTGGAGTTCGGTCGCGCTGAACGTCCCGGCGGCTACGGCGGAGAGGACTCGCGCCAACCGGCCATTGGATCTGATTCCGCCCGGCATGAGGGCAAAGGCGGTGGTGCGAAGTGCCATGCGAAGCCAGAGCATCGATTGGACGTTAGTCGATCAGGGACGCCGCGCCGCGCTCGCCCTGCGGCGGGGTCCGCGCTGCCCTGCTGGCCGAGGTGGAGGCGTTCGCGGGAGGGGAGCCCCGGGATGCTCGCACCATCGTGGCCCTGCGGGGCTAGGAGCCCATGATCTGAGTGAGCGCCCGGTCCGCGAGGGCGGCGATGGCCCTCCCGGCTTCATCCTCTCCGGCTCGACCGGCAAACGAGAGGGCCTGGAGGAAGGCCACGGTGTTGTGTCGCTTCGCCAGGCCCTCCACCGAGAGGAATGCGGCGCCCCAGCCCGCAAGAGGGGCCGGGTTCGCGATCCCTGAGAACCAGGCTTCCCAGAAAGGGGCGTCGAGGAGTCCTCTACGGTAGGTGAAGACCACCGCTCGGGCCAGCCGCTCCGGTTCGCCGAAGGTGTAGAACACCGCCGCCCGCGGGGCGATCTGCGTGGCGGTCGCCTCCATCAGCCTTCGAAGACCCAGGGCGCCGACCTTCGGGTTCATTCCCAGTTGAAGGACGAGATCGGCGCCGTGCGCGACTCCGTGACGCCAGCCGGAAACCGCGTCGAAACCGCGATAGTCGTCGACGCGTTCCAGGCTCGAGGCGGCGACCTCAACCAGGGAGGCGCGGACCGACTCCTCGAACACTGGCTCGATTCGGTCCGCGCGCGCCACCTCCGACAGCGCGAGCGCGGCGAAGGGGAGGCGAAAGCCGCGGGCGTCCTTTTCGCCGGAGAGCGTGGACCGGAGGGAACGCTCGAGGACGGCGATCGTGTCGGAAGTCAACGCCCTGGCTCGGAGCCAGGTGGAGAGCGCCTCGAACGCCACGCCGTCACGGATCGCCGGGTCGGGATCATCGAGGCAGGAGAGGAAGGCCACGGCCAGCCGATTGCGTTCGTCGGCTGCCGGCACTTCGAACCTTGTCTCTTTGAGCTCCATCAATCCCGCCCTGGTCATGGGGGCGGGCGGGCACGGGGCGCTCACCGAAATCAACGGGGCGGCCGGGCCGGGCAGCACGAGGCGAGCCACCAGCAGGGGCAGGGCGGGAATCATCAGGATTCTCCACCCCTTTGATTCTCGGTGTCGTCCGGATAGAAGATGGCGATGCTCAGGGCGGCGCCCACATAGGCGTTCAGCATCCGGCTCAGTTCTCTCGCGCGCGGATGGAGAGGGCGTCGTTGCCCGCGCGCGGCGGAGCACCGAAGAAGCGCCGGAACCTGTCCATCATGAACGCGGTGATCCTATGCGATCCGCCGCTGCTGGTCTTCAGCCCGTGGGCCTCTACGGCTTCTGGTATGCGGGGACCGCTCTCAGCACGGGTGCGATGTTTGCCAGGGTGGCGCCCGGCCACATCGAGGGAACGCCGCGGATGAATGTAATGAGGCCTCCAACCGGCGCCTTCACCTGGCCCGTGACCCGGCCCAGGTAATCGGTGGTCTCGCCGATGACATCGCCTTCCTTTACGATCGCGCTCCGCTTCGCCTTCGCGAAGAACATGCCCCCGGCGTCGGCCTGGGCGCGCGCGCCGGAGCCGACAAACACCGGCTTGGCCAGGGGCGTGAACGAGTGCGCGATCATCTTGAGAGAAGCCAGCACGTTCAGGCTGCCCGCGATCAACGCGTCCACGTCCTCGGGAAGAGCCAGTCCGCTTCGGCCGGCCTCCGCGACGAAGGTTGTCTTTCCAAGGGAAAGCGCGTAGCCGCTGAGGCTGCGGATGCTGTTGAGGTTCGTCACGTCGATGTCGCGCAGGATCACGTGGTCAAGACCGAAAGCGCCCACCAGGTCGCGCGACGCCTGGTCCTGGACCTCGTTACCGGTGCGAATCCAGTAGCTGTAGGGCCGGAGGTCCTCGTCCATATCGCCGCCATGAAGATCCACGATCACGCTCGCCGGCTTCACAATCTGCTCTGCCACCATGGCCAGCGCCCGCTCGGTCTGCGTGCCCGCCGGGCTGCCGGGGTAGGAGCCATTCATGGGCTTCCGGTCGACCGGGTTCAGGTGGACCGTCATCTGCTCGAACGACGCGACGTTGAGGAGGGGCGCGACGATAACCGTGCCGCTCAGCGTCTTCGGATCGATGCGGCTGGTGAGCCGGGTGAGCGCCACTATGGAGGCGTATTCGGTGCCGTGACTCCCCGCGACGAAAGCGACCACGGGGCCCGGCTTCGCGCCGTTCACCACCGCTATCGCGATGTTCAACGCCGGGTCGGTCCCGGCGGGAACTTTCAACTCGCCGTAGGCGGTGGCGCCGCGGGTGGCGTTGGCCGTGCCCACCGTGAAGGTCGCGTCTTCGGCGGGAACGATCACGCCTTGGAACGCAAACAAGGCGGCGAGAAGTGCGGGACGGGCAAATCGTTGGGTGGATCTCATGGCGCTCCTGGCTCGGCGCGCCGCCTGGCCTTCGGTCACTCCGAAATGGAGGGCGCGTCAACCCCGCGATTGTAGTCCGAAGGGGCCGGAGCGTCGGCTGCCGTCGAATTGAGTCGGAGGGGGTCTGCAAACCGAGGCGCCGCCCCTGTCCCTGGATCCGAGGTAGGCGAGAATAGGGAGAAGAAACACACGCTGAAGGAGGATGGATGGGTTTGCATGGAGTGGTCGTGCTGGGTTTAGGCAAGGTCGGAAGTCTCGTCGGCACGCTGTTGAAAGAGAGCGGTTTCAAGGTGAGCGGCCTGGACGCGGCGCCGCGAAAGGAGTTGCCCTTCGACACCCAGGTGGTGAACCTGTCGGACGCCGCCGCCCTGCGGCCGTTTCTGAAGGCCGCCGACGCGGTCGTGAGCTGCCTGCCCTTTCATCTGAACATCGCCCTTTCGAAGGAGGCCCACGCCGCCTCCATCCACTATTTCGATCTGACCGAAGACGTCGCCACCACGGAGCAGATCCGGGAGCTGGCGAAGAGCAGCAAGCGCGTGATGGCGCCGCAGTGCGGCCTGGCTCCCGGCTTTATTGGCATCGTGGGGGCTGACCTGGCCAGGAAGTTCGATCGTCTGCGGAGCATCGAGCTGAAAGTGGGTGCCTTGCCCAGGCATCCGCGCGGCAAACTCGGCTACGCCTTCAACTGGAGTCCCGAGGGCGTCATCAATGAGTACATCAACGACTGCGAAGTGATCCGGATGGGCCATCGCCAGCTGGTCCCCGCACTGGAAGGCTACGAGATGGTCGTGATCAACGGCGTCCAGCTCGAAGCCGCCACCACGTCAGGGGGCCTGGGCACGATGTGCGAGACCTACGAGGGGAAGGTGGAAACGCTCCACTACAAGACCATGCGGTACCTCGGCCACTTCGAGCACATCAAATTCCTCTTCCAGGAACTGCGCATGCAGGAAGACCGAGCCGCCCTGGGCCGGATCATGAAGAACGCCCTGCCCCCGGTGGCCGAGGACTACGTTTTCGTCCACGCCGCGGTGGAAGGCTGGAAAGACGATCAGCTTTCTCGCGAAGAGTTCGTGCGTTCGTACCCCCAGATGCAGGTCGTAGGTCAAGAGTGGCGCGCGATCAGCTGGACCACCGCCGCGAGTCTGTGCGCGGTCATCGAAATGGTGCGCGATGGGAACCTGCCCCAGCAGGGCTTCCTGAAACAGGAATCGATTCCGCTCGATGGCTTCCTGAAGACGAAGAACGGCGCCTACTACCTGAGCCACGAGCGGTCCTAGTCCAGGCTCCGGGTGACGGCGGGGGTGACGACGGCGGCCGGGTCGCCTCGATTCGCCGCGGATCGAGTCGCCACATCACCTCGGTCGATCCGCCGATGGCGACCAGCCGCCCCTTCCGGCTCTTGTGGGAAACTCGGGCCAGCGAATAACCTTATCGGCTATGGCCATCAACGTATCGGACCTGAAGCGCGGCGACATCCTGGAGATCGACGGTGACCCCTGGCAGGTGGGAGAGGTCCAGTCGCAGACGCCCTCCGCGCGTGGCGCGTCCATGTTGATCAAGACCAAGATCAAGAATCTCCGCACCGGACAGAGCCAGGCCAAGACCTGGCGCGGCGGCGACATGGAGAAGAACGCCGAGGTGGACTACCGCAACGCCCAGTTTCTCTACAAGCAGGGCGACGATTTCGTGTTCATGGACCTCGCTTCTTATGAGCAGTTCACCCTGGCCGCGGACCATGTGGGCGACGCCGCCGGCTTCATGCTCGAGAACCTGGAGGTCCGCACCACCCTGTTTCAGGACCGGGTGATCGCTCTGATCCTGCCCATTGCCGTGGATCTCGAGGTCAAGGAGACGGCGCCCGCCATCAAAGGGGCCACCGCGCAGGCTCAACTCAAGCCCGCGATCACCGAAACCGGGGCCCAGGTGATGGTGCCGTCCTACGTCGAGACGGGCGAGAGGATCCGGGTCGACACTCGGGACGGCCGGTTTCTGGAGCGATCCAAGTGACCCTCCGGGTGCCCGGCGCCTACGGTCGCTGGTAGCCGGGACCGCGAAGGGCACGACCTGGACGGGCGCTCGTGATCGTGCCGCCATCGACCACCAGCTGGCCATTCACGGCCACGTAGGGGATCCCGGCGCTGTAGTGAAGCGGATCGGCGTAGGTGGCGCGGGAATCCACGGTCTCGGGGTCGAAGGCGACGAGGTCGGCGGCCAGGCCCGCGCGCACGATCCCGCGATCCTGAAGATGCATGCGGGCCGCGGGCAGGGAGGTCATCTTGCGCACCGCTTCTTCCAGGCTCAGCACCTTCTGGTCGCGGACGTAATAGCCGAGGATTCTGGAAGCCGACCCAAAGGCCCGGGGATGAGACTTCTCCTTCGAGAAGATGCCGTCCTCGGCGCTCGCTCCCGAGTCGGTGCAGAAGGAGACGAAGGGGTGACGCAGGGCCAGGCGAACATCGTCCTCGTTCATGGAGAAGGAGACGCGAGCGGTGGCGCCCCGGTCGGCGATGACCAGATCGAAGATTACATCGATGGGGTCCTTCCCCTCCGAGGTGGCAAGCTGAGCGATGGTCTGTCCTTCATCCTTCTTGAGCGCCTGGTTGATCACGCTGGTGATGAGAATCCGCGCCGCACCTTCGGGCCAGTCCTTGTTCTCGGGAAGTTTGAGGAAGTCCTCTCGCGCCCTGGCGCGCTGCTTCGGGTCCTGGAGCCGCCCCACCATCTTCTCCGCCCCGCCCTCGCGGACCCAGAAGGGCAGGCTGGCGTCGAGGCCGTTGGAGCTCGCCGCCCAGGGATACTGGTCGGCGCTCACGTCGAGGCCCGCGGCCCGCGCGTCCTCGATACGCTGGAGCATCGACTTCATCCGCCCCCAGTTGTCCTTGCCCGAGGCCTTTAGGTGATAGATCTCGGCCGGTATCCCCGCCTCGCGGGCGATCCTGAACACTTCGTCCATGCTGGCGTCGAGTCCTCCGCCGTTGTCGTCGCCCTCGTCCCTCTGATGAGTGATGTAGCTGCCGCCATAGCTCGCCGCCACTTTGGCGAGGGCGATGATCTCTTCGGTCGACGCGAAGTGATCGGGTACGTAGATCAAGGAGGTGGACACTCCGAGCGCGCCCTCCTCCATGGCCTGAGCCACCGTCTTCTTCATCAGGTCCAGTTCCGCGGGCGTGGGCGGACGGTCGTCCTCCCCGATCACCAGGTTGCGCACTCCACCCGCGCCCACGAAAGTCCCCAGGTTGAGCGCCGATCCGCGCTTCGTCCATTCGTCGAAGTAGCCGGCCAGAGTGGTGAAGCTCGGGGTGTAGCCGTAGTGCTCGTAGCTCTCACGGCCCGCTTCCAGCATGCGCGCGTTAAGAGGCGCGATTGAACCTCCTTCCCCGGTGATCTCGGTGGTGATGCCCTGGGTGATCTTGCTGGCCCCGCGTGAATCCACCAGCAGCCGATACTCCGACTGCCCCATCATGTCGATGAAACCGGGAGCGATGACCAGTCGGCTGGCATCGATCCGCCTCTTCGCCGCGGCATTGAGCGCGGGCCCGACCGCGGCGATCCGATCGCCGGAGACGCAGACATCCGCGCGGAACCACGGCGCGCCCGTGCCATCGACCACCCGCCCGCCGGCGAAGAGAAGGTCGCATCGAAGCTCGGCCGCGGTCTGAGCGGCCATCGCGACCTCCGCCTCCGTCGTCGGACTCATGAGCGCAGCGAGGGTGAGGGCCAGCCAGGTGGATGATTTCATTTCTTGTCTCCGGGAGCGTTTCGAAACTGAACGATAGTCCGGTCCGGACTTCGCGGGGAGGCCGGGTTTCCGCTAGCCGAAGAGCGAGGTGAAGAACCGCCTGACCCGCGACACGACGCGCGCCAGCAGGCCTGGGGTTGCCACGGCGCCGCTCGGGGTTGCCCCCGCGGGCGCGGTTGGTTCGGCGGGGGTGGAACCAACCGCAGGCGCCGCGGTCGGGAGAGGCGGCCGGGGTTCGGGTTTCTGCGGAAGCACGGCGGACCGGCCGGCGGGTGAGAGAGCGGGCGGCAGGGTCGAAGCGCCTGCGGCGATGGGGGGCGTCGTCGGCGCGATCGTCGGGGTAGCGAGCGGGGTCGGAGATGGAGACGGAACCGGAGCGGCCGCGACCTGCCCCGGCGCCAC
Source organism: Acidobacteriota bacterium (assembly GCA_032127745.1). Taxonomy (GTDB): domain Bacteria; phylum Acidobacteriota; class Vicinamibacteria; order Fen-336; family JAGNNV01; genus JAGNNV01. The sequence continues at coordinate 16,643 of JAQBHL010000368.1, forward strand.
GCGACCCCTGGATAGAAGTGAAAGACGACCGACCGCCCACATAGTGCTGACCCTTGATTCCTTGTCTGGTTGAGTTGGGAGGGTAAGCCTACTTCGGTGAGGCCGCGATGGCGATCTGGTCGCCCCCGCGGATTGATGGCGAGGCGGCTCAGATCCTTGAGCCCGAGGCTCCGAAAGTCCGCGATCTCGCGCCAGTCCTGGTCGAGGCCCGGCTTCAGGGCCAGGACCCTGGGTCCGGCGGAGATCACCAGGGTTTCCATCCTTCAGCCACGTCGTAGTCTTCGCGGCCCTTCGGAGCGCGAGCGATGTCCTTCACCGCGCCTCTGGCATCGACCTCCTTGATCGTCCATCGGGTGGGCTGGCTTCGCCAGGCAACGCTCGACCCCCCGGTTCGAAGGAGAATGCCGTGAGGGGAGCCGGGTCAGGGCACACCACCACGCCCGTCGACGGCACCGACCTCGGGGAGATATCCTGTCTTGCCTCCTGGCCCTCGCTCCTGTCCAGCTCTCCGGTATGGTCGCCACTCTCTTCAACTCCCTGCCCGACCCGTCCGCTGGAACCGACGAACTCCTCGGCCGCTTCCTCGACTACGTCGCGTCCCGGGGTCTGAGTCTGTATCCGGCGCAGGAAGAGGCAATCCTCGACCTGTTCGAGGGGAAGAACGTCATCCTCAACACCCCCACCGGTTCCGGGAAGTCGCTGGTCGCTTCGGCTCTGCATTTCGACGCCCTCACCCGCGGCCGCCGTTCCGTCTACACCTGTCCGATCAAGGCGCTGGTCAACGAGAAGTGGATGGCCCTGTGCCGTGAACTGGGTCCGGAGAACGTGGGCCTGTCGACCGGCGACGCCACCGTCAATCGCGACGCGCCCGTGCTGTGCTGCACCGCCGAGGTGCTGGCCAACATCGCTCTGCGCGACGGCGAGGACGCGCGCATCGACGATGTGGTGATGGATGAATTTCACTGGTACGCGGATCGCGATCGAGGTGTGGCCTGGCAGGCCCCTTTGCTGACCCTCAAGCGGACGCGGTTCCTTCTCATGTCCGCCACCCTGGGAGACATGACGTTCTTCTCCGAGGCCCTGACCTCCCTCAACGGCCTTCCGACCAGGACGGTGATGTCCGTGGACCGGCCGGTGCCGCTGGAGTTCACCTACTCCGAGATCCCGCTTCCGCAGACCCTCGAGAATCTGGTCGGCGAGGGCAAGGGCCCGGTCTACGTGGTCCACTTCACGCAAGGAGACGCGGCGGACAGCGCCCAGGCCTTCACCAGCCTCGTCCTCTCCTCCCGCGAGGAAAAGAACGCGGTGGCGAGGGAGATCGAAGACTTCAAGTTCAAGAGCCCCTACGGGCCGAACATCCGGAAGTGGCTGAAGCAGGGCATCGGCCTGCATCACGCCGGGCTCCTGCCGAAGTACCGGGTGCTCATCGAGCAACTGGCCCAGCGCGGCCTGCTGAAGGTCATCTGCGGCACGGATACGCTCGGCGTCGGCATCAATGTTCCCATCCGCACCGTGCTGTTCACGCGGCTGTGCAAGTTCGATGGCCAGAAGACCGGAATTCTCTCCGCCCGGGACTTCCACCAGATCGCGGGTCGCGCGGGCCGCAAGGGCTTCGATGATGTCGGCTTCGTGGTCGCCCAGGCTCCGGAGCACTACATCGAGAATCTCAAGCTCGAAGAGAAGGCGGCGCAGGGCGGCAAGAAGTCGGTCAAGCGCAAACCGCCCGACCACAACTTCGTCAACTGGGACAAGAAGACGTTCGAACGTCTGATCGGCGCTCCGCCGGAACGGCTGGCCTCGCGCTTTCAGGTGACCCACGCCATGCTCCTGAACGTCCTCTCCCGGAAGACCGACGGTTGCGCGGCCATGCGCGATCTGATTCGCGATTCTCACGAGACGGATCGCGCGAAGAGGGGCCACTTCAAGCGCGGATGGCAGCTCTTCAGGTCGCTGGTGCAGCGCGGGATCGTGGAGATCACCGGGCGGGCCGAGGCGCAGGGCGGATCGAAGGTCCGGGTGAATGTCGAGCTGCAGGACGACTTCTCGATGAACCAGACTCTGTCCTTGTACCTGATCGAGACCATTCCTCTCCTGGACGCGGATTCGCTCGACTATCCCCTCGACCTGTTGAGCCTGATCGAGGCCATCCTCGAGAACCCGGAGTTGATCCTGCGACGCCAGCTCGACAAGGTGAAAGGTCGCGCCATCGCCCAGATGAAGGCGGACGGGCTTGACTACGACCAACGCATGGCCGAGTTGGAGAAGCTCGAATACCCGAAGCCGCGGCGCGAGTTCATCTACATGACCTTCAACGCCTTCGCGGACCGGCATCCCTGGGTGGGGGGGGAGGCCATCCGCCCCAAGTCGATCGTGCGGGAAATGTTCGAGGGATTCTGGTCGTTTTCCGACTACGTCTCGGAATACCAGATCGAGCGCGCCGAGGGCCTGCTCCTGCGTCATCTCAACAGTGTCTACAAGGTTCTGAGCCAGACCGTGCCCGATCCGGTGAAGTCCGACACCGTCCTCGAGATGGAGATCTATCTCCGCACCATGCTCCGCGACGTGGACTCCAGCCTGCTCGAAGAGTGGGAGAGGATGAAGGACCCGAATTATCAGCCGGGCGCGGGATCGGGGGCGGGTGGTCTGGAAATGCGGCCGCCGGGCGCGGATGAGCCGACCGACATCACCCGCGACGCGAAGGCGTTCACGGCGGCCATCCGCACCCGCGCGTTCTCGTTCATCCGCGCCTGGAGCGTGGGGGACGACGAAGCCGCGATGACGGTGCTGGCCTCAGCACGCGAAGGATCCGGCGAAGCGTGGACCCCGGACCGCCTGAAGAGGGCGCGTGAGGAGCACCGGGCGGAGCACAAGGGCGTCCGCCTCGACCCAGAGGCCCGCAATATGCGGCATACGCATGCGAAGGTGGCGCCCGATGGCGGGTCATGGCAGGTTCAGCAGATGCTGATCGACACGGAAGGCATCAACGACTGGGTTGCGGAGTTCGAGACGCCGCTGGCCGAGTCCCGCGACGCCGGCGAGCCGGTGATCCGGCTCACCAGGCTGGGTCCGTTCGAATGACCGGGCGGGGCGGAGGGGGTGTAGTCGAATCCATCACTGGTCACCCCCTCGAACGGGTTTGCCGTTCTCAGCCGCTTGTGCCTTCAGTCGATCGCCGATGGCCTGCTCCACTTCGGGCAGGAAGGCGGCGGCCAGGTCCCGGATGCCGCTCCGGGTCATATGGCATATGTCCACGAAGCGATCAGGCTCTTTCAGCCGTTCGGCCACCGGGGCGATACGGTATCCCGAGGAGGCGTGAGAGGCCAGGGCTTCGTTGAAGTACTGGAGCAACGCGTAGTAGGAGGTGTAGCTGTACAAGGGGCTTCGGCGCGAACCCCATTGTTCCATGAGGTTGACCTCGAGGTACCGGCGAACCTCGGCACTCGCCCGGGAAATGTCAGGCGCCGCGAAGGTGCCAACCACGTGGGCGGCCCCCGCTTTGGCGCTGGCCGTGGTCACGCCGACCATGTTCTCGACCGTGCCGCGGATGTGCTCATCGAACTGATGATGCGGATACGGGGCGAGGCTCGCAAACAGCACGCTCCGGTAGAGGGCAGCCACATAGGGATGGTCGCGCGCCCATCTCCGCATATGGGTGTGCAGGAGGTCGTTGACCCCTTCGTACTGCACCACGACGTCAGGTTCGAAGTCCAGGAACGAGTAACGCTTCCGCGGCCAGTACTCTGACTGGACGCCGCTGATTCCGAGGTTCAGGACTTCGACGGACCAGGACGGATGCCGCTCTCGAAGCATGGCCTCGAGGAGGGCCGGATAGGTCGTGGCGTTGGTTTGTCCCTGAACCGTGGTGGAGCCTCCGATGCAGATGACTCGGACAACTCCACTGGCTTTCCTGGGCGAGAACTCGCGGGTGCGATAGCCAAGACTGTTGGTCTCAACCACGTACTCCTGATCGCCCACGCTCATGACCGCCCGAGCCGATTTCTTGTACTCCTCCCACGGCTGCGCCCAAAGGCTGTCCGTCCATGCCTCCATCAGGGTGCGGGCATCGTATGCGTGCGGATGGCGGACGCGAAACGCCTCCGCTCCGGCGACCTTCCGCGCGAGGAGCAGCCGGCAGGCAATCTCTCCGGCCAGGGCCAGGATGACGATTCCCATGAAGAACAGGTAGACGTTCCCGGCCCGGCGAAGAATCTTGAATCGCGATCGTGGGTGCATGGTGGATGTGGCTTCGTGCTAGAGCGCGGGCGCCTCGATGAGGGCGCGCCACTCGCTATCGTTGAGCGGGAAACGCGGCACGCGATACGCATCGCTCAGGGCTATCGCGGGCGGGAAACGGGGCTCGGCCGGGAGACGCAACAGGAAGTAGCGGCCGTCGAAGAGCCACAAATGACGGGTGCTGGTCATGGCGAGGATCTCGCTGCCCTCGGAGGGGAGGCGATCCTGGAAAGTGGGCAGAACATGGAGCGGCCACGAATACTTCTTGCCGATCACCACTCCCGGACTGAGGTAGCGATGGAACCCCGCGATGTCGCGGTCCGTCGCCCCGTCGTGGGTCGCATACCAGGGGTGGAAGTACCAGCCGTGGAATCCAAACGGCGCCTTGGCAATCTCGGACGGCTCGATGCTCTTCGCTCGGACGGCCTCCTCATGCAGGCGACACAGGGCGTAGGCCTTGTCCACGGCGCCCTTCAACTGCGCAATGAAGACCAGATGGAATCCCGCCAGGGCCAGTGCTGAGGCCCGCTGCCAGCGCGGTGGATTGAACACACGACGTGTTCCCGGAAGGATGGGCGTCGGTGGAGTGGCGCTCAAGAACCCGAGCACGCCAACCTCGAGAAAGTAGTAGTCCCAGACCTGGGAGCGCAGCGCCACCACCAGCAGGCTCCCCCCGGCCGCGAACACGTAGCTCCCTTTCAGCTTGATGTAACCGGTCGCCCATCCCCGTAACGCAATCAGAAGGACCAGCACTCCGTAGAACCAGCCCAGATCCGGCGACAGGAGCCGATGCTCCGTCTGCACCCGAGTCCTCAGGTCGAAGAGTATGAGGGGCAGGCCAACCGCGCAGACCACGGCAATACGCGCCCTGGTCGTCCATGGGTCCCGGCGAAGGTCCGCCTGGCCAGAGGCGAAGTGGGCGCCCAGGCCTGCCGCGCAGAGGAAGAAGAGTCCGCCGAGGCTCAGGGTTTGCAGGAAGTCAAGGCCGGAGAGGGACTCGAACATGCGGTCCGTGATCAGCGACTGGGAATGCGTCTTGTTCATTCCGTGCTGTACCAGAAAGAAGAGCCCCATGGCAGCAGGAATCACGGCGGCCACGCGCGGCCATTCCTTCGCTTCGTTCTCTCCGCGACTCCGAAGGAGTCGGAGCAACTCCGCCAAGGGAAGGAGTCCCCATGTGAATGCGCTCTGGCGAGTGGCCAGGGCGATAGCCCAGAAAACCAGGAACCGTCCCCATCGGCGCTTCTCGGAAGCATTCAGGGCGAGCAGAAGGCAGGGCAGGTACAGGGCGAGGCCGGTGAACTGAACACTCTTCCAGAGGAGGGTTGGAAAGCTCAGGAACAGCGCAGCCAGAAGAATGGCGGCGTGGTGCTTGAGTCCGCGAGCGAGCAGGAGGACGGTGGTGGCGAAAAAGGCGCCGCTCGCGCAGATCCCCAGCGTTCCCTGGACGGCAAACTCAAAGCTCCCGGTTATCCGATAGAGCAAGGCGGTCAGTACGGACAGACTCGCCGACCAGGGTTCGAGCCAGGAGTCCGTCCAAGGCCGGCCGAATCGGAGCGTCTCAATCACGGAGCGCAGATAGCCGAACTCATCATCCATGACCACCACGCCGGTCGGCTGCATCAGGTAGACGAACAGCCCGTAGGCGAGAGTTGAAGCCAGCAACGCAGGGTCAAAGCCCCATGGAGCCCGCCCGTCTTCACCGGGCGCGTGCGAGATCAAGCGGCTCCGGAGCGAATCAGGCATGGTCGTCTGATTCGGCCCTGAATTGACGGCCGTTGGGCATCAGGTGAGGGTCAGCTGGTTGCCGCCCGCGCGTTTGGAGGCGTAGAGGCGTCGGTCGGCGACCTCGAGCAGTTCGGCCCCGGTCCTCGCGTCGATGGGCAGGGCCGCGCCGCCCACGGAGAAGCAGGGTGCCTCGAAAGGGAACGGAGGTGTGGCCAGAGCCCACAGGCGGTTCCGCTCTTCGATCATCCTCTCGAACATGCGCGGGGCGATCGCGGCGGGGCTGCCCGCGATCAGGATGGCGAACTCCTCTCCTCCGTAGCGGCACACCGTGTCGTTCTGGCGGGCCACCGCGCGGAGGAGTTCTCCGAAGAGGGTCAGGACCCGGTCGCCGGTGGGATGGCCGTGGGTGTCGTTGATCCGTTTGAACTGATCGAGGTCGATGAGAAGGAGGAGAAGTCCGTCGCTCCTGGTCTGGGCGCGGTCGCTCTGGATCCGCAGCTCGTGATCGAAATAGGCGCGGTTGAAGACGCCGGTGAGGGCGTCGCGCACCGCCACCTGCTGGAGATCCCGGAACCGATCCTTGTAGGTGACGGGGCCGCTCGAACGGTTGGGCCTTCCGCGGCCGGTCGGACTCGCGGGCAGTCCCGAAAAAGGCAGGAGGAAAGCGAAGGCCAGCGAATAGAACACCGCCGCGCCCACCTTTGCGATCAGGTCCATCGGGAGGATGCTGCCAGACCGGAGATTCGCTCCAAAGACCGCGAACGGAAGGACGAGGGCGTCGAAGGCGAGACTGACGCTGAGCGCGAACAGAGCCCGGGCCAGAATGATCCGGCTCACCCGGTCTCCGAACCACTCGAAGGCCCGGATCAGAATGAGCGCGTCGATGGCCAGCAGGATCGACCCGAGGATGATGATTCGGCAGAGACGAGCCGCGGCCTCGGAGCTCAGGCGGATGCCGCCGGCCAGGTCCGGCACGTCGATCAGGGGTTGACCGGAGAAGATGACCAGGGCGAGCGCGACATTGGCCAGGAGAATGCCGTACACCAGCCGCCGCGCCTCCGCTTCGTCTTCCAGGACGTAGACGAGCAGAATGGCGAACAGAGTGGCGGGGAAGACGGCCACCGCGCCCGGGCTGATGGTCGCGCCCGGGAAGACTTCGATGCGGGTGCCCATGACCAGGACGAGCTGGAGCACCTGAAAGAGTCCGGCCAGCACCGCGATCGGGGCGATTCCCCAGAACCTGCGGAACCTCGCGGCCACGACGATGCACCCAGCCAGGAGCAGGGCCATGAGGCCAAGACGAGTCAGGCTGGCGGTGAAGTTCGGGTTGAGATCGACCACTTGGTTTCGGGAAGGCGCGATTGTGACAGGCCTTCGGCGCTTCCGCCACTCCGATGGCCGGGAAGCGCCCAGCCGTTGCGAGATCGGCACCGCCGGTCAACTATGCTCGTGCTCCTCGATGACTGCTTCGCGCCTTGGCTTTCGGATCGACGCGGCGGCGGCGGGCTCGAGGGCCAGAGCCGCCACCATGAGCACAAGGCGACATGAGGTGCAGACCCCTCTCTTCATGCCGGTGGGAACGCAGGCGTCGGTGAAGGCGCAGCCTCCCGAAGCCCTGGCCGCCGCGGGCTCCCAGATCCTCCTCGCCAATACCTACCATCTGCTCCTGCGGCCCGGCCTCGAGGTCTTTAAGAAGGTGGGCGGCATCCATCGCTTCATGACCTGGGACCGGTCGGTCCTGACCGACTCGGGGGGCTACCAGATCTTCTCCCTCCCGCACTCCCGCGCCGTCACCGACGCGGGCGCCGTCTTCCAGAGCTACATTGACGGGAAGAGCATCCTGCTCTCGCCGAAGGTAAGCATCGAGGCCCAGATGGTCATCGGCAGCGACATCATGATGGTGCTCGATCAGTGTGTCCCCTCCACCGCCGACCGGGCCACGGTCAAGGCCGCCCTGGATCTCACCCACCGCTGGGCGGCCCAGAGCCTCGAGGCGCGCGGCGATGCGCCGGGGTCGATGTTCGGCATCGTGCAGGGCGCCTTGTTCCCCGATCTGCGCCGGGAGAGTGTCGAGCGTCTCGCCCTTATGCCCTTCGAGGGTCTCGCCATCGGCGGCCTGGCCGTGGGCGAGTCGAAGGAAGAACGGCAGGACATGTGCGAGCTGACCGCGGCCATGATGCCGAAGGACAAGCCGCGCTACCTGATGGGGGTGGGCACGCCGCTCGACATCCTGGAGGCCGTGCACCGGGGGGTCGACATGTTCGACTGCATCATTCCCACCCAGCTCGCGCAGCGGGGCGGCGTGTTCACGTCCCGCGGCTACGTGCAGCTCCGGCGCGGCGTTCACAAACTCGCGGACCTGCCCTTGGATCCGAAATGCGGTTGTCCGACCTGCGCCCGCTATTCCCGCGCCTATCTGCACCATCTGACCAAGTCCAGTGAGCCCCTGGGCTGGCAGCTTCTGGGCCAGCACAACCTCTACTTCTATCACCAGCTCATGCGCGACGTTCGCGAGAGCATTCTGGCCGGCGCCTTCGCCGCGTTTTACGCGGAACGGCGGGAGATTCTCGGCGAACACGACATAGACAATGAGATCGCGAAGGTCAAGGTGCGGCCCGCGCCGCCAAAAACCCGCGGCCAGTTCGAGGTGCATCTGGCCAAGGAGGGCTTTGGCGCCATCCGGCATGTGGCTTCGGGCGAGACCATGCACGCGCACACCTCGCCCATGGATGAGGCCCGATCGCTCTACGTCGAGCAGGCCAGGGTAAGGGAGCGGGTGCGCCTGTCCGGGAATTCCAATCCGGCCGAGGCCGAGCCGCTGGTGATCTGGGACGTGGGCCTGGGAGCGGCGGCGAACGCCATCGCCGCGATTCACTGCTATCAGGAAGAGGCGGACTCGGGCGCCGTCCGTCCGCTGCGCGTGGTCAGCTTCGAGAACGACCTCGACGCCCTGCGGCTGGCTTGCCAGAACCTCAAGCACTTTCCTTACCTCCGTCATGGCGGTCCGGGCGGTCTGCTCGAAAGGGGGGAGTGGCACTCCAAGAAGTATCCGGGCCTTCACTGGTATCTCGTGGAAGGCGACTTCCAGGAAGGGATGGCCCGCTCGCCCTTCGCGCCGGACCTCATCTTCTTCGACTTGTTCTCGAGCCGGACCAACGCCGAGGCATGGACCCTGGAGTCCTTCCAGCGTCTTTATGCGGCTTGTGCCGGTAGAGATGTGGAGCTGTTCACCTACACGTCTTCCACCGCCGCGCGCGTGGCCATGCTGGGGGCGGGGTTTCATCTGGCCAAAGGACGCGCCACGGACTGGCAGTCCGAGACCACCATCGCCTTTACCCCGGGTGCTTTGACTCGCGGAACCGCGGAAAGGCACGACGGCCTCGGTTCTTCGTGGCTGTCCAAATGGAAGCGCTCGCAGGCGCGCTTTCCGAGGGATCTGGTGGAGTCTGAATATGAGGCGTTCGAAAGAGTGATTCTGGATCACCCGCAGTTTCGCCTGATGTAAGGTCTTGGCTCTATTCGACTCGCAGTGCTTCGAGGGGGCTGATGCTGGTGGCCCGGCGCACCGGGGCCAGGCAGGCGAGAACGGCGGCGAGGGTGATCAGCACCGGTGCTACGGAGAGCGACAGGGGATTGGTTGCGGCCACTCCGTAGAGCAGCTTCCCGACCATCTGCGAGAAGGCGAGATACACCCCGAGCCCGGCCACGATGCCGATGGCCACCAGGGTTCCACCCTGGCGAAGGACGAGCTCCGCAATGCTTCGCCGGCTGGCGCCAAGAGCAATGCGCACACCGAACTCCGATGTCCTCTGGGCCACCGCGAAGGCGAGCACGCCGTAGACGCCCAGAACCGCGAGCAGGAGCGCCACCGCGCTGAAGAGCGAGATCGAAATCATGGTCGCGCGTCGAGACAAAGAGACGGTGTCGATACGTTGCTGCATCGTCTTGATGTCGAACACCGGCTGGTCCGGGTCTGCAGCCTTCACCGCCTCGCGCAGCGCCGGAGCGAGGCGCAGGGCGTCGCCCTCCGCTTTCGCCGCGATGATGAGGTTCGGCCGCGGGCTCTGGGCGTACGGGTAGTAGATGGCCTCCTTGGTCACGTCTTCATCGAGGCTTTGGAACTTGATGGGTGCTATGACTCCGACGATTGTCCACGGGTGTTCGGGGTCGCCGCGCACTATGCGCTTGCCGAGAGGATCCTGGCCGGGCCAGTACTTGTCGGTCAGCAGCCGGTCGACCACGACCACGGGCGGTGTGGTCGCCACGTCCGCTTCCTCGAACAGCCGCCCTCGCAGCAAGGTCATCCCGAGCGTCTTGAAGTAACCGGGATCCACCACGCGTTGCCGGGGGGGTGAGGCTCGGGCGCTCCGGCCGGCACCACGATGTCGGGGCTCGAGTAGCTGCCGGAGCCGTTGCGGCCCGCGAACGGAATGAGGTCCGTCATCCCGGCCGAGGTAACTCCGGGGAGAGCCCGGACGCGCGAGAGAACCGCGTCCGTGAAGGCGATCCTCTTCTCCGGCACCTCGTACCGAGCGGGGGGCAGGGCGAGTTGAACCGTGATAATGCCGTTCGGGCTGAAGCCAGGGTTCTCGCGCTGAAGAGCTTCAAAGCTCTTGACCAGCAGCGACGCGGTGGAAAGCAGCATCACCACGAGGCCGATTTCGGTGACGACCAGCGCGGAGCGGAGGAACTGCGTGTGCTTTCCGCCCGACCTGCCCCGTCCTCCGACTTCCTTCAAGGTGGTGGCGGTGTCTTCCCGGGCCGCGCTCCAAGCCGGGAGCGCGCCGAAAAAGACGCCGGTCGCGAGGGCGCAAGCGAGCGTGAAGGTCACGACGGTCACGTCCAGCTCGACGCTGAAACCGCGGGGCAGAGTGGAAAGCCCCAATTGACCAAGGGCGGTGACACCCCACCAGGCGACCAGCACGCCCAGGATTCCTCCGCCCGCGAAAAGCAGGACGCTCTCGGTGAAGGCCTTCGACTTCCCGAGGGCGCGGATGGAGTAGCGGATGTCGTTCATGGTTTGTTCTGCCGATCGATGGAACGCTATTCTTCTCGAAGCGCTTCGATGGGATCGATGCCGGCGGCCCGTCGCGCGGGCAGCCAGCTGGCCGACAGGGCGACGAGCATCAAGGCCGCGGCCATGCCCACGAACGTGGTCGGGTCGGTGGTGGTGATCTCGTAGAGCTGGCTCTCGAGCACGCGTGTCACCCCCAGGGCGCCGAGCACTCCCAGGGCCACGCCCGCCCCGGCCAGTCTGCCTCCGTCGCGCAGGATCCTGGCCAGAACCTGGACAGCATTCGCGCCCAGGGCCATGCGAATGCCGATATCGCGGGTCTCGAGGGCCACCCGGTAGGAAACGACCCCGTAGATACCCAGGGTCGCCAGGATCAATGCCAGAGCCGCGAACAGGCCGAAGAGAAGAGTGGTGAACCGGGCCCGCACCACGGTTCCCGCCATCAGTTCCTCCATGGTCCGCGGTTCGGGCGCGGGCAGGCCGGGATCGATAGCCCAGATCTCGCGCTGCAGCGCCGGCGCCAGCAGGTGAGGATCGCCTTGCGTTCTGATGGCCAGGGTCATCATGGGAATGGGCAGCTCGGAATGCGGCCAGTAGACCATCTCGCGAGCCGGCTGATCGAGACGCGCGTGACGGATGTCGCCGACCACGCCCAGCACCTCGCTCGCGGTGTTTGGATTCCTCATGTCGATGATCAGCTTCTCGCCGATGGGATCGCGGCCGGCGAAATGCTTGCGCGCCAGCATCTCATTGATAATCACGACATCCCGCTTCTCCTTCTGTTCCTCGGGAGAGAAGGCCCTTCCGCGCAGGACAGGAATCTTCATGGTCGAGAAGTAGTCCGCGGCGACCGGGCGCACATCGGCCACCGGGGCATCGCCGGCGGGAACGGACCGGCCCACGATCTGAAAATCGGTCGCGGCTCCTGGACCCGCGAAGGGCCCGAAGACACTCCCGCTGGCCGCGATCACGCCGGGCCGGGCCTTGATCCTGGCCAGCAGGTCCTCATAGAAGCGTTGAATCCGCGCGTCGTCACTGTAGGTGGAGCGAGGGAGGATGATCTTCGCGGTCAGGATATGGCTGGCGTCGAAACCGGGACTGGTGGAGACGAGGCGATCGAAGCTGCGCACGAGCAGGCCGGCGCCGATCAACACCATCAAGGCGACCGCGACCTGTGCGGCCACGAACGTCTGTCCCAGCCTTCGGCCGCTCGCCGATGTCGCCCCCCGGCTTCCTTCCTTGAGCGCCTCGGCAAGATGCGGCTTCGAGGCCACCAGCGCGGGGATCAGGCCAAAGAGGAGGCCGGTGAGCAGGGAAAGGGCGATGGTGAAGCCGAAAACGCGGGCGTCGAGGCCGATGAAGTCAGCGGGAAGGAGATCCTTTGGCATCAAGGCCTGGAGGGACCTGAGACCAAAGCGGCCCAGGGCCAGTCCAAAGGCGCCTCCGAGAAGGGCAAGCATGAGGTTCTCGATCAGCAGAGCCTTGATGAGCCGGGCTCGTGACGCACCCAGCGCCGCGCGCACCGTGAACTCGCGGGCCCGCGCGGACGCGCGCACGAGTTGCAGGTTGGCTACGTTGGCGCAGGCGATGAGCAGGATCAAACCCACCGCGCCGAAGACGATGAGCAGGGCGGGCCGGATGTCGCCGGTGAACTGCTGGCGCAATGGGACGAGATTGACCGTCCAGTCCTGGTTGAAGTCCTGGTACTGTTTTTCCAGGCTGGAGGCGATGGTGGACATTTCCGCGCGAGCCTGGTCAAGGGTCACTCCGGCCTTGAGCCCGCCCAGCACGGCCATGTAGCGGCCCCGTCGAACCCGGCTCGCGGCGTCGAATCGAGCCTGGACCCAGACGTCGGCCGGACTCGAATTGAAGGAGGCCTCCTTGACGTAGAAGCCGAAGTCCTCGGGCAGCACGCCCACCACATTGGCCGGGGTTCCGCTGAGGGTGATCTTTTTCCCGAGCACCGCTGGATCGCCCCCGAACTGCTTCTGCCAGAACTTGTGGGTGAGGACGACGGAGAGCGCGCTCTCCGGCTTTTCATCGTCTTCGCTCAGCAGCCGTCCCAATTGCGGCTGGGCTCCGAGCAGGGTGAAGAGGTTCGGGGTGGCGCCCACGGCCAGAACCTCCACCGGGTTCCCCTCGCCGGTCAGGGTGAACTGCCGGTCGTAGAAGCCGGCGAGGCCGGTGAAGCTGTGGCTCTGGTCCTTCCAGTCGAGGAAGTTCGCGGGCGAGACCACGTTCATGACCTTGTTGCGCTTGACGTGCTTCTCCCAGACCATGACCAGCCGATCGGGCTCAGCGTAGGGGAGGTCGCGCAGCAGGACGTCGTTGATCACGCTGAAGATCGCGGTGTTGGCGCCGATCCCGAGAGCGAGCGTCAGTACGGCGGCGAGGGTATACCAAGGAGACTTCCGCAAGGACCGGAGGGCGTTCGTGACATCGGTGCTCAGCATGGTCTGGTTCCTCTATCCCCTTTTCGCTCCCGCGGACCGAGTACGACCTTATTCCTCACGGAGCGCCACCATCGGATCGACCAGCGCGGCGCGCCTGGCGGGGAGGCCGCAGGCCAGGGCCGCGGTTAGAATCAGCACGAGGCCGGCGGCGAGATACGCGAGCGGATCGAGGCCCCTGACCCCGAAGAGCTGGTCCTCGATGACCCGCGACAATGCGGTCGCCCCCACGATTCCGAGCGCGAGACCGGCAGCCACCAGTCCGCCCCCCGTCTTGAAGATCAACCAGACGGTGTCGAGCACCCGGGAACCGAGAGCGGCGCGAATCCCGAACTCGCGCCGCCTTTGCGCGACCTGGAACGACAGGAGGCCATAGAGGCCGATCGCCGACAGGAAAAGTCCGAGCGCGCCGAACAGGCTCACCATCACAAGTCCGAAGCGATCTTCGACCCGAGTGTCGTCCACCAGGCGGTCGAGGGTGTGGAAATCGTAGGACGCAATGGTGGCATCGATCCGGTCGAGCTCCGCTCGGATCTGCTTCTGCAGGCTTTCCGCCTTCACCTTGGAGTGGACCACGAAGGTGACGTCGTTCGCCAGATAGTTTGGATTCTGGGCGTAGGGAAGAAACCACATCCCGGCCAGTTCTCCGTCGGTGGGATCGGCGATGCCGTGAATGTCGGCAGCCACACCCACCACGAGGTAGGGAGGCCGCGGATCGTCGGCCCGTCCCCGCCGGATAATCTTGCCGATCGGATCCTGGCCCGGCCAGAAGCGTTTCGCGAAGGTCTCGCTGATCACTGCCACCTTCTGCCCATCCGGACGGTCCGTCGCATCGATCGCCCGCCCTCTCAGAATGGGAATGCCCGAGTCCTTGAAATAGCCGGGAACCACCATTCGATGCGTGGTCACGAAATAGCCGCGGGCCTCGGGCGGGTGGCTGCCCTCGGGCGTGATTCCGGCCAGGTTGCGGCCGAGCTGGATCACATCGAGAGTGGTGGCGGTGGCGCTCTCGACTCCGGGCAGGGCGCGCAGCCGCTCGAGCGATTGATCGACGTAGGCGGTGCGCTCGGGGTGACCTCGGCGAAGGCGATCGGAGAAGGTCACGGTGAAGGCGAGGCGGTCCTCCGTCTCGAAACCCCATTTGAGGGCGACGAGATTCGAGAAGCTCCTGATCATCAGACCGGTACCCACCATCAGGACGACCGCAACCGCGATCTCGCCGACTACCAGGGCGCCCAGGGTGCGCTGGGTTCCCCGGTCGACGGTGGCGCCGCGGCCCGCGCCCTTGATGGCCAGCTGCAGATCATTCCTGGTTCCGCGGAGAGCGGGAATCAGGCCAAAGCCGAGGCCCACCAGCAGGGTCAGTCCCGTGGTCACGAGCAGGACCTGGCCGTCGAGGCGAACGGTGGTGTTGAATTCGCGCATGGCGTTGCCGGTGGCATCGCTGGCCATGGGACTGAGCGCGTAGAGAGGGCCGGTGAGAGTGGCGGCGAGGATGACTCCCAGCGCGCTGCCGACGACGGCGAGCATGAGGCTGTGGGCGAGGAAGCCCTGAAGCAGGGAAGCGCGCGACGCGCCCAGGGCGGCGCGAACGCTGGTCTCGGTGGCCCGGCTCACCTGGCGCGCCAGCAGAAGGCTCGCGATGTTGGCGCCGGCGATCAGGAGCACGAACGCCGCCGCGGCCATGATCGCGAACATCCTGGGTCGCGAGTCGCGTACAAAGCTGTCTTGAAGGGGCGCGATCTGGGCCTGTCGCGCGTTGTTGGGGTCGGGAAACTCCCGCTGGATGTTTTCGCACAGGTCGCGCATCGCCTCGCTCGCCTGGGCGATGTTTACCCCGGGCTTCAGCCGGGCGGGCGCGTAGATATAGCGGCTTGCCGACTGCGACGGGTCGATGGTGAGAGCGATAGGCGCCCAGATCTGTGCGCGGTAGGGATGGCGGAAAGACGGCGGCATGACGCCCACGATGGTCCGCTTCGCGCCGTCGAGGGTGATGACCCGGCCGATCACATCGGGAGCGCCTCCCAAGGCTCGCTGCCAGAATCCATGGCCCACCAGAACCACGCCCGGGGCGCCCGGACCGTCCTCTTCGGCCAGAAAGTTCCGCCCGAGCATGGGCTTCACGCCGAGGACGGAGAAGAAGTTGTGGGAAACCACCGCGGCCGGGACGTACTCGGCCTCGCCTTCTCCGGTGAGGGTGTAGGTGGCCCCGGTGGCCGCGCCAATGTCGGTGAAGACCGTGTTCGATTCGCGCCAGCGCCGCCAGGTGACCGGTGACAGATTGAGCTGGGTCTCCTCCGCGCCGCTCGCGAAGTTCTCCCGCAGCCGCACCAGGCGATCGGGCTCGGTCATGGGAATCGGCCGCAGCATCACCGCGCGCGCCACCGAGAAGATGGCGGCATTGGCGCCGATCCCCAGGGCGATGATCAGGATGATCAGAAAGCTGAACCCCGGCGCCCGATGGAGCTGCCGGAAGGCCTGCTGAAGCGCGTAGAGCACACGACGAGCGTTCGCCATGGCCGTCATCTACCAAGAGGCGTGCCAACGGCCAATCGGCTGATTCAGACGGTTTGGGCAGCGGGACCGTTCGTGTTTGGGAACAAGTTTCCCGCAATTGGACGTGGGGGGTGACCGCGCGATCCTGGGAAGACCGATGTGCCACCTCTTCGAAGTCGCTCTGTAACGCGGTCAAGGAGGAACGTCCCTGGAGGTAGGTGATGCCCGCGCCCGGATAGCCCGGAACCGCAGCCACATTGCGTTGACGCTTTTCGAGGGGGGAAACTACGATAAGGGGGTTGGATCTGCGAAGGAAAACCGACGGGGGCTCTGCCGGTTCGACCCCGAGGCCTGCTCCACCCTGGTCCACGGCCCCCCGAAGATGTCGGGTCCGGCTCAACCTCAACGGGGCAAGAACCGCCATGTTTCGCGCATTGATGGACATCAATCAGCTTTTCCTGCGCGGGCCCTCGGGAGCGTCTCGTCCCGAATCCGCCCTGGCGTCTCCGGGTCGTCCAATCGGCCCGTCTTTGTGGATGGTCAGCAGATCTCGCGTGAGGCCCTCCTGAGTCGCGGAAGCGGGCCCGCCCGGTCCCATGACCTTCTCTTGCGGGCCGTGCTTCTGGACGATGCCGCTGCGGCCCGGGCGGCGTGGGCCGCGTGGGCGGATCTGGCCCCCGAGCCCGTCCTCGACGACGCGTCATCGCGCCTGCTCCCGCTGCTTTATCGGCGGCTCGCCGGACCCCCACCCCATGCTCGAAGGCACCGCTTCCAGAATCTCGGTTGCCCTGTCTTCCCGCGCCGCGGCCGCCTTCCAGCGGACGCGTTATAGAAACGCCTTGCTCTTTGCCGAGGCGGCCACGGCGATGCGGGCGTTGAGCGATGCGGGGGTCGACACCTGCCTGCTCAAGGGCGCCGCGCTCGCGGTGACGGTCTACGACGAGCCCGCGCTCCGGCCCATGAGTGACGTCGATATCCTGGTTCCGCCGACGGAACTGAACCTGGCGGTGGCCGCCCTGCAGGGAGCGGGCTTTCAGACCTCGTCGCCCTTCGGTCCGGCAGAGCGTGCCGAAGCCCACGCCGCGGGGTTCACCAACCTGACCTACGGGTCCATCGACCTCCACTGGAGGAGCCTCGATGTCGCCGCCTCCGCCGCCGGCGACCTTGGCCTTTGGGCCGCGTCACGGCCCGCGGTGTTGGGCGGCGCCGCCACGCGGGTTCCGGCCTTCACCGACCTGCTGCTCCACGCGTGCGTTTCCGGCCAGCGCTGGGGCGCCGACCAGGCATGCCGGTGGGTCGCCGATGCGCTCGCGATCCTGACCCACCCCGGGGAGGCCGTGGACTGGGAGAGATTCGAACGCGAGGCGGTGGACAAGCGGGAGGCCGGGCCGGTCGCCGAGGCCCTCCACTATCTGCGCACGCTTGGAGCGCCGGTGTCCGCGGACGTCCCGGCACGCCTGGCTCGCGGGCGTCCGGGCCTTGCCGGGAGGTTGCTGGTCCAGGCACGCGGGCAGGACCCCGAGCAGCGGGGTCCGCTTCTCGCGGGCGCCTTGCACTACGAGTCCTATCGGCGCCTCCTCGAGGGCGGGATTGTTCCCATCGGACTGCTGGGGTTTGTACGCTCGGCCGCGCGCACCTGGGGTCTGCGCTCCGCCTGGCAGGTGCCGATGCACACGCTGGTTCGAGGTGCGAGACGTCTGGCGCAGCTTCTGGCCCAGCGGGCGAAGCCAGGCCGGCTCCGCCTCCGCGGAGCCCCCGGATCGCCGCCACCGGTCGCGCAGGGGGCCGGGCAAAGGGGCGGCGGTCCGCGGTTACCCGATGCGGGTGGGGGCGGGTCGCGCGGCTCTCGCTCCCCGCATCCTATTCGCCGACCAGGGAATCAACCAGGCGGTTGAACCGACTTCTATCGGGCGGGCTGATGCTGGCGATTTCGGTCCCATAGACGAAGGAGTTGACGTCGGGAGTTTTGTTGAGGATCCTGCACAATAGGATCACGGGTTCGTCGTGCCCCTCGACTTCGAGTTTCACCTTGACGATCGCCTCCGGGGACAGATCGTCCTCACAGATGAAACGGATCCCCCCCTTGCTGACGTTCAGGGTTCGAATGCTCGAGGTCGAGGCGGCAAAGTTGGCGAGTTCGCCCCGGATGGAAGCGGTCAGGCGTTTGAATCGCCTCTGGTTTTCGGAGAATAGGCAGACGATGTTCTTGCCCGAGCCCTTGGCGTTGTACAAGGCCTTGTCGGCATTCGAGATGAGAAGCTGGGTGCTATCGCAGTCATGCGGGTAGGTGGCGACGCCCAGAGAGGCAGTCACCGACATCAGGTGCCTTGGGGTGCTGTTCTCGTTCACGAACTCGTGCACGGAGATCTTCTCGCACAGCCGGTTGGCCACGTCATAGGCCTCCTGCTTGGCCTGCCTGGGGAGGATCACGGCGAATTCTTCGCCGCCGTAGCGGAATGCGGGACCATAGGCCAAGGTCTCGGCCTGGATGAGCTTGGCGATCTGCCGGAGAATGCCGTCACCGGTCAGGTGCCCATAGTCGTCGTTGACGTGTTTGAAATTGTCGATATCGAGGATCACCAGCGACAACTCTTCGCCCCGATGCACGGCCCCTTCCATCTCCGCCTGGATGCATTGCTTGAAGTAGCGAAAGTTGAACATGGACGTCAAGTCATCCAGGATCACCTTCTCTTGAGTTCTCTGGAGAACCTTCATCTCGATGATCTTTGGGTTCTCCAGCAGTTTGTTCTCATTGATGAAGTAGCTCAGGGTGGTGACTCGGGTGTCGATCGGGTAGCCCAGATCCTTTTCGAACTTGAGGTGGTACTTCTTGAACTCATCCCAATGCCTGATGGCGTCGGCTTCCTCAAACTCCAGGTGAGTGAGCAGGTAGAAGTAGTTCCGGAATACCTCCACGCCCTGGTTCGCGGCGCTCAGAGACCGGAGGGATGCCTCCACTTGAGCGAGTCTCATGTGGGGGGTTTCAAAGATCTGGCTCAACTCTGTTGGCGCAGAATCATCGTCCTGATGCTCGTCGGTCAATGGCGGACCCCTTTCAGTTTGCTTCCCGCCGCCGAGAAGAGCGGTCCGGTTCGTAGATCGTACCGCGATCGCGCCGCTCGGGGGTGCTCGGTCGCCGGTTCTCCCCCGGGATCGGCCCAATGCGGTCGAGCGCCTCCCGGCCCTCCCCTGGCCGCGAAGAGTTCGGATCCGGGCCGGCCCTCTCTCTCCGGTGCGCGGCCGGCGTCCCCCCTTCTTGCCTGCGACACGGTGACGGAACTCATGGAGGGCTCGACCCGCATGTTTCCAGGCTCGTGTCCCGGGGAGACTGAGCCTACCGCGACCGCCTCCGGCCCGCCGCAAGTTGCCCCCCCAAGGCTCCGATCACCGCCAACCCGAGCCACGTTCCTCCGGTCATCCCGGCCGATGAAGACCAGGCGTGCCCGTCCAACCGCCCGTCGATCAATCTTCGCGGAAATCCCGGTCCGCATGTGGATGAGGGGGCATCCACTCCTCAAGATCCACGCCGACCGCGTCGGCGATGCGATTGATGTAATTGAAGTAGCTCACGACGTGCACCGCGTCGGAGATCGCGCGGTCGTTGAAGCCGGCAGCGCGGAGCGCGTCCACATGCCCGCGGGTCATGGCACCTGGCGTTTCGGTGAGGGTTACGGCAAAGTCGAGCAGCACGCGATCGGCCGCTCGGAGGGGCGCCCGGGTCCAATCGGTCTTGATCGCTTCAACCAGTGATTCGTCGTCGACCTCGGCACGGAGGTCGTGGGCATGCGCCTCCACTCAATAGTGGCAGTGGTTGGTCTTTGACACCACCACCGCAAGCATCTCGCGCTGGGCGCGCGTGAGCGGCGACGCGCCGTGCATGAGTGTGCCGTAGAGCGCGGTCGACTGCTTCATCGCCGGCCCATTGAGGCTCTTGGCCTTGATGATCTGCCACACGCGTCCGGCGCGGGCGATGGCCGCGTCATACTCGGCGCGCACGACACCGGTGGCTTCCGCTACCGGTACGGTCTTGATCCATGCCACGGTCGTTCCTCCCTTGAATGTTCGGCGGTCCGGCTCCGGCTTCGTCAGCATCATACGGCTCAAGCTTGCGGTCTCCAGGGTCGGCTGAACTGACCACGGAGGGTACGGTGATCGGACGGCAAAGTCGCATCGGCGAGGCCTGGGCCGCGATCCTCAATGGCCATTGAACACGGTGAGATAGGATCGGCGGCCTCTTCCGAGGAACGACTGAATGAACTCAACAAGATCAAAGCTGACTGACGCTGTCAAACCGATGTCTATGATCCTGGCGGCATCCATCGCAGTGCTGGGCTTGTCCCTCACCCTGCTTCAAGCCGCCCAGGATCATCCGGGGGCCACGGAGGAGGATGCAACGAAGTGGCCCGGATACAAGGGGGAAATCGAGTACAAGCCCGCGGACCTGGTGATCACGTATTGGAAGGACACCGACGGAGTCGATCCAGCGAAGGCGGGATGTCATGTCGGTTATGACCAAGCGGGTAAACAGAACGGCAGGTTTTTCGCCGAAGCCTGCTTGCCGAATGGTCTCCTGGTCGAGTCCAATCCGGCGGCCGGCGTTCTCCACGGACATAAGGGTGATATCGGTCATCCCTACACTTTCGACTGCAATGCCTGGTGTGTAGGTGTCAAGATGACCAGAGGAGGGAGTTGCAAGGCCGGGGTGCCAGCTCCCGATCCCTGCAAGACCTCAGCTATTTGTGAATGCAGGTGAGGGGCGGCCTGCCTTTCGAGATTCAGCGATCAGGGCTCGGCGAGGGTGCGGGCCGGATCGACCTGTGAGGCCCGCCATGCGGGTAAGGCACTCGCCAGGAGCGCCACCGTGACCAGCACCGATGCGGCGGCGCAAAGAATCCACGGGTCCCGGCCGGATACTCCAATGATCATCGCTTCGAGGGCTCGCCCTTGAGCGGCCACTCCCAGACCCCCCACGATCAGGCCTGCTCCAATGGCTCGCAGACCTTGGCCCACCACCAGCCCGATCACGTCTGTGGGCCGAGCGCCGATGGCCATGCGCACACCGAACTCCCGCGTCCTCTGGCTCACCCCGTAGGCGATAACGCCATAGATCCCGATCGCCGAGAGGGCGAGTCCCACCAAGCCGAGGGCCACCATGAGAAGGCGGTTGAAACGAGTGACCGCCGTCGAAGCCCGCACCCGCGAGGCCATGGTGGCCACATCGTAGAGGGGAAGGGAAGGACTCTCGGCCCGCAACGCGTCGCGAAACTGCGGGGTCAGGGACTCGGGATTTCCATTCGCGGCGCGCGCCACGAGCGTGATCGAACCCCCGTTCGCCTCAAATGCCCGCGCGGGGGCCTGGTCCATCGGCAAGTAGAACTCATTCAGGCCGGGTGACGTCAGGCCCCGAGCCCTCGTGTCGGCGACCACGCCGATGACCTCCTTCCACGAGGGGTCCGAATCACTTCCCTCGCAGCACGCGACTCGCTTGCCGAGCGGGCTCTCTCCCGGCCACGCAACTCGCGCCAGAGTCTCGCTCACGATCATCACCCGCGCGCCACTCCGTCGGTCGTCCGCGGTGAAGGTCCGGCCGATTCGCAACCGCACTCGCATGGTCTCGAGAAACCCTGGAGTCACGAGCTGCATCCGCCCGCCCAGGCGATTCTGGGGGTTCGGATCTGCCCCCTCGACGCGAAGCCCGTAACCGACATAGCCGATCATCGGAGGCCGCGTGGAGGCCGCGGCTTCGACGACACCCGGGCTGCCGGAGAGGGTTGAGACAATCCGGGAGATCGCCGCGGCGGGCTTCTCTTCCCCCGGGTAGACCTTCGCGGGCAGGGCGACACGCGCGGAAAGAAGATTGTCGGGGTCGAACCCCGGCGAGACCCGGCTCAGGTTGTCGTCGCTGCGGATGAGCAGGCCCGCGCCCATGAGAAGCATCAAGGTCAGCGCCACCTCGGCGGCCACAAAGGCCTGCCGGACGCGATCGCGCGCCCCCCCGGTCGAGCCGCGGGAAGCCTGGGCGGCTCCAGACGAAAGCCCGG
The DNA here is from genome assembly GCA_032127745.1 of Acidobacteriota bacterium. Lineage (GTDB taxonomy): Bacteria > Acidobacteriota > Vicinamibacteria > Fen-336 > JAGNNV01 > JAGNNV01. Next base: position 38,605 of record JAQBHL010000368.1, read on the forward strand.
CGCGAGATTCACGGAGGGCGGGCACGAGGCCGGCTAAGAGAGTGGCGAGTAGTGCTACCAGCGACGCCGCCATCAGCACGGGCGTATTGATCTGGGCCTCCGCGAGGCGCGGAACGTCCGCCGGCCCTTGCGCCACGAAGATCGGAACCGCGATGGCGGCCAGGATCAACCCCGCTCCGGCGCCGAGGGCGCACAGCACCAGAGCTTCCGTCATCAACTGGCGGGCGATCCGCAGCCGGCTGGCTCCGAGGGCGGCCCGGACCGAGATCTCGCGCGAGCGAAGGGCGCCTCTCGCCATCAGCAGGCTCGCCACATTGACGCAGGAGATGAGGAAGACGAGAGAGACGGCGCCGAGCAGGATGTAGAGCCGTTGTTTGTAGTCGCCTACGACGCGGTCGAGCAGCCGAACGCTCACGAACACCCGGCCCTCGTTCTCGCGAGGCGCCGCCTCGCCGGCTGCGCGATCGATCGCCTTGATGTCCTCTCCGAGCTGAGGGTCGCTCACGCCAGGCTTGATCAAGGCGGTGATTCCCAGATAGTGCGCGTCGAAGCTCCGCTCGGCGGTGAAGGCGATGGGCGTCCAGATGTCTGTTTCCTCTTCGGGAATCTGGAATTCGCGCGGCATCACTCCCACGACGACATGGGGAACGTCGCTCAACTGGATCGTCCGGCCCACCAGGGTTGGATCGGCGCCGAATCGCCGCTCGAAGAGGCGCTCACTGATGAGGGCCATCTTGGGCTGGCCGGGCGCGTCTTCGGCCTCGGTGAACACCCGGCCCAACTTCGCCGGAGTGCCCAGCACGTTGAAGTAGCTGGCGGTCACGCGCGCCCCGACGACGCGCTCCGGCTCGCCTTCGTCCGCGAGATTGAAAGTAGCTCCCATTCTGGCGGCCACGCTTTCCAGTGTTCGTGAAGTCTCCTTGATCACGAAATAATCGCCGATGGAGACGGCGCCTGGGTCCCCGTGCCAGGTGGTATAGATATCGACGAGGCGCTCCGAGTGCGGAAAAGGGAGCGGGGTGAGCACCACTGCGTTCAATACGGTGAACAAGGTGGTGGTGGCGCCTATTCCGAGGGCGAGGGTAAGGGCGGCGACCACGGCGAAGGACCGATGCCGTCTCAACTGGCGTAGAGCGAAACGAGCGTCCTGAGCGAAGTCCGCGAAGGGAATGGGTGGGGTCATCGTCTCTCCAGGAATATCGACGGGGTGAGCTTGAGCGGACGGCGGTCAGGGGTCAGACGCTGCGACATGGAGGAGAGTTAGCAAGGTTCGCCCCGACCGGACCCGTCACCTTCGGAGCGGCCGCGGATGTCGAACGCTTCGGGGAGGGACAGCCACTCTGCTACCCCCTCTCACTCAACGGCGTAGCCGAGCGCTCGGGCGTTGTCTCGGACCCGAGCGTCCCGCGTCACGATCGTCACGAGCGCCGATGGTTCGTCCGATGCTTCTGCGGTCGCCAGATGCACGGCGTCGAGGGTGCGAACGGGCTCCGCCGGGAAGGGGCGGCCAACTCGCGCAAGAACCGCGTCCGTGACACCGACGAGGTCGCAACGATGCGCGAACACTTGGAGCCCACGTATCGCGGCGCGCCCCGAAATATTCATCCCTTACCGGCAAAACCCCTGCCCGGCCCTCCGGGCGGAGGGAACCCTTTTGGCGGAACGCTCGTCTCCTCTGATTGTGAAGCAACGAATGAATCGAGGGTCGAGGGCGCAGCCAAGTATTTGTACAGACGGCGTTTCTCGGCCCTGTTCCGTTCGGTCGTGGGACGCCCCTGTGCGCTTCCAAGCACCGGATGGTTCGTGTCCAACGAAGCGGCATTCTTTCCTCTCTTGCTCACAAACCAAGACGTACCTTGTGCCGTCTCACTGGCATGACTAACTCAAGGAGCTATGTAAATGATCAAGCCTTTCTTCAAGACCCTGCCACTTTCCGTGCTGGCCTTCGCTCTGGCCGCCACGTCCCCCGCCGACGAACTCTCGCGGCTGAATGCCGCCTCCGCTCCGAAAGATCCTGACCAGGTCGCATGCTCAACCCGGGAGGCGATCGACCGCGGTTGGGAGTATCAGCGCGGCCTGCTTGAAGGCCGCCTTGAAGCGAAGGCGCCCGCGAGCCTCGAGGTCAAAGGCGCGATTATTTCTCCGCCCTTCCCGAGCTACGCACCGTATCGCAAGGATGTGCCCTCCGCCGTGCCGTGGACCCAATCGACCGACTCGAGGCTCAGCCGACGGCAGCCTGCGCACCACGAGCCGTCTGTCGATCGGTTCTAGCCAAACCGTTCAGGCGTGCCGGGGGAGCGCTCCACCGCCCGGCGGAAGCGGGCGCCCCGTTCCCTTGCCGGGTTCGACGGGCTCGCCCCTGGATCCGGCGGCGGTTTGAGCTGACGAGCGGGGGACTGGCGCTGCGCTGCGCTCCCGCTCCTTCGCCGCCGGCGGGCGCGGAGTCCCCTCGGATTCCTGCCCGGTACCGTTCCGGGCTCACCCTGGGACTTTTGGTCAAAGGGCGGTTCGGCCTCGGGAAAACGGTGTCCGGTATTGGGACTCGCGCCAGGGTCGAGGAGCGGTTGGCAAGGATTGGAAGTATCTGCAAATACTATGGATAGGGACATTCAACAAGGGTGGCACGGGCATTGATAGACTGCGGGCATGGACATCGCACGCCCTGACCTTGCGATCAAACGCAGGAAGCGGAACATTCAGCTCGGCATCGGCGCCGCCGTGCTCCTGCTGAGCGCCACCTGGGGCCTGTCCCAGCTCAAGCCCGCCGCCCCGAGCGTGGACCGCGGAACGCTCTTCCTCGACAAGGTGAAGCGTGGCGAAATGCTGCTGCAGGTTCGCGGCCTGGGCACGCTGGTGCCCGAGGAAGTTCGCCTGATCCCCGCCCTCACCGAGGCCCGGGTTGAGCGCATCGTGGCTCTACCCGGGACCATCGTGAAGCCGGACACGGTCATCCTGGAGATGTCGAACCCCGACCTGGAGCTCCAGGTCCTCGATGCCGAGTCTCAGCTGCGTGAAGCTGAGGCGCGGCTGATCGAGGCGCGGTCGCGCATTGAAGTCTCGCGGCTGGACCAGCAGGCGACCGCGGCGCGCGTGGCTTCCGAAGCCCGGCAGGCTCGGCTTCGGGCCGACGCCGACGTGGAACTGGCGGCCCAGGGCCTGGTCGCCGGCTTGAACGCGAAGATATCGAAGTCGGCGGCCGACGAACTCGAGAGTCGGGCCAAGATCGAGCAGGAGCGGCTCAAGCTCTCCACTTCGTCCATTGACGCGCAAATTGCGGTGCCCCGCGCCACCGTCGAACAAAGGCTCGGCACCGCCCGCCTTCGCCGCGCCCAGCGCGACGCGCTGAGAGTCCGCGCCGGTATCACCGGCGTGCTGCAGTCGGTGGCGGTCGAGGTCGGTCAGCGGGTGAGTCCGGGCACGAATCTGGCTCGCGTGGTGGAGCCAACCAAGCTCAAGGCGGTTATCCGAGTGGCCGAGACTCAAGCCAAGGACCTCGCCATCGGCCTGCCCTGCGACATCGACACCCGGAACGGCATCGTGAAGGGCAAGGTCACGCGCATCGATCCGGCGGCTCAGAACGGAACCGTGGCGGTGGACGTGGCCCTCGAGGGCGAGTTGCCCAGAGGTGCGCGTCCCGATCTGACTGTCGATGGAACCATCGAGCTGGCCCGCCTTGAAGACACTCTCTATGTGGGCCGGCCCGCCCAAGGGGCAGGGGAGAGCACCATCAGCCTGTTCCGCGTCGATCCGGCAACCGGCGAGGCCTACCGGGTGCGAGTTCGTCTCGGCCGGGCTTCGGTGAACAGTGTTCAGATCCTTGAAGGCCTGGAACTGGGTGATGAAGTGGTTCTCTCCGACGCTTCGGCCTGGGATGCCTTCGACCGAATTCGATTGAAGTGAGTAGCCGAATCTTCCGACCAAACGTCAAAGAAATGCGGAACATAAGACGCGCGGCCGACGTTGAACCGCGAAAGAGCATCTCTCGTTTTTGAAAAGCACCCCCCTGAAAAGACCCCCCCCAGGAGCACAGAGAACCATGACCGATTCCCCTTCCTTGATCGACCTCTCCGGCGTCACCAAGGTCTTCCTGACCGATGAAGTCGAGACCCACGCTCTTTCGGGCATCCACCTCAAGATCGAGAAGGGCGAGTTCGTGGCCATCGCCGGGCCTTCGGGCTGCGGCAAGTCGACCCTGCTCTCCATCCTCGGCCTGCTCGACTCGCCGACTGGCGGCCAGTACATCCTGAACGGCCAGCCCGTGGCCAAGCTCACCGCCGCCGATCGGGCCCGGGTCCGGAACCGTGAGATTGGCTTCATCTTCCAGAGCTTCAACCTCATCGGCGATCTCACCGTCTTCGAGAATGTCGAACTCCCGCTGACCTATCGCGGCACCAGTTCGGCGGAGCGGAAGAAGCGTGCGATGGACTCGCTCGAGCGCGTGGGCATGGGACATCGGGCCAAGCATCTTCCCAGCCAGCTCTCCGGCGGTCAGCAGCAGAGAGTCGCGGTGGCGAGAGCCCTCGTGGGCGCGCCCGCTGTCCTCCTCGCCGACGAGCCGACGGGTAATCTCGACTCGAAGAACGGCGATGCGGTGATGGCATTGATGACCGAGCTTCATCAGGGCGGCGCCACCATCGTCATGGTCACCCATGATCCCCGGTTCGCGCGCTATGCCGACCGCACCATCCACATCTTCGACGGCCGCATCGTTGAAGAGGGCTCGATTCCCACCGACAGCGCCCAGATCGCGTAATGGGCGGCCTGCTCGGTGACGTGCGCCTCGCCCTGAGGCGCGTCGCGGGAAGTCCAGGCCTGACCTTTCTGATCGTCGCCACGTTCGCCCTCGGTATCGAGGCGAACACCGCGGTCTTTTCGCTCTTCGACCAGGTGCTTCTGCGCGCGATGCCGGTGAAGGATCCGGGGAGTCTCGTCATCATCCACACCCCGGGACCGAACCAGGGGATGTTCGAGTCAAACAAGAACTTCCCGGTTCCGATCTCGTACCCGATGTTCACGGACTTCCGGGACAAGACGGATGTCTTCGATGGCGTGCTTGCTTATATGCCGACCACCGTGTTCTTTGGGGTGGACAACAACACCGAACGGGTGCGCGCCGATCTCGTCTCCGGCACCTACTTTGGCGTTCTGGGTCTCCAACCGGTCCTTGGCCGTCTCCTTTCGCCGGCCGACGACGAGACCCCGGGGGCGCATCCGGTTGTGGTCATCTCCCACAGTTACTGGCAGCGGCGATTCGCCTCCGACCCCGGAGTGATCGGGAAGACGGTTCGAATCAACTCGTCGAGCATGGAGATCGTGGGCGTGGCGCCCGCGGGTTTCCGGGGCATGGAGGTGGGGCAGGAGTCTCTCGCCTTCGTGCCGACCTCGATGAAACGAGAAGTCACGCCGACCTGGGATGAGCTGCAATCCCGGCGGGCGATGTGGCTGACCCCCATGGCCCGGTTGAGGCCAGGCGTCACCATGGAGCAGGCCCAGGCCAGGGCCAACGTCCTCTATCACCAGATCCTGGCCGAGGAGGTCAAGGCGATCGCGCGGGGCTCCGAGAGCTTCAAGGAGCGATTCCTCAAGAAGAACCTGCAGTTCTTCCCCGGCGGGACCGGCGCCTCGGCGCTGCGCGAGCAAACGGAGGCTCCTTTCCGGATCCTGCTTGCCACCGCCTCGCTGGTTCTTTTCATCGGCTGCCTCAACATCGCGAATCTCCTGCTCACCCGCGCGACCAGGCGCCGAAAGGAAATCGCGGTGCGATTGTCGCTTGGGGGCACCAGGGCACGCTTGATACGGGAGCTGATCGTCGAGGGAGCCGTGCTCGCCACCCTCGGTCTGATCGCGGGCCTGGCCGTCGCTATCGTGGGCGGGAAACTGCTGGTCGACACCCTTCCCGATCCCGATGCGCGCGCGCTTTTGACTTTTTCCCTGGACGCCCGGGTGCTCGGCTTTGCCGCCCTTCTGGCCTTCCTGGGCGTGGTGATCTCGACCGTCGTTCCGGCTCTTCAGGGAACGCGAGTGGCTCTGACTCCCTCCTTGCGTGAAGGAAGCGGTGCCACCGCGGCGGGTGGGCGGAAGACGCGGAACGCGCTCGTGGTCGGCCAGCTCGCCCTGTCTCTGGCTCTGTTGGTCGGGGCCGGGCTGCTCGCCCGGTCGCTCTTCAATCTCGCGAGCCGTCCCGTGGGTTACCGCACCGAAAAGATCGCCACGTTCAGTCTCAATCCGGCGCTTGCCGGCTACGACGAGGCTCAAAAGCGTTCGCTCTTCGAACGCGTCAACGCTGAGCTCGTGGCTCAACCCGACGTGGCCTCGGTGGGCATGTCCGACAATGCTCTGCTCACCAACAACGTTTCCATGAGCACCATCAAGCTTCCTGGATACACCCCGGCCGAGGAAGAGAACATGAACCCGCTGTGGATGGAGGTAAGTCCGGCCTTCTTCACCACCATTGAAGCGCCACTGATGGCCGGGCGGGGATTCGACGACCGGGACGGACCGGACGCGCCCAAGGTTGCCATTGTGAACGAATCCTTCGCCAGGCACTACTTCAAGGACGAGAGCCCCGTGGGCCGGAGGTTCGGTTCGAGACGAGCCGAGGACTACGAGTTCGAGATCATCGGGGTGGTGAAGGACTTCCGGCAGACCGCGGTCAACGAGGAGGAGGGCCGTCGCCAGGTCTTCTTCCCCTTCGCCCAATCCCGGGTTTTGAGCTCGATGACCTACTACGTGCGGGCCCGCGCCTCCGAGACCGCGTTGTTCGAGTCCATCCGGTCCATCGCGAGGCGGATCGATCCTTCCGTGCCCCCGACCGACGTCGCCACCCTGGCCCAGACCCGCGACGATTCGATGGCCAGCGAGCGGACCATGGCCTACCTGGCCAGCGTTTTTGGCGCGCTCGCCCTGCTTCTCGCCGCCTTGGGCCTCTACGGCGTCTTGAGCCACGGAGTGACTCAGCGATTCCGGGAGATCGGGGTGCGGGTGGCCATGGGCGCCCAGAGCGGCGACATCGTGAGACTGATCCTCGGACAGGCTGGTCGATTGCTTCTGGCTGGACTGCTTCTGGGTGTCCCGGTCGCGGCGGGCGTGGCCGCGCTGGTCAGGTCTCAACTGTTCGGGGTTCCCGCTTTCGATGCCGCGGCTCTCTCCATCGCGCTCGTGGTCCTGGCCGCCTCCGCCTTCCTGGCCGCCTACCTTCCGGCCGCCCGCGCCGCGCGGGTCGATCCTTCTCAGACTCTCCGGTACGAGTAGAGGCCGGCGATTATGAGAGCGGAAGCAGTCTAGGGGCGCAGGGCGACGTTCATTAGCGAGGAGGGAAACGCCATGTCAGGCTTGTTCTCAGAACTGAAGGTCGGTCTCCGGCAGCTTCGGACGCACCCCGGTCATTCCGCGGTGGTGATCGTGACCCTCGGCCTTGCTCTTGGCCTGTCGGCGGTCATCTTCAGCTTCGTGACCTTCTTTCTGCTTCGGCCCCTTCCGGTGCGGGACGAGGCGACTGTGGTTCTGGCACGCGGTGCGCATCCACAACAGAACGGAAATCGTCCGCGTATTTCCTACCCCGACTTTCTCGATTTCAAGGCACAGACCCAGACCGTCGAAGAACTCGTGGCCCTATCGCGTGGCACAGGCGCCCTGACGGGCCAAGGGGATGCCCGGCGGGTGTCCGTCGCCAACGCGAGCGAGGGCCTGTTTCGAGTCTGGGACCTTGCCGTGATTCACGGGCGCCGATTCCTAGCGGCTGAGGACGCGCCCGGCGAAGCACTGGTCATGCTGCTTGCGCACGGGTTCTGGGAACGCGAGTTCGGTTCGGACCCCGGGTTGGTGGGGAAGACGCTCACTTTGGACGGGCGGACCGGCACGGTCGTCGGCATCCTGTCTCCGGCCATAGAATTCGGTGGCTTTTCGGAGATCGACCTTTGGATCCCGCTCGCTCAGTCGAATCCGTCGATGGATCGTCAACGTCGCGACATGATGGTCACTGGACGCCGCAAGCCCGGGGTGACGACCGAACAGGTCAGTTCGGAGTTCGCCACGATTGCTGCGCGACTGCAACAGGAGCATCCGGAGACCAATCGCGACTGGACCGCGAATGCCGTCCCCCTTCGCGCCGCGCTCTATGGAACCAATACGCAAGTCATCCTCGCGCTGCTGGTGGTGGGCGTGTGCCTGGTCTTCGCGGTGGCCTGCGCCAACGTGGCCGGGATCATGCTGGCGCGCGCCACGACGCGGGAGCGTGAGATGGCGCTTCGGATGAGCCTTGGGGCTGAACGCAGCCAGATCGCGCGGCAGCTTGTGGTGGAAGGGGCGGTGCTCTCGTTCCTGGGCGCCGTTTTGGGCCTCGTTCTCGCCCAGGTGGCGATCCAATTGATGAGGGCGGTCGCCTTCGAGCAGTTCTACCAGCTGGTTACGATCGATGGGACGGTTCTGGCCTTCTCGGCTGGTCTGGCCCTCGCCGCACCGATTCTCTTCGGTCTCGCTCCGGCCCTGCAGCTCGCACGCCGGGAGCTCTCGAACGTGCTCCGCGATTCAGGGGCGAGTGCCGGCACATCCGGCCGGGTAGGCCGGAGTCGACGCAGCCTGGTGGTGACGCAGATCGGCCTCGCCACGGCCCTGATGATGGTGTCGGGTCTTGCGGTGCGCACGGCGATGGCACTTCGGAACTTCGACTACGGGTACAACATCGCCGATCTGCTGAGCGTTCGCATCGATCTGACAGAGGCTCGCTACAAGTCGCCCGAGGACCTCCGCCTTCGCGTGAGCGGGCTGGTGGATGCATTGCTCCGCCAGCCTCAGGTTCGCAGCGTGGCTGTTGGAACCGAACTGCCGGTGTTGGACCGCGTTCGTCAGATGGCTTTCAAGCGAGAAGGGTCGACGGAAGGCGAGTCGAAGATTGCTTTGGTCACCGCGGCCACTCCTGGGTACTTCCGTGCCCTGGGAATCGGAGTCAGGCAGGGTCGCGAGTTTGCGGACGCGGACACTCCGGAGGCTCCCGCGGTGGCCCTCGTCAGTCAGGCCCTGGTTGCTCGAGACTTCGGCGCGGAGGATCCGCGGGGCCGACGTATTCAGGTCGGCGGGCCGGAGACGCCCTGGATGGAGATCGTGGGCGTGGTGGCCGACGTCGCGAATCCAGACCTCGGCAACCCGCCGACGCCACAGGTCTACGTGCCTTTCGCACAACGCCCCGAACGTTCCATCGTCCTGCTCGTGCGGACGGCGAATCCGGCGCCGGTACTGGTTTTCTTCCGGGAGACCATGAGGACGCTCGATCCCGATCAGCCGCTCTACGACACGAAGACGGTTGAGCAAGTGGCGTGGGAGGAGTTGGCGAGCAACCGAATCATCACCGGCCTGTTCGTGGCTCTTGGGAGTGTCGCGCTGGCTCTGGCCACGGTTGGACTCTATGGACTGACTGCTTTCCTGGTCGCGCAGCGGTCCCGGGAAATCGGTGTACGGATGGCGCTGGGTGCGTCCGTCCGTGACGTGCTCAGCATGGTCCTGTCTCAAGGAGCAAGGCTCACGCTGACCGGCCTGACCCTGGGTCTCGCAATCGGCCTCTTGCTGGGCCGCGGCATGTCGAGCATTCTTGTGGAGGTAAAGCCTTGGGATCCGGTGACGCTCCTGGCAACGCTCGCCACATTAGGGTGTGCCGCCATCGTGGCTCACTGGGCCCCGGCGCGTCGGGCCGCGTTGCTCAACCCTATCGACGCCCTTCGTCACGACTAGACAACGAGGGCTCTGGAATGCGCCACTTTCTCTCTGAGCTCAAACTCGCGATGAGGACGTGGTCGCATCGACCGGGTCTCGCCCTGGCCGCCGTCGTGACCCCCTCCCTGGGACTCGGGTCCGCCACCGCGATCTGGAGCCTGCTGCAGGCGGTTCTCATAGCACCCCTGCCCTACGCGGAGGGAGCGCGCCGCGGTGGTCTTCAACCCATGGAGCGGCTTCGAGAAGACCTGGGTCAACCCGGGGGAGATGCTCGCTTTGAAAGGCGGGGCGTCGTCCATCGAAGACGTGGCCTACTCGTTTTCGCGGTGCTACCGGATTTCGGACTCGCGAAAGCGCGTTTGCTGGACGGCCTCTCCCGCGCCAGTCGCCGCACGGGCGGATCTCCCCGACAGCGCTTCGTCCGGCGGGGACTGGTGGCGGCGCAACTCGCCTTTGCGGTCCTGCTTTGCGTCGGTGGACTATTGATCGCAGTCACGGTGCGCGAACTCGGAAGCATTGATATCGGATTCAAGCCCGATGGAGTGCTGACCGCTCGGGTGAGTCTCCCCGCGGCCACCCAACCCGACGCGGAGAAGACGACGGCGTACCACACCCGGCTTCTGGACGGTGTCCGGGCCCTCCCGGATGTGAAGGCGGCCGGCCTTCTTCGGAATCTTCCATTGGGAGAGTCGATCGGTGATTTTGGGGTCCAGGTCGAGGGACCGAATGGGCAAGAGCACGGACAGGCGGACTGGCAAGCGTCGTCCGACGGGACCATCGAGACGCTGGGCCTGCGGCTCTTGGCCGGTCGTGATTTCCTGCCGAGTGACATTGCGACCGCGCCGCAGGTGGCACTCATCAATGAGGCCATGGCTCGTCGCTACTGGCCAGGGCTCGACCCGGTGCGGGTCACGTCTTCGCTCCGTGCCCTGACCCAAAGGCTGGATCCGGTCGTCTTCATCGCCTCCGGAGCATTTCTGCTTCTCGTCGCGGCGGTGGGCGCGGCACTTCCGGCTCGACGCGCCTGCGGCATCGATCCGGCCGAGGCTCTGCGCGATGAATAGCGATCTCGATGCCAATCTGCCCTGCCCCCCGTCTCATTCCCGAACCAGGAGTCCACGATGAACTCATTGCTGCTGGACTTGAAATACGCGGCCCGACAACTCGTGCGCACACCTCTGTTCACCGTGCTCGGCGTGGTCATGCTGGGGCTGGGGATCGGCCTCAACACGGGACTCTTCAGCGTCACCTGGAGTGTGTTGCTGAAACCGCTTCCCTTCGCCGAGCCTGACCGCACGGTGAAGGTCTATGCGCTGACGCCCGAGGGACGACTCGCCTCCTTGAGCTACCCGGACGTCCGGGATCTCCGCGCCGGCACGGAGCTGTTCTCGGAGGTGGCGACATCGGAGATCTTTGGCGTCGCTCTCTCCCGCGAGCGTGAGACTCAAGCACTCTGGGGCGAGCTGGTGTCGGGCAACTACTTCGAGGCACTGCCGGTCAGACCCCTGCTCGGGCGGCTCTTCGGCCCCGAGGTGGATACTTCGGCGCAGGCCGCGACGATTGCCGTGCTCAGCCACCGGGCCTGGCGGCTCCATTTCGACTCCGACCCCAAGGTGGTGGGCCGCACGGTGACGCTCAACGGCCAGGCTTTCACCATCAGCGGAATCACCCCCGAAGACTTCCGGGGCGTCTATTCTGTCTGGTTCTCGCCCGACCTGTGGATCCCCGTGGCTGCCGGTCCCCAGCTCGACCCGGCGCGCCGCGGCGCCCTCGAAGCCCGCGACCAGCGGCAGCCGACGACCCTCGGTCGTCTCGCCCCGGGCGTCTCAGTCGCGCAGGCCCAGGCCCAGGTCGAGACCTTCGCTCAAACGCTGGCCCGGATCCATCCGGAGAGCCACGCCCGCTGGCGCGCGCGGGTGCTCGCTGAGACGGACACCCGGCCCGAGACCGAGATGGGTCCTGGGGCTCGCGCGGCGATGTTGGTTTTCCACGCCCTGGCCGGTCTGGTGTTGCTGGTCGCGTGCGCCAACGTCTCCAACCTTTTGCTGGCTCGCGCCGCCTCGCGGCGCCGCGAGGTGGCCATCCGCATCGCCGTTGGAGCGGGCCGCGCGCGCCTGGTGCGCCAGCTCCTCGTCGAAGCGTCCCTCATTGCCGCCCTCGCGGCGACCCTCGGGACGGCCCTCGCGTGGCTGCTGGTCAAGCAACTGGCGGCCTTCCAGATGCCGACCCATTTCCCGCTCCGAATCGACGTCGGCGTCGATGCCCACGCCCTCGCCTTCTCGGTAGGCCTCGCGACGGTGACCGCGTTGCTGTTCGGCCTGCTCCCTGCGCTGCAGACATCCCGCCCCGACCTCGTCCCCGCGCTCAAAGGCGAGTCCGCCGGCAGCGTCGGATCGCGCTCCCGCTTGATGAGCGGGCTTGTGGTCGCCCAGATTGCGGTGTCGATCGTGCTGCTTGTTGCGGGCGGACTCTTCCTGCGCAGCATGGGAGCCGCCGGAGATCTGGAGTTGGGCTTCCGTCCCGAGCGGTTGCTGCTCGCCAACCTGAGCCTCGATCGCCCCGGTGAGCAAGCTCCCGGATACCGGGAGCAGCTGATCCTCAACATCAAGGCGCGCGTGGCGTCGCTCCCGGGTGTCTTGGGAGCGAGCCTCGCCGCCCCGGTCCCGATGGAGTTCTGGTCGTCCGGAGGTCGGCTCTACGTGGATGGGCGCGAGGTTTTGCCCGGCGAAGAGCCCGGCCTCGCGACGCTATGGAGCCGTGTGGCTCCCGACTATTTCGAGGTGATGGAGACGCGCATCGAGCAAGGCCGTGGGTTCGAAGTCTCAGATGACGCGCCCTCGCGCCAGGTGGCAGTCGTGAACCGGCGGCTCGCCGAGACGCTCTGGCCCGGCCTCGACCCGATCGGACGGGCGCTCCGGGTGGGCGCGCCCGACGCCCCGCCGGTCGAGGTTGTGGGTGTCGCCCAGGACGGCAAGTACAACGCGCTCTTCGAGCCGCAGAGGACCTACCTCTTCACTCCGCTGCTCCAGGCGTCAGGCGGTGGGCGGGCCGGCGCCGCCTCGGCAGGGATGGAGCCCTTGACGTTGCTGGTGCGGACCGAGGGTGACCCAACTGCAATGGCGCCCACGGTCCGCGCCGAACTCCACGCCCTCGACGCGTCGCTGCCCGTCCTCGACGTCAAGACCATGGAGGAGTTGATCGACGGCCGCTCGTTCGTCCTGTTCCGCCTGGGCGCGGGCTTCGGGGGGGCGATGGGGTTGATGGCCCTCGCCCTTGCCGTGATCGGGCTCTACGGCCTGGTCTCGCTTTCGGTGACGCAGCGGACGCGGGAGATCGGAGTGCGCATGGCCCTGGGAGCGCAGCGAGGAGCCGTGCTGCGCCTCGTCCTGCGACAGGGCATGGGTCTGGTTGCCCTGGGCGGGCTGATCGGTGGAGTCGGGGCTTTTGGCGTCGGCCGCGTCGTCTCCAGCCTGCTGATCGGGGTCGGGGCCCACGACCCCCTCACGCTGGGGCTGGTCATGGCGCTGCTCGCCGCGGTCGCCGCCGTCGCGACCCTGCTGCCGGCCCGCCGTGCGGCCGGCGTGGATCCGATACAGGCGCTGCGGACCGATTAGCTGATGGGATCGCGCCAGCTACACATTTCCCCGGACGCGATGCCGCACGCACCGAGCCCGCCGCAGCCCACGGGCAGGAGTAGGGAGGAGCCATGTTGAGCCGTCTCACGGACGACGCCACCGCAGCGGTGCGGGCGTTGCGACGCAACCCTCGCCTGACCCTGGTCATGGTGTTGACCCTTGGCCTGGGTCTGGGCGCAAACACGACGATCTTCTCAGCCATCGACCATCACCTACCAGGCGCACTGGAGACATAGACATCTCATGATCGAACTACGCAATCTCGAAAAGTCATACCCCCTCGCCGCGGGCCGGGTGTACGTTCTTCGCAACATCACTCTCTCGATCGCGGAGGGCGAGTTCGTGTCGATCATGGGCCCTTCGGGAGCAGGGAAGTCGACCCTGCTGCACATTCTCGGCATGCACGACGGCGACTTCACCGGCGACTACGAATTCCGCGCGGAGATCGTGAACAAGTTGAAGCCTCGTGATCGGCAGGAACTGCAGAAGCGAAACATCGGTTTCGTCTTCCAGAGCTTCCATCTGCTCGACGATCTGACCGTGTACGAGAACCTTGAACTGCCCCTTTCCTACCGTGACCTGAAGAAGGCCGAGCGACAGGCCATCGTGGGCGATGTTCTCGACAAGTTCAACATCGTGGGGAAGAAGGATCTGTATCCCTCGCAGCTCTCCGGAGGTCAGCAGCAACTGGTGGGGGTGGCCCGCGCCATCGTGGCCAAGCCGAAGGTGATCCTCGCCGACGAGCCCACGGGCAACCTGCACTCGGACCAGGGTCGCGAAATCATGGAGCTTTTCAAGAGCCTCAACCAGGAAGGCTGCACGATCATTCAGGTCACACACTCGGAGACGAACGCGACGTATGGAAACCGGGTCATTCGGCTGAAGGACGGCTGGCTCGCCGCACCCGCCCCTGGGCGACCGGGGGCGGCGCCCGCCCAATCCGGCTCGACCCGGGCCGACTGACGCGAGAGCGCGATGCCTTTCCTGCACTCCTCGACGGCCAGGGCTCCGTGGTTCCGCATGAACAGCCCGGTCAGATCTTTCACGAATTCGAAGGTCATTTCGTGGCCGGCGCGTTTGGAATCTGTGGTGGGCCGGTCGGTGATGCCCCCCTCGTATACTCGGTGATTCTGTGACCTCATCTCCCCGCATTCTTGTCGCCGACGATCAACAGGACGTCCTTGAAGCCCTGCGGCTGCTGCTCAAAGCCGAAGGCTTCACCATCGAAACCGCGGGGTCGCCGGCCGCGGCCTGGGCCGCGCTCGAGGGCCGTGAGTTCGATGTCGCCCTGATCGATCTCAACTACACCCGGGACACGACCTCCGGTCAGGAAGGCATGGAACTGCTGGCCCGCATCCAGGAACTGGACGAGACGCTGCCGGTGGTGGTTATGACCGCTTGGGCGAGCGTCAGCCTCGCCGTGGAAGCCATGCGCCACGGCGCACGAGACTTCGTGAGCAAGCCCTGGGAGAACGCCCGGCTCATCGCCATTCTCCGGACCCAGGCCGAGCTCTCCAAGGCTCTGCGCCACGGGCGTCGACTGGAAAGCGAGAATCGCGCGCTCAGGGGCGAGGTGAAGCTCGAGGTCATCGCCGAATCCCCGAGCATGCAGAAGGTCATGGACATGGTGCGTCGAGTCGGGCCCTCGGACGCCAACGTCCTGCTGCTGGGCGAGAACGGGGCCGGCAAAGGGACGGTGGCCCAGGCCCTGCACGCGGTGTCCAATCGAAAGCTCAAGGCTCTGGTGACCGTCAACGTGGGCGGCCTGTCGGAAGGAGTCTTCGAGAGCGAGCTGTTCGGTCACGTCCGCGGCGCCTTTACCGATGCCCGCGCCGACCGGGTGGGGCGCTTTGAACTCGCCGACGGCGGCACGCTGTTCCTGGACGAAATTGCGAATGTCACCCCGGGCCTTCAGTCGAAACTCCTTCGCGTGGTGGAGGCCGGAGAGTTCGAGCCGGTGGGGTCCTCGAGGACGCGAAAGGCCAACGTGCGGATCATCTCGGCCACCAACGCAGACCTCGACGCGGAGGTGGCGGCCGGTCGTTTCCGTCAGGATCTTCAGTTCCGGCTCAACACCATCGAGATCCGAATTCCGCCCCTGCGCGACCGGCGCGAAGACATCCCGGCGCTGGCTGCTTATTTCCTGGGTGCGCACGCGGCGCGGTATCGGAAGAAAGTGTCCGGTTTCGATGCGGGGGCCACCCAGGCCCTCCTCGACCACGGCTGGCCCGGGAACGTCCGGGAGCTGGACCACGCGGTCGAACGAGCGGTTCTCCTGAGCTCGGGGGAGCGGATCGGGGCGAGCGATCTCGCCCTGCGCGCGACCGGGGAGCCCCGCGGAGGCCGACTCGAAGACATGAGCCTTGAGGAGGTCGAGGCCTTCCTGATCAAGAAGACGTTGAGCCGCTTCGAAGGCAATGTGACGCGCGCGGCGGATGCGCTCGGTCTGTCGCGCAGCGCGCTTTACCGGCGCATCGAACGCCACGGCCTCTGAGCGGTGGTGTTCTGATCGGCACCGTGACCCGGCGGCGCGAGATCCCACAAGCCGGCCACGCTCACCCGGGTGATCCGGCCGAGTGACCATGTCCCGGCGCTCTCTCTCGCTGGACAACCGGGTCTTCCTTCTGGCCTTTCTGGCCGGGCTTCCGGGTTCCCTCTTCTTCCTGGGCTGGCTGTGGTGGAGTCCGCACGACAGCGAGCTCCGATGGACCCTGTCGCTTCTCGCCGCGGGACTGTGGCTCGGGCTCGCGCGGGCCGCCCAGATGGCGGTCATCCGCCCCATGCAGACGGTGTCGAATCTGCTCGCCGCTCTCCGCGAGGAGGATTTCTCGTTCCGGGCCCGCGGGCGCGGGGGAGACGACGCTCTCTCCCTGGTTCTCTTCGAGGTCAATTCCCTTGCCGACACTCTGAAGCACGAACGTCTGGGCGCGCTCGAAGCCACCGCTCTGCTCCGCACCGTGATGGAAAAGATCGACGTGGCGGTGTTCGCCTTCGACGAAGGCGAGCAGCTTCGCCTGGTCAATCGCGCGGGCGAGGGCCTGCTCGGCTTCGCCGCCGAGCGCGCTCTCGGGAGAACGGCCACCGATCTGGGCCTGGGCGAAGCCCTTCGCGGCGAGGCTCCGCGGGTGATGGATGCCGGCTTCGCGGGCCGCCCGGGTCGATTCGAGGTCCGGCGATCCGTGTTCCGGCAGGACGGCCGGCCTCACCATCTGCTCGTGCTGACCAACGTCTCGCGCGCCCTGCGGGATGAAGAGCGTCAGGCCTGGCAGAGACTGATTCGGGTGATCGGGCACGAATTGAACAATTCGCTCGCCCCCATCCAATCCATCGCGGGAAGCCTGGAGACGCTGCTCTCCCGAACGCCCCGCCCTTCGGACTTCGACGATGACCTTCGTCGGGGCCTGGCCGTCATCGCCTCCAGATCGGAGGCTCTGGCCAAGTTCACCGAGGCCTATGCCAGGCTCGCCCGACTTCCTCCGCCTTCGCTCGCCCCGGTCGACGTGGCCGATCTGGTCCGGCGGGTCACCGTTCTCCAGGCGCATCACCGCCTGGTGGTCCAACCCGGTCCGGGCATGACGCTGCTCGCCGATGCCGCGCAGCTGGAACAGGCGCTCATCAATCTCATTCGCAATGGAGTCGAGGCGGCTCATGAACTCTCGGGCGGCGTTCGTCTCAGCTGGCGGGTGTTCCGGGGGGCGCTCGAGATTCTGGTCGAGGACGAAGGACGCGGACTTCCGGCCACCGCGAATCTGTTCGTGCCCTTCTTCAGCACCAAACCCGGAGGATCCGGCATCGGTCTGGTTCTGACCCGACAGATCGCGGAGGGCCATGGCGGCTCTCTCACCCTCGAGAATCGATCGGATCGTTCGGGGGTTTGCGCCCGCCTCCGGGTTCCGCTCGCGAAGGGCTGACCGCGTGAGTTCTCCCCGCGGCTTCACGCCTCCAGCCGACCCAAAGGCACCGCCTCCGCGACCTCCCGGCCCGCTCGGCGGCCGCCCCAGGCGGTCTGCGACGGCGGCGGGAGACGTGCTTCCGCGGACCGCAGGGTCACCGCGAGGACAGGCCAGAACCGGCGCTTGGCCCGGGCGCCGGCGGGAACCCCGGAGGGAGAGCCGCGCGCGGGACTGGGATTGCTTACTGAGCTTGGAGAAGGTCGCCGCCGTATGACGAAACGAAGTCGTCCACGGTGATTCCTGGCCGGGACGAACGCAGTCCGAGCCGCTTCATCTTCTCCGAGAGAGTTGAGGGCAGGAGACCGAGAGACGCGGCCACCCGGCGCTGATTCCAGCCCGCGAGTTCCAGCGCCATGAGGAGTAGTTGCCGTTCATATTCCTGAACGAGGTCTTTTAGAGTTTGGCCTTCAGGGATCAACAGTTTCGTCGCAAGTTCGCTCATGAACGCTCCTCGTTCGTTAACGGACAATTGTGGATGACGGGAGAGGCCACAAACCCCTATCCCGCCACGTTTCCGGGTGGGTCCAGGCCCCTTTGGGGCGGTGTTCGGGCGCCCTGGCCTCACCCGGTCGCTTGGATCGCAAGAAAACGTTGATCCCGCGGTACAGCAGAGCAAGTCCCGTTCCAGGCTCTTGGTTCCGGACCGGCTGCGACCTCGATCCCGAAGCGCTCAGTGTTGCGGAGGAGGGCGATCAATGCCGCGGGGCGGGGCGATCGATACCTGGGGGCGGGCGGAGCGAAGCGGGCTAGAACTGCCGGTCGAAGTGGCGGGCGCCCTCGTGGTGCGGGGTGGGCTTCGTCCAGTACGAGGACTCGTCTTCTCGCTTGAAGGTTCTGTTCATCGGGTCCTTCCCGGACAGCCGCATCAGCAGGCCGGTGGGGGTGACCCCGACGAGGTAGAAGGCTCCGAGCAGAAGGCCGGTATTGATGTACCCCAGAATTTCGGCGAACTTCATCCACGGCCCGTAGGCGGGTCGAAGCAGGCCCGGGACAGTCGCGCCGACGAGGAAGAAGGCCGCAGCGGCGATGAGGAAGCCCTCGGCGGGCGCGGGCCGTCCCCGCCACATCAGGACGAGGCCGAAGGCGCCGGCCACGAAGCCAAAGGTGAACCCGAAGTTCCGGAGATCCTTCGCGGTGGCCGGAGGGGGAGTCGCCATGGCGTCAGTCAAGCTCGAACTCCTGCATCCATTTCCGGTCATCCTCGACCACCGGCTGGTCCTCCTTCAGGAAGATCCACTGATCCACCACCAGCACGTCGATGTCGGAACGCATGAAGCAGCGATATGCGTCTTCGGGAGAGCACACGATGGGCTCGCCCCGAACGTTGAACGAGGTATTGACGATGACCGGACAAGCGGTGAGCTTGAAGAATTCGTTGATCAGATCGTAGTAGCGCGGGTTGGTCTCGCGATGCACGGTCTGGATCCGGGCCGAGTAGTCGACGTGGGTGGCGGCCGGGATCTTCGAACGGGGAACGTTGAGTTTCTCGATGCCGAACAGCTTCTCCTGGTCCTCGGTCATGGGGATCTGCTGCTTCCTGGCCACCTGGGCCACGAGCAGCATGTACGGGCTCTCGCGGTCGAGGTCGAACCAGTCGGAAACCTGATCGGCCAGCACCGAAGGCGCGAAAGGCCGGAAGGACTCGCGGAATTTGATCTTCAGGTTCATCCGCTTCTGCATCTGCGGGTCGCGCGCGTCGCCCAGAATCGACCTTCCCCCGAGCGCTCGTGGACCGAACTCCATCCGCCCGCTCATCCAGCCGATGATCTTCCCCTCGGCCAGCAGGCCGGCGAGCCTCGGGAGCAGCGCCGCGTCTTCAAGTCGCGCTGCCTTCGCCCCTCGGGCGTCGAGGAGCCGCTGGACATCCTGATCGTGATACGCCGGGCCCAGGTACGACCCCTGCTGCCGGTCCAGGCCCGGGGCGCCGGTGAAGGGGGCGCGGGGCTGGTCCAGGTAACGATGCCAAACCGCCAGAGCCGAGCCGAGCGCTCCCCCCGCGTCTCCGGCCGCGGGCTGGACGAAGATGTTCTTGAACGGCCCCTCGCGCAGGAGGCGGCCGTTGCCCACGCAGTTCAGGGCCACGCCCCCGGCCAGGCAGAGATTGTCGAGCCCGGTTTCCTTATGGACGTGACGGGCGATGCGCAGCATGGCGTCCTCGGTGACCCGCTGCACGCTGGCCGCGAGGTCCATCTCGCGCTGGGTGAGTCGCGCCTCCGGCTTTCGGGGCGGCCCTCCGAAGATCGCGTCGAAACGGGAGTTCGTCATGGTGAGACCGGCGCAGTAGTCGAAGTAGTCCATGTTGAGATGGAACGAACCATCCTCGCGCAGATCGAGAATGTGCTCGTAGATGGCGTCGACGTACTTTGGCTCGCCATAGGGAGCGAGGCCCATGACCTTGTACTCGCCCGAATTCACCTTGAACCCGGTGTAGTAGGTGAAGGCCGAGTAGAGAAGTCCGATCGAGTGCGGAAAGAGGATCTCGCCCTTCGCCTCGAGGGCATGGCCCCGGCCCGCCCAGAAACTGGTGGTGGCCCATTCGCCCACTCCGTCGAAGCAGATGATGGCCGCTTCGTCGTAGGGGGACGGGTAGAAGGCGGAGGCGGCGTGAGATTCGTGGTGCTCACCGAAGAGAACCTTGCCGTCGTAGCCGCAGGCCTTGCGGATCTCGGTCCGCATGTGCAGCTTTTCCTTGAGCCACAGCGGCATCGATTTCAAGAACGAGGACACGCCCCGGGGCGCGTAGGCGAGATACGTCTCCAGCAGTCGTTCGAACTTGAGGAGGGGCTTGTCGTAGAAGACGACGTAATCGACGTCTTCGGGTCCCTTGAGACCGCCCTCTTTCAGGCAGTAGTTGAAAGCCCCGACGGGGAAACGGTGATCGTGCTTCTTCCGGCTGAAGCGCTCTTCCTGAGCGGCGGCTTTGATCTCACCATCCTGGACCAGGCACGCGGCGGAGTCGTGGTAGTAGGCCGAAACTCCGATTATGTTCACGCACCGGAGATTTTACGGTGAGGGGGCTGGATTAGAGGAGTGGGCTCCTTACGCGCTCATGGTGACGTACTGGCTCGGTGACGAAGCGACGTCCGTGAACATCGTGGTGCGCGACGCTCAAGGGGCCTTGGTCCGGGAGATGGAAGGACCGAGAACCCGGGGGGCTTCATCGCGTGGCCTGGGACCTCGCGGACAAAGAGAAGAAACGGGCGCCGGCGGGCGAGTATGAGATCGAGCTGCGGGCGGGCTTCGGCTCGATCAAGGTACGGAGCGCGATTCGGGCGAGGATCGTGCGCTAAACTCCCCGCCCTTGCCTTCCTCGCCGGAGTGGCGGAACTGGCAGACGCACGGGACTCAAAATCCCGCGTTGCTCGCAACGTGTGGGTTCGACCCCCACCTCCGGCACCATCGTCCCCCAAAGGGTCTCACCGCCGCCATTCGCGGCCTCAGACCGGAGTCGCGAATTCCAACCGATTGGCCACCGTGAATTCTTCGAAGATCCTGGGCGCGACCCTGGCCGCGGTCCTGTCCATGGGCAGCCCGGCGTCGTCGGACGAGGGAGTCAGGTTTCTGCCTTTCATGGGCCCTCGCCTCGAAGCGGCCCGCTATTCGCCCGCGGACGAAGCGTTCGCCTGGGTGGGCTGGATCGGAGCCACCGTCGATCTGGTCGAAAAGGGAAAATGGTCGGCCTATTTCAACCCGGACGTCGAGACCATCCTCGGGCATCGCGTCCGATCCTTCGAGGCGGTGCAGGCGAACTACTCACTCGAAGTCGGCGTGGGCCGGGAGGTGGGCCGCGGCCGGGTCTCATCCTTCTTCCATCACGTGTCCAGGCACGTCCTGGACCGGGATAAGTCCGAGGCCGTCGATTGGAATTTCCTCGGCGCTCGATTCGAGTCAGGCTGGCCGCAGAGGTGGAATCGCCGGGGCGGTTTTCAGACCTCCCTGGCCGCCGCCACCCTGGCCACGACGGTGGAGTACAAATGGGAGGCGCGGTTGTCCGCGGACATCGATGTGGTGCGGAAGAACAACCTGGCCCTGTTCGTGCTCGCCGATGTGCGTCACGTGGGTGCGGCGGCCACCCCTGATTCGCCCCGGGATCAGTTGACCGATGTGCGGGCGGAAACGGGATTCAGACGCTGGCAGGAGAAGTCCCTGTTCGACCTCTTCGTGGCTTACGAGCACCGAAACGATGCGCTGATCCCTCGCGCTCTGGCCAGGGACAGGGCTCTGTTCGGCTTTCGATTGAGAGGAAGCACGCGTTCCACGCCCGCGATCGTGCCGCTACCCTGAGGGGTCTTGCCCTTCGGCCGCGAATCCTCGCGCGCCGCGAGGCTAGGAGGGCTCGCCGCTTCCGCCCAGAATCGCCTTCAACTCCTTGCCCATCCGGAAGTAGGGCACGCGCTTGGCCGGCACTTCCACGCGCTCGCCGGTCTTCGGATTGCGTCCCTTGCGAGGGGCCCGCGACCGGAATCGAAATGAACCCAGTCCGCGGATTTCCACTTCCTCGCCTTTCTTGAGAGCGGAAACAACGCCCTTCAGGAACGAATCGACCACGATGGCCGCCTGAACCTGGGTGAAGTCGAGACGTCGTGCGACTCCGGCCACGATGTCGGCCTTGGTGAGGGATCGCTGGGCAGGACCCTTTTCGTCGGAAGTGTCAGACATAGGTGCACTTAGAGTGTACCAAAGAGCGTCGCCGATCTAGGGGTTCTCCGCCGGACGGCGGAATGTCGATCCCATGAGACGGAGTTCGGAACTCCCTCCAGTCGGATCCAGGACGAACGACGCTGTCGTCGTTCCTCGCCACTTCGCGGCCCACTGCGCCATGAAGGTGTCGAAGTTCCAATGCTCGAGGGGACCGTCAAAAGCATCGCCATATCTGGCGTGCAGGGTCCCGTCGGCCGGGTTGAACGAGATCTCCACATCGCCATGCAAAGGATCGGAATACCGTCCGGCGTAGGCGCTCAGGGGCAGGGACGGTTTGGTGCCGAGCACGCGCAGGTCCGCCTCCTTCTTCACCACCTTCTGGCCTTCCTCCTCCAGGCGGGCATAGAGCACACGCATCTCCGTGCTCCAGTCCCGCGGGGGGCGGCCGAGCAAGCGATCGAACGCGGTCAGCATCAGGGCATGACGAAGCTCGGCGTGATCGAGGTTGCCCAGAATGTAGATCCCGATACCCTCGGAACGAATCAGTCCGCAGATCGCCACCATTGGGTTTCGATGAAGCGCTCCCAGGACATGCCGCTCGCCGCCTCGATCACCGCCCCCGCCGCCGCGTACATGATGTTCTGGTAGATGAAACTCGACCTCACCGGATAAGCAGGGTCGACCAGGCGCAGGCGCTCGAGAACGGCACGTCGGGAGTGGGTCTGCCCGTACCAGAGATAGTCGGCGTTGGGCAGGCCGGCCCGGTGGGTGAGGAGGTCCCGGATCGTGATCTCGCGCGTCATCCGCGGATCCTGAAGCACGAACTCAGGGCAGGTGCTTCGTCACCGCATCGTCCCAGCCCAGCCTCTTTTCTTCGACCAGCATGCCGATCGCGGCGGCGGTGATGGCCTTCGTGGTGGATCCGATGGCGAAGAGGGTGTGAGCGTCGACGAGGTCGTGATGTCCGATGTCCCTGAGGCCGTAGCCCCTGGAAAAGATCACCTCGCCCTCCTTCACCACGGCGATGGCAAGGCCGGGAGTCCGCCAGTCCTTCACCGCCCTCACGACCTGGGCGTCGAAGCCGGCGAGCGGGTCGGGCCTGGGAGTGGACCTGGGGGCGGGGGCGGAGGCGCCCAGGGACAATGCCGCCAGCAACAGGGGGAGAGCGGGAGTTGGATTCTTCATGCCAAACGCAATCTGTCGCGCCTCGGTCGGGTCCACGCTCCCGGGGGTCCGCACCACTACTTGAGGTCGATGATCACGGGACGCCAGGTCGCGGGATCGCCGGACAGGCCGTCCGGGGCGCTCACCACCTCGACCCGCGAAGGCGCGATGCGATACAGGGTGTAGGAATCGGGCTTATCGCGAGGGAAGAAGGTCTGCCACTCATCCTTGTGGTGGGATCGCTTCTCGGCCTCTCCGGCCTCGACGGCACGGCCGATGAGGGTGACGTAGGCCGGACGGGCCGCGTCGAAGTACAACAGGGTGACCCGGGCGTCGCGCCGGATCTCGGCCACTTTCCGGCTTCGGGGGTTGGTGGCGACGTAGACGGTGAGGGAGGCACCGGGAGCGAGCGGATCCATGATCCGCGCCTGGGGTTGATGCCCCTCGCCCAGCGTGACCAGGGTGCAGTAGCGGGCCGCGACCATGATCTGGCGCGCCACCTCCAGAACCCGGCCAACGTCCCTGCTCTGCGACTGGTCCCTGGGCGAGGCGGCGGCCTGGGCCCCGGCCGCCGATCCGTTCTCGGGCATGGCCAGACCCAGCGCCAGGGTGAGGCCGCAGAGCACCCCGGTTGCCACCGCGGGCCGGGCCCTCACTCGACGAGGTGGATCGGCGATTCGCGATACGCCTTGAGTGCCGCCACCAGCTTCTCGAGGTCCTCGTCGTTGTTGTAGAAGTGCGTGGCCACCCGAATTCCTTCCGGTTTCTGGGTCACGATGATGTTCTCGCCGCGAAGGAATTCCGTGGCGTCGCTCGGATTCTCGAGGGCCACCAGGGTCTCTCCCGACCGACCCGAACCCGAAGGGGAAAGCACCTCAAAGCCCTCGTGAAGCAGGGCGGAGGTCAAGGAGGTGTTCAGTTGCAGAACCCGCGCCTGGATCCGCTCCCGGCCAATGCCGTCGAGGTAGGACACCGCGGCCCCGAGGGCGAAGATTCCGGGAAAGGCCGGACACCCGTACTCGTAGCGGCGGGCGGTCCCCACCGGGACACCGGCGCGATTGTTGAAAGCAAAAGGGTCCTTCACGCTCCGCCAGCCGAGTCCCCGGGGCGGGCGCTTCAGCAACTCCCGGCTGACGTAAACGAATCCGGCGCCGTATCCAGCCCCCAGCCACTTGTGCCCCGCGCAGGCAAGCCCGTCGATCTTCATGGCCTCGACGTCGACCTGGAAGGCCCCCACCGACTGCGACCCGCAGACGATCAGGGGGCGCCGGCCCTTGTGCCCACCGAGGGCCTCGAGGTCGATACGGAATCCGTTGGAGAACTGAACATGGCTGACCGCGATCGAAGCGGTGCGCGGGGCGTGAACTTCGTCGAACATCTCCAGGCGAAGCTCGCCCTCGATGGCGGGAACGAACTGCATCTGAGCGCCGCGGTGCAAAAATGGCAGGGTTACGGTGGGGAACTCAAGCTCGTCCGACAGGACGGGGCCATCCGGGGCCACCAGATCGGCCAGGATGTTCATCCCCTCCGAGGTGTTGGCGACGAACGCGATCTCATCCGCCTGGGCGCCGATGAAACGCGCCACCCGTTCCCGCACGACTTCGGCCTGGGCCAGCCAAAGATCCCAGGGGTCGTCCCCGTTCTGTTCGAACTCCAGGAGATAGCGCTCCACCGCCTCGCGCACCCACCTGGGCGTGACCGAGGCGGCGGCGGCGTTGAGATAGACGCGGTCCTTGATTCCCGGAAAATCCTGGCGGAGTTCCTCCCATTCGCGACTCATGGCAAGCAGAGAATACTTCGTTTGGACGGAGGATGGCGGGCCGGAGTCGAACTCTCAAACTCCGATATGCTCCGCCGTTCATGAATCCATCGGGCGATCGCGACGCCTCGGAATTGAAATCGTTCCAGGTCGCCCCGGTTCGGGACCGGCGCTGGCTGGGGGACTGGCTCTTAAAGGGCCACGACGAGCGGGCAGAGCAACAATCGACCGCCCCGTGGTGGCAGGTCATGTGTCTCACCGGCGTCGACTACTTCTCGACCCTCGGCTACCAGCCGGGCATCGCGGTTCTGGCCGCGGGCATGCTCTCGCCCATTGCCACCCTGATCCTCGTGCTCGTGACCCTGTTCGTGGCCCTGCCCATCTACGGTCAGGTGGCGAAGCATTCGCCCCACGGACAGGGGAGCATCCTGATGCTCGAGGAGTTGCTGCCCCGCTGGAAAGGGAAGGCCTTCGTGCTGGTCCTGCTCGGTTTCGCCTTCACCGATTTCATCATCACGATGACCATGTCCGCGGCCGATGCCACCGCTCATATCGTCGAGAACCCCTACGTGCCCGATGCCGTCCGGCAACACGTGGTGCTGGTGACCTCCCTGCTCCTGGTCGCGCTGGGCGCGGCCTTTCTCCGCGGATTCAAGGAAGCGATCAGCGTGGCCGTCCTGATCGTGGTCCTGTATCTCTTGCTGAATCTGGTGGTGGTGGGGCGCGCCGCGGCGGAGGTGTTTTCTCACCCGGAAGCGATCCGTTCATGGTGGGGTGGCGTGCTGGGGAGGCACGGCAGCCCGTGGATGGCCATTGGCCTCGCCCTCTTCCTGTTTCCCAAGCTGGCCCTGGGCCTGTCGGGCTTCGAAACCGGGGTCGCGGTGATGCCTCTGGTGAGGGGGCGAGCCGACGATCTCCCGGCTCGACCCGCGGGACGGATCCGCAATACCCGGAAGCTGCTGGCCACGGCCGCGCTGATCATGAGCTTGGCCCTGATCGCCTCCTCGTTCGTCACCACTCTTCTCATCCCCGCGCCGGAGTTCGAGCAAGGGGGTCGAGCGTACGGTCGGGGACTCTCGTTCCTGGCCCACGGGTTCATGGGCGACAATTTCGGGACCCTCTACGACCTGGTCACCATCGGGATCCTGTGGTTCGCCGGGGCCTCGGCCCTGGCCGGGCTCTTGAACCTCGTGCCCCGATATCTCCCTCCCTACGGCATGGCCCCCGACTGGGCCCGGGCCAACCGGCCGCTGGTTCTCGTCTTCACTCTCATCGCCCTGATCGTCACCGCCTTTTTCGACGCGAATGTGAACAAGCAGGGTGGGGCCTACGCCACCGGCGTGCTCGTGCTCATGACCTCGGCGGCGGTGGCGGTGACCATCGCGCACCGGGGATCGCGCTCCCGTTTTGCCTACGGCTCGATGGCCCTCATCTTCGCCTACACCACCGCCCTCAACATCTACGAGCGTCCGGAAGGGCTCAAGATCGCATCGATCTTCATCGCGGTCATCGTAGGGGTGTCCATCGTTTCGCGGGCCATGCGATCGACGGAGCTCCGGATCGGCCAGGTGACCTTCGGTCCCATGGCCACGGAGTTCATTTCCAGCTTCGGCGCCCTGCCGGTTCGGATCATCGCCCACCGGCCCGACAAGCGGCGCCTGGAGGAATACGAGAAGAAGGAGCTTCAGGCGCGCGAGGATCACTCGCTCCACAACGGCGAACCGGTGGTGTTTCTGGAACTCGTGCAGGGCGACGCGTCGGCCTTTGCGGATGACATCGAGGTTCGAGGGGTGAAGATCGGTCCGCATCGGATACTCCGCTGCACCGTGCCCGCCATTCCGAACGCGATCGCCGCGATCCTGCTGAAGGCCCAGGCCGCCTCCGGTCGAACCGCACATGCATATTTCGGCTGGACGGAAGGGAATCCCATCTCCTTTGTGTTGAAATACATTTTCCTGGGCGAGGGAGACACCGCGCCCGTGACTCGTGAAGTCCTGCGGCGGGCGGTCAAGAACCCGCTGGATCGCCCCAGGATTCATGTCGGCTAAGGAGTTGTCCGGTTGACGAAAGTTCTGAAAGGGTATTTCCTTGTGGTCCTGGTTGCCATGTTCTGGGTCACCTGGCGCGCGAGCCTTGACCGCGGAGTGATGCAGGCCTTCGCGGAGATCGCCGCCGATCCGTGGGGCCTGGCCACGTTGTTCGACGCCTACTTCGCCTTCCTGACCTTCTACTTGTGGCTCGCCTACAAGGAGGCGTCCTGGCTGGCCCGGGCCCTGTGGCTGCTGGGCATCCTGCTGCTCGGCAATTTCGCGATCGCGAGCTACGTCCTCCTTCAACTCTTCACTCTGCCACCGGGCGGATCGATGAAGGACCTGCTGATGAGACGCGAGGGATCATGACCGCAAACGGGGACCCCGGGTATTTTCACCGGTACATCGGCCTGCCGTTCGAAGCCCTCATTCTGCAGGGCAGTTCGACGCGGCAGCTGGCGTTCGCGGTCTCGATCGGTGTGACCTTCGGTCTATTTCCGATCATGGGCACCTCCATTCCCCTGTGCTTCGTCGCCGCCCTCGCCCTCAGGGCCCCCCAGCCCCTGACCCACGCGGTGAACTACGCCGTGTACCCGATTCAGATCCCCATGATCTTCGCGTTTGTCCGGCTGGGAGAGTGGATGGTGGGCGCCCCCAACGTTTCGCTCGCGCCTTCGGAGATTCTTCACCTGGCCCGGACCGACCCGATGGGATTCCTGGAAGAGTTCGGGCTCACCTGTCTCCATGCCATGCTGGCCTGGAGCCTGGCCGCCCCCTTCATCTTCGTGGGGACCTTCTCCACCATCCGGCCCATCATTGCGCGGCTCCGCGACCAGCACGAGATCAAGTCTCCATGATCCTCCTTCTCCTTCTCGCCAGCTTGATCGCTCTCGTCCTCATGGGAGCCGCGTTCGGGCTGGCCCGGCGGATTGATAATTTCTCGATTGTCGACGTCGCGTGGTCGTTCAATTTCACCCCCATCGCCTTCGCCTTCGCGCTCTTCGGGTCCGGAGTCCCGGTGCGCCGGCGGCTGTTGTTCGTGATGGTGGCCCTTTGGAGCCTCCGCTTGAGCGTTCATCTGGCCCGAAGGATCGCGGCCCTGCATCCAAAAGAAGAGGGCAGATACCTCGAACTGCGACGGCGGTGGTCGGCGGGCCTGAACGGAAAATTTTTCAGGTTCTTCCTGTTCCAGGGGCTGCTGAACGTCGGGCTTTCCGTGCCCTTCCTTTTCATCGCATCGAACGGGTCTCCCGGCTTCGGGTCCATCGAGATCGCGGGGGGCCTTCTTTTCGCCGCCAGTCTGCTGGGCGAGGCCGCGGCGGACGCCCAGCTCGACGCGTTCAAGCGCGACCCCGGCCAGAAGGGGAAGGTCTGTCGGGCCGGGCTGTGGCGCTACTCCAGGCACCCGAACTACTTCTTCGAATGGCTGGTCTGGTGCGCCTTCGCGCTGATGGCTTCCGCGTCGCCGGGGGGGTGGCTTTCCTGGGCCTGCCCGGCCCTGATGCTTTACTTTCTGCTCGGGGTCACCGGCATTCCGGCGACCGAGGAGCAGGGGGTCCGCAGTCGGGGTGACGCCTACCTGGACTACCAGGCCACGACCAGCGCCTTTGTTCCCTGGTTCCCGCGCTCGGGCGCCCCAAAGATCGTCACCCTGAAGTAGATAGGGCCTTGCCGGGGCCGCGCTTCGCCGCTATACTTCCCTCTCCTGAGTGGGCAGTTGCCCACTCTTTTTTTTCCGCGACGGAGTTTAGGGAGTCTTCTGTGAAGTCTCCCAAGGATCGGTACGAATTTGCTCGCAGACGTTACCCCATACAAAGGCACAGACCCCGGCAAGGGATTCAACGTAGAGGTCTTTGTCCGCGCGGTTGCGGAGCGGGTGGCGCTGTCCTCCGGACTGGATCTGGTCGATGTGGAGCTGAAGCGGGGCGGCAAGGGTCCGCTCGTTCGCGTCTATCTCGACAAGCCCGGACGGATCAGTCTCGAAGATCTGGAGAACGCCTCCCGGGAGATCTCGGCCATTCTCGATGTCGAGGATCCGATCGGGCGCTCCTACACCCTCGAGGTGTCTTCTCCGGGAATGACGCGGGCTTTGAAGACGCCCCGAGATTTCGAGCGGGTGCTGGACAAGAACATCCAGATCGCCTTCGTGGATGGGGCCGGGGAAGCGCCTGAGCGCGCGGCTCCCGAAGTCTCGTGTCCGGATCCCTTGACCTCCCTCCCGGTCAGGGAGGTCAGGGGCCGCCTGCTCGCGGTGAGCGACCACGACGTGCGCATCGTCCCTCGCGACCACAAGGGCCGGGATGGCGCCGAGATCGTGGTGCCATTGTCAGCCGTGCGCCACGCTCAAAGAGAGATTTCGTTCAGGTAAATCAATGGCTAACGAGCTGAAAGTACGCATCGAACAGGTCTCCCGTGAGAAGAACCTCGATCCCGAGGTTGTGATCCGCGCGATCGAGGACGCGATCCTCCAGGCCGCCAAGCGTTTCTTCAACAACGATGAAGACCTGCGCAGCCGCTTCAACCACGAGAGCGGAGACATCGACGTCTTCGCGGTGAAGGAAGTGGTCGAGAAGGTCACCGATGAGGAGATCGAGATCAGCCTCGAAGAGGCCAGGGAGTTGATTCCCGAAGCCGAACTGGGCATGGAGATCGAATTCCCGAAGCAGACCGAGGGGCTGGGGCGAATCGCCGCCCAGGCCGCGAAACAAGTCATCTTCCAGAAGGTTCGCGACGCGGAACGCGACAATGTGATTGCCGAGTTCGAACGGCGCCGCGGCGACGTTCTGAACGGCGTCATCAAGCGCCAGGAAGGCACCGACTACATCGTCGACCTGGGACGGACCGAAGCGGTGCTGCCCCGCAAGGAGCAGAGCCGGGCCGAGAACTACCAGACCGGCGACCGGATTCGCGTGGCCATCCTCTCCGTGCAGCGTTCCACCCGCGGAGGGCCCCAGGTCACGGTCTCGCGCACCGACGGCGCCCTGCTCCGCAAACTCCTGGAGATGGAGGTTCCCGAAATCTTCGATGGCACGGTCAGGATCCGAGCCTGCGTCCGCGAGCCGGGCGAGCGGGCCAAGGTCGCGGTCGAGTCGACCCACCCCGACATCGATCCCATCGGCGCCTGCGTCGGCATGAAGGGGACCAGGGTCCAGGCGGTCATCCGCGAACTCCGGGGCGAGAAGATCGACATCATTGAGTGGGATGACGATCCGGTCGCTCTCGTGAAGGCGGCGCTTCAGCCCGCGCAGGTCTCGCGGGTACAGGTGGTGGATACCGAACAGAAGATCATGGAAGTGGTGGTCGAGGACAAGCAACTCTCGCTCGCCATTGGCAAACGAGGACAGAACGTGCGCCTGGCCGCGAAACTCGTGGGCTGGCGGATCGAGATCAAGAGCGAAGAAGAGAAGCGTCTGGAAGTCGCGGCCCAGCTTTCCGAGTTTCGCAGCATGGAGGGCGTCGACAAGGACGTCGTTCAACGCCTCATCGATGCCCGGGTTCAGGGCCTCGAACATCTGCTTCAGATGACCGGCGAGGAATTCGCGTCGATTGATATCGACGAGGCCACCGCCGAGTCCCTCCGGCAGGCCGCCACCGCGGCGCTGCCTAAGGTCGTCGTTCAGGAGACCCCACCGGAGCCGGCGCCCGAATCCGAATCCGGTTCGGAAGCGACCCCGCCTACCCCGACCACAGGAGACCCCGCCTAGTGCTTTTGGGCCTTGTTCCAGCATCGATCCGCAGGATCTTCGTAACCATCACCCGTCCAGAAACAGGTCGATAAAGAGCTTCATGGCCAAACCCCGCGTATACGAACTCGCTCGCGAGCTCGGTCTCTCCTCGCCCGAGATCATCGAGAAGCTGAAGGCGATGGGAATCGAGGCCAAGGCCCCATCGAGTTCCGTCGATGAGGACCAGGCCACCAAGTTCAAGCGGCACGTCCGCCTCGAGGGCCAGAGCGCGAAGCGGAGCCGGGTGTACGGCTCCGAAGAGGATGAGGGCGAGCGCGACGCTCTCGAAAAGGAGCGCGAAGCCAAGATAGCGGCCGAACGCGCTGAGCGCGCTCAGGCCGCCCAGGACGCGGAGAAGGCGAGGGCAGCCAGGAAGGCCGGAGGCCGGACCAAAGCGGCGAGCGCCACCGCTGCGGCCGCGGTGCGCCTGGCCCCGCGCGTGGCCGTCAAGCCGCCCGAGCCTGCGCCCGAACCGTCCCCCGTTGAAGCGCCGCCCGCTGAAGCGCCACCGCCCCTGGCCACCGTGGCCCCGTCCGCGCCCAGCGAAGAAACCGCGCGCAAGGCCCCGGTTACCCTCGCGCCCATTGGCCGGGGCCGCCGGGCGGCGGCGACGGAGGCCGAGCCAGCCTCTGGTGCGACCGGTGCGATCCCCCAGGGATCGAGCGCGTCTATTCCCGGCGACGGATCCGGGGATGGAGCGGCGCCTCTCGAAGCGAGCGATGGGTCAGCCTCCCACACCGACTCAGCCCAGCCTCTGGTCTTCAGCGACGACGTGATCGAGGGCAGCGTGCCGGCCGTCGGGCCTTCCGCGGCGCCGGTTCGAATGACGCCCAGGATCGCCCCGCTCAGACCCGTGGGCCGGCCAGCGGCGCCCGCGAAAGCCGAAACCGCGGAGACGCCGGAACCAGATCCCTCATCGGAACCGCAGGCGGCCGCCTCTCCCCTCGTGGTGAAGCCCATCGCCCCGGTGATCCGGGCGATCCGGCCCATCGCATCCCCTTCCCGCACCACCGGTCAGCACCGGGTGGCCACCCGTCCCGGGGCTCCGCCCCAGCGCCCCGGACTGCGCGGCGGCACTCCCGGCGTTCGAGGGGCTCAGCCCCCGGCCACCGGGCCCGCGGGACGTCCGGGCGGCCCGCCCGCCGGATCCCCTTCGCCGTTTCCCGGCGCCCGTCCAGGCGGCTACCGGCCGGGCATCGGCGCCCGCCGCCAGTCGAGGGACAGGGGACGTGAAATCACGCCGATCGTCGCCCAGGAAAGGCCCAAGTGGACCGGGCCTCTGCGGCCCATGACCATCACCGAGGGGGTCACGGTGAAGGAGCTGTCGGAGCGGATGCCCGATGCCAAGAACCGCGACATTTTGAAGTATCTGATTGGCAAGGGCCTGATGCTCACGGTCAACCAGACTCTGGATATCGAGGTGGCCCAGGACGTGTGCCGCGAGTTCGGCTACGACGCCACGGTGCGTTCCTACGAAGAGGAAGTGGTCGAGGAACAGAGCCAGGAGGTCTCATCCGGAGGTTCCGTGCCCCGAGCGCCGGTGGTCACGGTCATGGGCCACGTCGACCATGGCAAGACCTCGCTCCTGGACGCCATTCGGGAGACCCGGGTGGCGGAGCGCGAGCATGGGGGCATCACCCAGCACATTGGCGCCTACAAGATAGACGTCCGGGACCGCGCCGTGGTGTTCCTGGACACGCCCGGTCACGAAGCCTTCACCCTGATGCGATCCCGCGGCGCGCGGGTCACCGACATCGTGGTGCTGGTGGTGGCGGCCGACGACGGGGTCATGCCCCAGACTCTCGAGGCCCTGGATCACGCGAAGGCCGCGGGCGTTCCCATCGTGGTGGCGGTCAACAAGATCGACAAGGCCGAGGCCCAGCCCGATCGCATCCGGCAGCAGCTCGCCGATCGCGGCCTGCTCTGCGAAGAGTGGGGCGGCCAGACCGTGTTCGTCAACGTCTCCGCCAAGAAGAAGCAGAATCTCGATCAGCTCCTCGAGATGATTCTTCTTCAGGCCGACATGGGTGAGTTCAAGGCCCTTCCCGACAAGGCAGCGCGCGGCACGGTCATCGAAGCCCGCCTGGACAAGGGCCGCGGTCCGGTGGCCAACATCCTGGTGCAGGACGGCACGCTGCGCATCGGCGATGTGGTGGTGGCGGGGGCGGTTTCCGGTCGCATCCGCGCGCTCATGAACGACCGGGGCGAGCGGTTGCGGGAGGCCGGTCCCTCGACTCCGGTGGAGATTCAGGGCCTCGATGACGTTCCGGAGCCCGGGGATTCCCTGTTCGTGGTCGAGGACTCCGTCAAGGCCCACACCATCGTCTCCTTCCGCCAGCAGAAGCTGAAGGACAAGCAGCAGGCCCTTCAGTCCAGGGTCCGGCTCGAGGCCATCGCGAAGCCCGGGGGAGCGGAAGGCCCGATCGAACTGCCCCTGGTTCTCAAGGCCGACGTCCAGGGTTCCGTGGAAGCCCTCACCGAGCAACTGAAGAAGATTCCCCAGGAGAAGATCCGGCTCCGCATCATCCGTTCGGGAGTGGGCGCCATCAACGAGGGCGACGTGCTTCTGGCCGCGGCCTCCGAGGGTATCGTGGTCGGGTTCAACGTCCGTCCCGAGCGCAAGGCCGCCGAGTTCGCGGAACGGGACAACATCGAGGTCCGTCTCTACACCGTCATCTATGACGTGGTCGACGATCTCGCCAAGGCCCTGGAGGGACGTCTGGCTCCCGCCTTCAAGGAGGTGGTCCTTGGAGCGGCCAAGGTCCTCGAAACCTTCAAGATCTCGAAGATTGGGACCATCGCGGGTTCGATGGTCACCGAGGGCAAGGTCACGCGGCAGGCCAGCGTCAGGCTCCTGCGCGACAACATCGTCATTCATACCGGCAAGGTGGCGTCGCTCAAGCGGCACAAGGATGACGCGTCCGAGGTTCGGGCGGGTACGGAATGCGGCATCGGCATCGTGGACTTCAACGACGTGAAGCCGGGCGACGTCATCGAATTCTTCATCATGGAGAAGTACCGCGAGACGTTGTAGAGGTGGTTGCGGCCGATCAGGCGCGCGCCGTGAAACCCATGCGGGAAAGGCCTGTTTCTGGGACTTTTCGATCGCCCTGGACCCCGGCCTTCGCCGGGGTGACGGGGGTAGGGTTTCTTAGGAGCAGTCACGGACGTGGTCCGGGCACAGCTGCCGTGCGTTCTCGGGTGGGTTTCTCAGAGCGAAGCTGCTTTGCGGTGGAGGGCTCGTGGAGAGCTTCAGTCACAGATCCCGCCCGCACTTCGGTCCGGGCGCAGGCCATCCAGGGCCTCACCGGCAGGACGGCCTAAGATGCGCTCATGGTGATCGGTCTTCTTGAAATCGAGCTGCATCTGCCCGAGTCTCACAGTCTCAAGGACAAGCGACAACCCTTGCGGTCCATCCTCAGCCGGGTGCGCCAGAACCACAACGTGTCCATTGCCGAGGTCGCTCACCAGGACGAATGGCAGCGGGCCGCGCTGGCCGTGGTGGGCGTGAATACCGAGCGGGTCCCCATGGAGCGAACCCTGGACCGGATTCTCCGTGAAGTGGAAGAGACTCCTGGAGTGGTGTGCGCGGGGGAGCAAAGACAATGGCTGTGAATCACCGCAAGTCGCGGGTGGCGGACGGGGTGCGGGACGAGGTGGCCATGATCATCGCCCGCGAGATACGGGACCCTCGGCTCGGCTTCGTGACTGTGATCCGGGTCGAGATGCCGGTCGATCAGTCGGTGGCCAAGATCCACGTCTCACCGATGGGGGATGCCAAGGTCCAACTCGAATCCATGCGGGCCCTTCACCACTCGCGGGGGTTCGTGAGGAAGCTCCTCTCGCAGCGGATGCGCACCCGGACCGTCCCGGAGATCATGTTCGTTCAGGACCGGGGACTAGACAACGCCGAACGGGTGGGCGAGATCATGGCGGGATGGAAAGCCGACGAAGCCGCGGCCGCGGACCGGCGGGAGTCGGATGCCGGGCCGGAAACCACCGTCGAGGGGCCGGCCTCGCCCCTCCGAGAAGACTGACGCCTGGAGTTCGTCTGAACAAGCCATCCCGACCCCGAGGTCCCGGGATCGACGGCCTGCTGGTCGTCGACAAGCACGAGGGCCTGACCTCCCATGACGTGGTGGCGCGCGTTCGAAGAATCGCGGCCACCCGGCGAGTCGGCCACACCGGGACTCTCGACCCCATGGCGACCGGAGTTCTGGTCCTGTGTCTTGGCAAGGCCACCCGCCTGATCCCCTACATCGAGGAGACGGGGGGGGTCGAGGCGAAGGAGTACGAGGCACGCATCCGGTTCGGCTTCGAGACCACCACCGACGACGCCCTTGGCGAGCCGAGAACGGAACCCGCAGAGCCGAAGGGTCTGACCGCCGAGACGCTGTCCAGAGCACTTGCTTCCTTGGTGGGAGAACTTCATCAGATCCCTCCGGCTTTCTCCGCCAAGAAGGTGGATGGAGAGCGGGCCTACGCTCGGGCCCGTCGTGGCGATGAGGTCGATCTGAAGCCCGTGATCGTCCACGTTGGCGCCGCCGAACTGCTGGAGGCAGGCGGTGCGTACGCGCGGGTCCGTTTCGCTTGTTCCCGTGGGACGTATGTCCGCGCGCTGGCCCGGGATCTGGGCCGATCGCTGGGAATCGGCGCCCATCTCGTGGCCTTGCGCCGGACCAGATCGGGTTCGGCCAACCTCGAGCAGGCGATTCGCCTCGACGACCTGACCCCCGCCTCCCTGGGCCAGGGTCTTGTTCCCATGATTTCCATCCTGTCGGCCTGGCCGATGGTGATGGCGGCGCCGCGAGAGGCCGCGGATCTCCGCCTGGGGCGCGCCGTCACGCTCGACCGGGGCGGGGAGGTGAAGCGGGTTCGGGTTCGGGTGGCAGACGCCTCGGGAGGCCTCCTGGCTCTGGCCTACCTTGAGGGTTCCCGGGTTCAGCCCTTCTGCGTGTTCTGAGGGGCGCCCCGTATGGTAAGCTCCCGAGTTCCAAACGAAGATAAATCACGCTGTAAGAACAACAAAGCAGGCTCGGAGGAGCAAAAAGAGTCGTGAGCCTTACCAAGGAAAAGAAGACAACCCTCATCGAGGGAAACCGTGCGCACACCAAAGACACCGGCTCGCCCGAGGTCCAGGTGGCGCTTCTCTCAGAGCGCATCGGCCAGCTGACCGAACACCTCAAGACCCACGCGAAGGATCATCACTCGCGTCGGGGTCTTCTGATGATGGTCGGACACCGGCGTCGGCTTCTCGACTATCTCAGGTCGAACACGCCCACACGCTACCAGTCCCTGATCGTCAAGCTCGGCCTACGCAAGTAGCCCGGGGCGCGCAGACGAGCCCACCTTGCCTGAGGGCGGGGGGGGAAGGCCGGTGGATCCGCGGCGAACCCGCCCGCATGGAGGGGTGCCCGGGCCCAGTCGGTTCTTCGGCGGCTGCGCGAGGCCGGATGGTCGCTTCGTTCGAGAGATCGGGCCGGTTCATCCGCCCGTGGTCTTCCACCCCTCACGCCTGAATCCTCACCCCCCCGCTGCACGGAGAAAAGCACATGGCCATGAAACGGTACGAGATCCCGGTCGGTCGCACCCCGATCACCATTGAAACGGGCCGGATGGCCAAACAGGCCGACGGCGCCACCCTGGTCTCCATGGGCGAGACCGTGGTCTTCGTGGCCGCCGGTGCTTCCAAGGAGCCCAAGGTGGGAATCGACTTCCTGCCCCTCACCGTGGACTACCGTGAGAACAACTTCGCCGCGGGCAAGATCCCGGGGGGCTTTTTCAAGCGCGAGGGCCGGCAGAACGAGAAGGAGATCCTGACCTGCCGTCTGATCGACCGGCCCATGCGCCCGCTCTTTCCTGAAGGCTGGGCCTGTGAGACCCAGATTGCCGCTTTGCTCTGGTCCGCGGACCCGTTGAACGAAGCGGACACGCTGGCCATCATCGGCGCTTCGGCCTCGCTCTGCATTTCCGACATCCCTTTTGACACCCCCGTCAGTGCGGTACGCGTGGGCTTCTGGGATGGCCAGTGCCACATCAATCCGACCACGCCCGACATGAACACGAAGAGCGAGTTGAACCTCCTCGTCGCCGGTACCGAGAAGGCGATCTGCATGGTTGAGTCCAGCGCCCGTGAGCTCTCCGAAGAGAACATGGT